>CAZYZR010000012.1:6889-20699 GCA_964651945.1 uncultured Oscillospiraceae bacterium | reverse complement strand
ATTATGCAGACCAGGGAAGGCCAGCCCGCCACCGGGTCTCCGAACATAAGGGTCCTGACTATTATAAATATGATGGCGGCAAACGCCACCAGGCAGAAAAACAGCCCCAGTGCCACGCTGATCCCCAAAGGAAGGGTGGAAAACGCCACTATTCCGTCTATGCTGTAGATAAGCAGCCCCCAAAAGGACCACTTGGTCTCCCCCCGGGCCCTCTCGGCGTTTTCATATTCGATCCACTTGGTGTCATACCCCACCCAGCCGAAAAGCCCTTTTGAAAACCTGTTGGTCTCCTTCAGCTGCAGCACAGAGTTTACAAACTGCCTGGTCATCAGGCGGTAATCCCTGGCACCGTCCGCGATTTCTGTGCTGGAAATTTTGGACATCAGCTTGTAGAAAGCCCTGGCAAAAAAGCTCCTTATGGCGGGCTCCCCTTTGCGGGTGACTCGGCGGGCGGCCACGCAGTCATAGCCCTCCTCTATGCCCTTGATCATCTGAGGCAGCAGCTCCGGGGGGTCTTGCAGATCCGCATCCATTACTGCCACAAAGTCCCCGCTCCGGTTTTTGAGCCCGGCGTACATAGCCCGCTCCTTTCCGAAATTGCGGGAAAAGGAAAGGTATTTTACCCTGTCGTCCTCCCGGGCCAGCTCTTTCATTATTTTCAGAGTGCCGTCGGAGGAGCCGTCGTTTACAAATATAAACTCAAAGCGGCATCCGGAAATACTCCGGGCCACTTTCGCTATCTCCCGGTAAAATATATCCAGGACTTCTTCCTCGTTGTAGCAAGGAACCACTACGGATAAAACTTTCATCTGCTTTAAAAAACCTCGGACATAATACCCCGGCAGCCATTCCGGGAAAATGTGTCATAAACTTGACGATACAGGGCTATTATACATAATTTTGCCGGAAGGGTCAACACTGAACCCGGATACCGTCCTTTACCCTCCCTTCTCTGTCGTCGCCTGTCCCTTTTAAAGGACTTTTATGTGCAAAAAGAAAAAATAATGAGAAATCCGGGTGAAAAGTCTGTTACAAATTGTGACAATATGGGGCAGTGCTATTTATTGAAATTTCGTTTTAGTGTATTATCAGTTTATAATAGATTTTACTTCAAATTTTAAAGGGGATATATATGGTCAAAAGTCTGCTGCTTTTGTACAACGCCAGGAGCGGTAGGAAGACCGCAGGACAGAGGCTTTCGGAGGTTATACAGATACTCCGGGGCGCAGGGTACAGGGTCACGGTTGCCCCCATAACGGAAAATTGCGGGTGCGAAGAGATAATACCCCGCGACGGCGGGGACTTTGACCTTGTGGTCTGTTGCGGGGGAGACGGGACCCTCAATCACCTGGTCAACGCCGTAATGAACACAACTTACAGGCCGGTGTTGGGGTACATACCCACCGGGTCCACCAACGACTTTGCCGCCACTCTGGGAATACCGGGGGATGTGGCGCGGGCGCGGAAGGCAATTGCCTCGGCAAAGCCCTTCTACTTCGATGTGGGCAAATTCGGAAACAAATATTTCACCTATATTGCGGCTTTTGGGGCATTCACCCAGGTTTCCTACGCCACCCCTCAGGAGCAGAAGAACAACTTAGGTCATGCTGCCTACATTGTGGAGGCGTTAAAGCACCTGCCCATCGGGGAGAGCCACGCCGCCACGGTGACCACCCCCACGGCAAGTTTTTCCGGCAAGTACATATACGGGTCGGTGTCCTCCTCTACCAGCATAGGGGGGATGCACTTTCAGATGATGAAGGACGTGAAACTGGACGATGGCTTATTTGAAGTGACGCTTATAAAGGCCCCTGAAAACATAATGGATTTGAACGCCATAATAACCTCGGTCCTGGCACAGACAATAGGGGATAACCCCTTTATACAGCACTTTAAGACCAGCAAGGTCTCTTTCCGGTTTGAACAGCCTGTTCCCTGGACTCTGGACGGGGAGTACGGTGGGGACACAAAAAAAGTGGACATCACCGTTTTAAACAAAGCTCTGGCGCTTTTGGCCTGAGGAAATTTTCAAAAATCCCTCTCGGGGGATTTTTTGTTTTTGACAAAGCCCCCGGCAATTATTGGGCCTTTTTCAAATATTTCCTTGATTAACGGGCAGAAATGAATATATAATATTGATGTTAATTTGCAATGCCAACTCGGGGCCGGCAGAAAATGTTTTAAAAAAAGGTCTTTGGAGATTTATTCCGCACCCTTTTTAAAAATTCCGATCCTCTCTGTATTCTGTCCGACCGGTCGGGGAAAATCAGGAAAAGCTTGATTTTTGGACCCTGCGGCAAAATTTATCGCTGTCAGCAGGCAGGAATCGGGACCCCGGGGTAAAATAAAAAGAGAGCATTGCGGCGAATCAAGGATTTTTTAAGGAGAAAAGTTTATGTACGAGGAATTTACGAAGATTGTCGACGAAAAAGCCCGGGAATTCACCGGTCTTTCCGACAGGATCTGGGACAGGCCCGAGACCGCCTTTGTGGAGTACGACTCGGTCAGGCGGCTGTGTGACACCCTCCGCCGGGAGGGCTTTGAGGTAAAGGAAAAGGAAGCGGGGATCGACACCGCCTTTTCCGCAAAGTACGGAAGCGGGAGGCCGGTGATAGGCCTTCTTGGGGAGTTTGACGCCCTGTCCGGGTTGAGCCAGGAGGCCGGGGCCACAGAGCACTGTCCCGTGGAAAAGGGGGGCAACGGCCACGGGTGCGGACACAACTTGCTGGGGACAGCCTCCCTGGCGGCAGCCGTGGCGGTAAAGGAGTATCTGGAGTCCGCAAAAGTCAACGGCACCGTAATTTATTTTGGCTGCCCCGGAGAAGAGGGTGGCAGCGGAAAGGCGTTTATGGCAAGAGACGGGGTCTTTGACGACCTGGATCTGGCCATAACCTGGCACCCGGGGGATTCTAATGTGGTTGCCAGCGGATCGACCCTAGCGAACATTCAGGTGAGCTATAAATTCAAAGGGGTGGCTGCCCACGCCTCCCGGGTCCCATACCTGGGGCGCAGCGCCCTGGACGCAGTGGAACTTATGAACGTAGGAGTGAACTACCTGCGCGAGCATGTGATCCCGGAGGCCAGGATGCACTACGCCGTCACCAACACGGGGGGATTTTCACCCAACGTGGTTCAGCGGGAGGCGGAGGTGCTGTATCTTCTCAGAGCTCCGCAGAACTCCCAGGCCCGGGACATATACAGGCGAGTCACCAATATAGCAAAGGGGGCTGCACTTATGACCGAGACCGCGGTGGAGGTGGATTTCGTAAAAGCCTGCTCCAACGTGATACCCAACACAGTGCTGGAATCCCTTCTGGATAAAAAGCTTCGCGAGACACCCCGGCCGGTCTACACCGAGGAGGAGCTGGAGTTTGCAAGAAAACTTCAGTCCACAATGCCTAAAAACATTTCCGCTGCCCAAAAATACGCAAAAAGGGTGAGCGACAGGGATCTGAAACAAAAGCTCCTGGAGCAGGAGGGAAAGCCGATATACGATATGGTGTTCCCATATATTCCCGATGACACCCCTATGCCGGGCTCTTCCGATGTGGGG
Source organism: uncultured Oscillospiraceae bacterium (assembly GCA_964651945.1). GTDB lineage: Bacteria > Bacillota > Clostridia > Oscillospirales > Ruminococcaceae > RGIG3102. The sequence continues at coordinate 17,146 of CAZYZR010000012.1, read as the reverse complement.
GATGTGAGCTGGATTTGCCCCACAGCCCAGCTTTCAACCGCCTGCTGGGCGGCCGGCACCCCCGGACACTCCTGGCAGGTAGTGGCCCAGGGGAAATCTTCCATAGCTCACAAAGGCCTTATCTATGCGGCCAAGGCCATGGCAGCGGCGGTGATACAGCTTTACACCGACAAAGAAACTGTCCGGCGGGCCAGGGATGAGTGGAAGGAAAGGGTGGGGGACGGCTATGTCTGCCCGATACCTAAGGAGGTAAAGCCCAGATCCATTGCCCCTAAAAAATAGGACAAAGCAAAATTTACACAAGAGGCAGGAGAAATTTTTTAATAGACCCTGCCCGGAAAATAAAATGAAAAAATCCCCCGGTTTTCCGGGGGATTTTTAATTTGGACTGCTTTTTCTTTCAGCCGCAATTTTTTTTGAATCAAAGCGGAGATTTCACCAAAAAATTACCGGTGTGGGAACCAGCAAAGCAGTTAAGTTTTTCCCTGTCTCCTTTAAGTCCCCCAAAGAGCGGGAGGAATGTGTAAAATGATGTTCTGTTACTAAGGGGACAATACGGGAATGAGTAAAGTCATAAACCAGTGATTTTCCCGCAGGGCAGGTCTTGTAAACCTGTTGGGATCAGGAAGTTATAAATCCGTTCCCGCTTTAATGAGAAAATTTTGCCCTGTCAGAATGTTATGGTAACCGAATCGGTGTCAAAGGAATCCATAAAGTTATTGAAGTCCACAAAGTGGAATTTCAGCTCCACATCAGTTATCTCGGTGATGTTGTTCTCATCTATGTCGCTTCCCATAACTGATATGTAATCCACGGCCTTTGTGCCGGGGAGAACGTCACAGGAAAATATTCCGTCTACCATAAAGCCGTTTATCGACATATCCGAGGTCTGTATTGTGTAAAGCTTGTCGGAATTGTTTTCGATATAGACTTTTACGATGTTGTCGCTTATAATGCCCTCGCTCTCCCGGCCTTGTGCGGTGATCTTTATTCCGTTGCCGTCGTAAACAACATCACCCCGGGGCTCATAGTCGGGGGTATATTTTCCGGCGTTGGATGTCTCCAGGTGAATATCCCCGGTCTGATAGAGTTCTTGCCAGTTGGAGTTGTTTATATCCAGCGAGAAAGTCATATCCGTAATGTACTCTATCCCGCAGTTTTTCAGGTCGGTGCTGTCGAAGGACAAGCTGTCATTTGCCTTTTTGCCCGCTGCGACTTCACACCAAAGGGATGTGCCCACGGAAAATCCTCCTAGGTTGGCAGCACCTGCCGATTCCACAAGAAGATCCTGTTCTGTGTTGTTCTCTATTAGCAGATCCAGATTTTCACCGAACAGGTCCCCGGACATGCCGGTGGCTGTAATTTTTATGTTGTTTTCATCGTAGATCACAGTCTGCTCTATCTGCGAAGCCTCAAGATTTTCCCGCACTTCCGATTTTGCCCCGGACCGTGATTCGTCTGTCTGCTCAGAACTGCCTGAATCGGAGGAGCAGGACACAAGGGAAAATGCCAGCGCCAGGGCAGTGAGCATTGCAAAAAATTTTTTCATACTTTTTCTCCTTCATCGGTTTGCCGGGGTTCTCCGGCTTTTTTGTTTTTGCGCCCCTTGAAAATCGAGACGACTCCCAGTACGGCGCAGATAAGGCACCAGCCCGCCCAGATGTTCAGGTCGGTGAAACTGCCTGCCATGGCAAAGCCCACCAAGGCGCCCAGGCCGTAAAGCACACAGATCGCTATGCTACCGCCCTTGCTTCCGTTTCTCGTCACGATAGAAACTATCCCTCCTGCAATCATCATAATTGCCACGAGAAATCCCCGGGATCCGCTGACCTCCCGATTAGACTCCAGTGTATTGTACATCCCCGCTGCGCAGGACTGAAACAGCACCAGCGCCGAGGCAACAAGTGACAGGATTCCGGACACAAGTTTCCAGGTTTTCATTTAAATCCTCCTTTCTGTTTCACACTAGTGTGAGTAATATCTGTCATTATACTCAATTTATTGAGTATAGTCAATATTTTAATTATGTTAAACTGTTATCCGAGAGGATAATATATGATTTCATACGGTCCCTTTTACGAGACATTGCTTAAAAAAGGTATAACGGAGTATGAGCTTATTTTTAAGCACGGGATCTCAGCAAACACCATTCACAGAATGAAAAAGGGTGAAGCGATTACCACCAGGACACTTGACACCCTTTGTTTTATCCTCGATTGCAATGTGGAGGATATTCTTTTCCACGACAAGACACAATAAAAACTCCCGGAGCTTATGCTCCGGGAGTTTTTAAATTTATTTGTTATCCCACCTGGGATCGTATTTTAAAAAGGTAAAATTTAATCACCAATTTATATCCGGCATAAAGGCGGGGTCTGTGGGGCAGATATAGCCGTCGGGCACTGCTTTTTTGTACTCCTCTTTCGCCTTTTTAATGATCCGGGGATTTTCAACGGCTTTTATTGCGGTCAGAGCCAGGACCCGGGCGGCGTTTACCACTCCCTTGTGGGCGTAGCTTGTGGTCCCCTGTCCGGTCATCTGCCAGGAGTGCCCGGGCGTGCCTATTGCCACGGTGGCACCCATAAACTGGGCAGTGGGGGCGCAGTAGCTCACATCCCCCACATCCGTAGAGCCGGGCATGGCGAGTTTCGGGTTGTGGACATAGGGTGTGACCCTGTTGTCCAGAAATACCCCGTCATAGCTCCCGTCCTCGAGGTCGTTTTCTCGGCAGAGCTCCCGCTTTTTGAGGGCGAGTTCCTCCGGATCGAAAGTCCTGCTGTATTTTTCCGCCAGCCGCTTTTCCTCCCGGGTATAGGCGGGGACGCCTATATCGCAGAAACTCTCGTACATAAGTCTGGACAGTGTCTCATTGGGGATGTAGTCGGACAGCCCGTCCATGTGGGTGACCTCCAGCTTTGTCCCCGTCATTATAGAGGCCCCCCTGGCTATCTCATCCACCCTCTCCATTATCTCCAGGGCTTGTTTTACTTTGGGGGCGCGGATAAAGTAGAATGTACAGGCGTAGTCCTGCACCACGTTGGGGGATTTTCCGCCGGCGTCAAGGTAGGAATAGTGCACCCTGGCCTCAGGTATAATGTGTTCGCGAAGGTAGTTTACCCCTACGTTCATAAGTTCGCAGGCATCCAGGGCGCTCCTGCCCAGGTGGGGGACCCGGGCGGCGTGGCTTGCCACCCCGTGGAACCGGTACTTTACGCTGATACAAGCCAGGGAACTCGTCCCCGTTATATTGTTTGAATCGCTGGGATGCCATGTGAGGCATATGTCCATGTCGCCAAAGAGCCCGTCTCTTGCCATAAACACCTTTCCGCTGCCGTTTTCCTCCGCGGGACAGCCGAAGAAATATATCTGTGCCTTTGTGCCCGTCCGCTCGCAGTACTCCTTCAGGGCGATGGAGGCCCCCAGGGAGCCTGCTCCCAGGCTGTTATGCCCGCACCCGTGGCCCGGATCTCCCCGGGACTTTCCTTCGTCGGGGCATTTTTCCGTCTCCCCGCACTTCTGGCTGAGGGCGTCCAGGGCGTCGTATTCGGCGAGAATTCCGATTTTCGGCCCCTCTGTGCCCCAGGAGGACACAAAGGCCGTGGGGATTCCGCATACTCCCATCTGGGTGTGAAATCCGTGCTTTTCCGCCACTTCCGCCAACGTCCGGGCGGATTTGAACTCCTTGAAATACAGCTCGCTGTACTTCCACACTTTGTCGTTCACATCCGCTATGGTGTCCCGCAGTCCGTCCACAATACTGCGCAATTTGCCTATATCTGCCATATTTGTCTCCTTGTTCTGTCTTTAATGCGGCTCTTTGGGCATACTGCCGGCCGCTCTCAATCAGTATATACTAACCTCCGGCTTTTATCAACAATTAATATGTCCTTGTGCTCCCTGTACCCCGGAGTTTGTCCCGGGCGGTTTTGTCCTGGATAAAATATTCCCTTTCCCATCGGAAGTCGGCGTCCGCACATTTTTTACTTTGCAAAATTTCCCGGGCCGGGGGAATAGAATTTTTTAAAAATCCCCTTCGGTATAAAATTTTACTTTGATTTTACTTTGCCCCTCCTCGGGTTTATTTACAATGCAATGTGAGCAAATGTATAATTGAATTGTAAAATCAAGCCAAAAAATTCGGAGGGAAAATGAAAATCTGGTGCATAGAGGACGATGAGAATATTAACAACCTGGTGACATACGCCCTGCAGTCGGCGGGATATGAGGCCAGAGGGTTTTCCGATTTCCGGCGGTTTTCCTCCCGGATGGCCCGGGAGATGCCGGATCTGGTAATACTTGACATTATGCTCCCGGATACCGACGGGATGGAAATTTTAAAGCAGCTCAGGTCAAACCCCAAAACCCGGGGGATTCCGGTGATAATGCTCACCGCAAAGACAGCGGAAATAGACAGGGTAAAGGCCCTGGATATGGGGGCGGACGACTATGTGCCAAAACCCTTCGGGGTTATGGAGCTGATAAGCAGGGTGAGACGGGTGCTGCGCCGCACGGACCCCGGGGGACGCCGGGAAGTCATATCCTGCGGGGATGTGCGGGTGTATCCCGGTCAGCACCTGGTGGAATCGGGGGGCCATCCGGTGGAACTCACGCTGAAGGAGTACAATCTGCTGCTTTTGCTCATATCAAACCCCGGGCAGGTTTTTTCCAGGAGGCAGATAATGGACAGGGTCTGGGGGGACAGTTTTGTGGGGGAGAGCAGGACCATTGACATGCACATAAAAACCCTGCGCCAGAAACTGGGCGAGGGGGGAGAGATAATAAAGACCGTCAGAGGTGTCGGGTACAAGGCAGAATAATATATGCAGAAGAGAATAATAAGAAACAACACAGTTAGCCGGGTTATGACCTGCCTTCTCACCATTGGGGTGTGCATGCTAGCCTTCGCCCGGTTTTTGCGCAGCACGATGCACCGGCAGTCCCTGTCCCAGACCAGGCTCCTGGCGGATATACTTGAAAGCAGTCCCCGGGATGAAATACCCCGGACCCTCTCGGATTTGGATCCCGGGGTGGAGGGGAGAATAACCTTTGTGGACTCCTCCGGCAAGGTGATCTTTGATTCGGAGTACCCGCCTCGGGATATGGGAAACCACTCGGGTAGGCGGGAGATAGCCGCAGCCCTGAGGGAGGGAAGCGGTCGGGCCCGGAGATACTCCGATACCGAAAAAAAGACGGTCTACTACAGCGCGGTAAAAGTGGGGGACCAGGGTGTGGTCAGGCTGGGAATCACCACAGCCGGGTTCGCCGGGGATTTTTTTTACAAAGTCACTCCCTTTGTCCTTCTCGGGGCCGGTTGCATAATGGCGTTTGTCCTGTTTATCTCAGGGAAGACCACCAAAAGGATAGTAAAGACCATAGAAAATTACGATATTGAGACCGGGCAGGGGGAAATATACCCGGAACTCTCCGATTTTGTGGACAAAATAAAGTCCCAGAACGACATAATTAACCGGCAGCTGGAAAGTCTCAACCGGGAAAAAATGAAATTCCAGAACATTTTTATGAATATAAAGGAGGGAATAATGGTCTGCGGATCGGGAGGGGATATTGTCCGGGCAAACCGGGAGGCAGCAAAGATATTTTCCCTGCCGGAATTGCCCCGGGATTTTGCCCGGTGTGTGGACATACCCCGTATATCCCGGCTTTTGCCCCGGGCTGTGTCGGGGGAAACTTCCCACTGCACTTTTGAGTGGAAAGAGGGACACTACCAGCGGACGGTGAGCCCCAACCCCGGCAGCCGGACAGAGGACAATACCGGGGAAAACGGCGCGGTGATAGTGATAACCGACATTACCCGGCAGGTGGAGAGCGAGGAGGACAGGCGCATTTTCACTGACAACGTCACTCACGAGCTGAAGACCCCACTGACTAATATCCTGGGGTACAGCCAGCTTATCGCAAACGGCATGGCAAAGGACGAGGATGTGAGGAAGTTCGCCGGCGTAGTGGAGAGCAATGCCAACAACCTCCTGGATATGATAAACGACATAATCAAAATATCAAACCTTGAGAGCGGCTACGGGTTTGAAAAGGAGCTGATTCCCCTGGATGAGGTCCTTCTGGACGCGGTGCGGTCCGAGACCACTCCCGCCAGGGCCCGGGGAATAGACATTGAGACGAAAGCGGAAAAGGTGGACATAATGGCGGATGAGGGGCGGATGTACCAGCTTGTCCACAACCTAGTGTCCAACGCGGTGAAATACAACATCCCCGGGGGGAAAGTCAGAATAGACCTTAAAAAGCAGGGGGACAGTGCAATCCTCACGGTGCGGGACACCGGAATAGGAATATCTCCCCGGGACAAGGAGAGGATTTTCGAGAGATTTTACGTGGTGGACAAGTCCCGAAACAAAAACACCTCTTCCACGGGGCTGGGCCTCTCAATAGTAAAGCATGTGGTAAAGGCCCACGGGGGGACTGTCTCTGTGGACTCAAAGCCCGGGGAGGGCAGTACGTTTACAGTAAGACTCCCCCTGGGAATCCCCCCGGAGCAATGAAAATTTTTTATTGCAAAAAAGTGAAGAAATGCCTGCAGGGCATTCCCGGCAGGTTATTTAATGTGTATAAGCCGAAAACCCCCGCCTTCCTTTTGAAGGGTGGGGGTTGGTTTTATTTTTGTTATACAGTATGCGGCAGTCGTGGTTTACTGTGAAACCGCTTAAGTTCCGAGGCGGCGGAGTAAAATTCCCCCTGAATCAGTAGACGTATATATTTACTGTGATAACGCCGTTCAGAAGGCTCTCTGTGTAGGTGTCGTAAAAGAGATCAACTCCCACAGAGCCGTTCAGCAGGGATCCCCCGGTGTCCGTGGCTATGGCCCAGCCGTATATGAACTGGCCGTCAGTGCTGGAAATGTACATCTTGGTGCCGTAGGGGATGACCGCAGGGTTTACCGCCACAGTACCGCAGTACAGCCCGAGACCGGACGCCCCTCTGCCTCGGGAGGCAGTGTAGCCCGTGGCCCTGACTGAGGGGATAAGCCTGGAGTAGCCGGTAGGGACACCTCCGGACACGGTAACCCCGGGAGGTCCTTCCAGCGGGGATACCGGCTCTTTTCCGTAGGCCAGCACCACCCTCTCCACGGGTTTTTCGATAACCTCTACTTTGCTTATAAGGGCGAGCTCCAGCTCTCCGTCCACGTATCTCTCACGGTAGGTCACCAGATTCTTGCCGTTTTTCCCGTCCTGCAGGGTGTAGTTCCGCCACTTGTTTTTGTAAAGGAGGCTGGAGTACTTGTAGTTTGTCTCGTAAGGCACGTCCTCCTCATACTGGTTGTCCATATACTCCACCCTGTAGACCCTTATCCGATCCCCGCTTTTTACCGGGGCTTTTATACTGGGGACAGTGTAGTCGTTTTCGTCAAGGTTCACTCCGGCGAGTTCCAGGCATTCCCCCACTGTGCCCCCGTTTATTAAGGCGTCGGTCGTCCCGCCGTCCGCAGTCACCGGCACCCGGTATGCCCTCCTCACGGTCAGATCTCTGTAGTTCCCCTCAAAGGAAGTGTACATGACGCTGTCTTTTTCCGCAAGTTTAACCCCGGCCAGATCCATAAGGCCCTCTTCGTCGCTTATCACAGTGACCAGGGTGGAGGAGTTTTCTCCGTCGTTCACTTTCACCACGCCCATGCTGTAACAGAGCCAAATACACCCTGCCGCCAGCACCGAGAGGCAAAGGGCGGTCCGGCACAGTCTCCCGGTGTTTTCCTTTATAAGTTTTATCGCCTTTTCAAAGGCCTCTTTCATAAAATCTCCCGCTGTGTCCCGCCGGCAAAAACAATTGTAAAGGCCGGCGGGACTGTAAAATTTTTTGTATTATATCATTAACCCGGTTTTTTGTCAAAAAAGAGGCTGACTTTAAGGGAAATCAACGGTTTTGGACTGCCCGAAAACAAATTTGCGGAGGCGTTTTTTCTATGAAAAAGTTTAATCTGACACCCGGGGGAACGGCTGACTGTGAACCCCCGGCATAAAATTTTTCCCGAATCAATGTGACGTATAACGGTGATCAGAAAAAGGGAAGAAAAAATTCGCCCCGGAAAACCTGGGCGAATGGGTTAAATGAATTTTTTCGCACAAAAACGATGCAGCCGGATATTGCCCTTAAGGATTGCTCGTATTGCGCTTCTGTCCCGACTTTTTATTACAAGCCGGCGGTGCAAACCCGGAATTTAAATCGGAAAATATACTGCATTTGCGGCTTGTTTTGTAAAATAAGGCAAACGGGAACTTTCGGAAAAGCAAATGCATCGTCTGACGGATTTTACATGTAATAGGTTATCTGCACAATTTTGCCTTTTTCGGTGTAGACTCTGGGTACCCTCTTTGATATGTTGCACATAAGTTCGTGGGGGATTGTCCCCACCCTTTTTGCGGTCTCCTCAAAGCTGTTTTCGCCGCAACCGCCTATAACGGTGACCTCGTCTCCGGGCTTTACATCTCCCCCGGTGACATCCACCATCATCTGATCCATGCAGATATTCCCGGCTGTGGGCCAGAGTTTTCCGTTGATCTCCACTCTGTGTCCGCAGAACCCCAGTCGCCTGGTGACCCCGTCCCGATACCCCGCTGCCAGGGTGGCTATTTCCGTGTCGCGCCGGGCCTTGAAGTTCATGCCGTAACCAACATACTGCCCCGCCTTTATTTTCTTTGTGTGGGTCACTATTGTCCTGAGTTTTATCGTGGGCGTTATCCCCGGAAGCACCACCTGATCCGAAGGCTGGCAGCCGTAAAGCACCACACCGGCTCTCATAGTGTTGAACGGGCCTCTGAGATTCCTGGCTATGCCGGCTGAATTCTGCCCATGGAGCACTTTCAGGTCAAATCCCCGCTTTTTTGTGAAATCCACTGCCTCCCGGAAAAGATCCAGCTGTCTCTGTGTGTATTCCAGGGCCTCCCGCCCCAGGTCGTCCGCCGCCGGAAAATGGCTGAACATCCCGCTGAACCTTAAGTTGTGAAGGTTTAAAAGCCTCCTTATCCGGGCAAAAGCCCTGTCTTTGTCCCCCACCAGGTCAAAGCCCAGCCTGCCCATTCCGGTGTCCAGTTTGATGTGGCAGTCTATGGGGTAAAGAGCCCGGTCGTTTAAAGCCTTCGCATATTCCCAGCTGAAAACATTCTGCGTCAGGTTGTTTTTGAACAGCTCGTGGGCCTTTTCCGGCCGGGTGTAGCCAAGGATGAGAATGGGTTTTGTGATCCCCGCCTTCCTCAGTTCCACCGCTTCCCCGAATGTGGCGGTGCAGAACCCGAAGGTCCCCAGACTCTCGTAAACCCCGGAGAGAAATTTGGCCCCGTGCCCATAGGCATCGGCCTTGACTACGGTGTAAAAGGGAAGTTCGGAGGACCGCTTTACCGTGTTGTAGTTGTTTTTTATTGCCTCCAGATCCACCTCGGCCCAGCAGTGTTTTTCGTTGAGTGTCATTGTTTCCTTCCTTTCGGCCCCCAGCCGTCCAGGTCCTTTTTCTGGAAAGCGATGAGGCTTTTTTGTCTGAAAGACGGATCGGCAATGCACCTTTCCGCCACGAATTCCTTGATTCTCTGTCTGTTCGTCCGGCCGTCCACCGGGCAGGCGGATTTTACCACGGGGAAATTTTCTCTCCTGGAGGCGCTTATTACCTCCCTCTCAGTGGCGAGAATCATGGGCCTTATCACCGTGATGTCCTTCCTTGACAGATATGTCACAGGTGAAAATGTGCCTATTCTCCCCTCGTACCACAGATTCATATAAAAGGTCTCTATTGCGTCATCCAGGTGGTGGCCGAGGGCGAGTTTGTTGCACCCCAGCTCTTTGCACAGGTTGTGCAGAGCCCCTCTCCTCATTCTGGCACAGAGGGAGCAAGGGTTGCTCTCCCGCCTCTTTTCGAAGATAACCGGGCCTATGTCCGTGCGCTTTATTGTGTAGGGGATGCCCTTTTCCCGGAAAAATTCCTCCACAGGGGAAAAATCTCCGGGTATTCCTCCGAAGCACCGGTCTATAGTTACAGCCTGCAGTTTGAAATCTATTCCCATGTACTCCCTCAGCCGGGAGAGGGCTGCCGCCAGGGCAACGCTGTCCTTGCCGCCGGAGACCCCTACCCGCAGGCTGTCCCCGTCCCGCAGCATGTCGTATTCCACTATGGCTTTCCTTATAAGCCCCTGAAGCCTCTCAAAATATCCCACCATATTTTTCTCCGGTTGTCCGTCCCATACTAGTATATTCTTTTTCCCTCCCCTGTACAAGTGAATTTTCCGGCATCAAAATATGTCG
>CAZYZR010000012.1:3079-6789 GCA_964651945.1 uncultured Oscillospiraceae bacterium | reverse complement strand
ATATGGTTATTTTTTTCGGCTGTTTTTGTTGACTTTTGGCCATATATCTGCTATATTATTACCTGCGCTGAAAATCAGAAGTTAAAATTGGAATTAAATTTTTACAGGAGGAATATATGAGCACTTATCTTATGAAGCCCGCTGAGGTCGAGCGCAAATGGTATGTACTTGACGCCGCAGGGAAACCTCTCGGGCGCACTGCGGTAAAAGCCGCTGAGCTCCTGAGGGGCAAGAATAAGGTCACCTTTACGCCCAATGTGGACTGCGGGGATCATGTGATAATAATAAACTGCGACAAAGCCGTACTGACCGGCAACAAGGCGGAGAAGAAGATCTATTACCATCACACCGGATGGGTAGGCGGACTGAAATCGGTGAATTACCGCATTCTGATGGCCGAACATTCCGACAAGGCTATGATGATGGCTGTGAAGGGGATGCTCCCCGACAACAAGCTGGGGGCAAAGGCTCTGACAAGGCTCAGAGTCTACAAGGGGCCCGTCCACAAAAACGAGGCCCAGAAACCCCTGGCGGTGGAGTTTTGAGTAAGGAGGACATCTGAATGTACGAAACAAAGGCATATTTTTACGGCACAGGCCGCCGCAAGTCTTCCGTGGCAAGGGTCAGGGTATACAGCGGAAACGGTAAAATAACCATAAACGGCAGGGATATCGACGATTATTTCGGGCTTGAGACACTGAAGCTCATAGTCCGCCAGCCACTGAACCTCACCGGCACCGCAGACAAGTTTGACATTGTGGTCAACGTAAACGGCGGAGGGGTTTCGGGACAGGCCGGAGCCATAAGGCATGGGCTCTCCAGGGCACTTCTCCAGTACGACGAGAATCTGCGCCCTGTTCTGAAGAAAGCGGGATTCCTCACAAGGGATCCGAGAATGAAGGAGAGGAAGAAATACGGCCTCAAGGCAGCCCGCCGCGCTCCTCAGTTCTCAAAGAGGTAATTTTTCTGGAATACCGGTATATGAAAACCCCGCATATGCGGGGTTTTGTTTTGTCATTTCAGATTTTTTGCCGTAAGATAATTTTTGTCTGTGTCGGAGCCTGCCGTTATGTTTTAATAGGTTGCAAAAAGTCCGGCTGGAAAAGTATGAGGATTTTTCATATCACCAGCAGGTGCAAAAGCAGCATATAGCTGAGGGTTCCCCCTGCAATGGAGAGAAGAGTCTGTCTCTTCCACAAGTGCATGGCCACCGTCACTCCGATTGCGATTATCTCCGGCAGGGCGTGTCCCGGCCGGAAAATACTCACATCCTTTAAGCAGTAGATTATAAGCATTCCGAACACCGCCGGGGGCAGGTATTTTCCAATGTAGTTTATAAATTCCGGGGTCTTCCTGTTCTCGGAAAATATTATAAACGGGGCAAACCTTGTGAACATAGTGCAGAGCATGCACAGGCCTATCGTTATTATCTGTTGCGTCAGAGTCATTTCCGGCTATCCTCCTCGGCTTTTTCCAATGGCTTTTTCAGCAGGGCAAGAAGAATCAGTATTACCGCCATAGTGGGTACCATAAAGGAATCCGGGCCGAATACCAACAGGCATACAGCTGAGACTCCCAGGCCCACAAAAGCCCGGGTATGCTGTTTGTCTTTGAGCCACTGCTCCAGAAATATCACCACGAACATGCTTGTCATCACAAAGCTTATTCCGGTGGTGTCGAATGTCAGGAGAGAGCCTATAAGCCCTCCCAGGGTGGCTCCCGTGACCCAGTAGATGTGGTTGAGCAGGGTTATAAAGAACATAAACCAGCCCTTGTCCACCCCCCGGGGCGGCTCCGCAGTGTAGTTTACGGAGAATGTCTCATCGCAGAGCCCGAAGATCATATAGTACTTTTTCAGCCCCAGGCCTTTGTATTTTTCCAGCATGGACAGCCCGTAAAAAATGTGCCTCGCCTGAATGAGCAGCGCCATTATTATTGTCTGCACAGGGGCAAAGGGGGCAAGGAGCATCTCACCTATGACAAATTCCAGGGACCCCCCGTATACCAGTATGCTTGTGATCATGGGATATACAAAGGAGAACCCTGCGGCATTCATGTATATTCCGTAGGCCGCTCCCAGGAACAAAAACCCGGTCAATATCGGGATTGTGTGGGGAAAAGCGGCTTTGAGTGCTTTTGTCTTCATCTTTCCTCCCAATTGCTTACAGGATAAATATTTTATAAAATTATAAACTTGATTCGGCTCAATTTCAATAAAGGAGGTTGTCTTTAAGCCCATAGACATCCGGACAGATTGATTTTCGGGAAAAAAAGTGATTAAATTTAATAATAATTTTTTTGGAGGTTTGCAATGTATAAAATATCTTTTATAGGTGCCGGGAATATGGGAGGTGCCCTGATAAAGGGGGTATGCAAGGCAATTGACCCTGCCGACACAGTGATATACGACACTGACGGGGGGAAAACCCGGGCTCTTTCCTCCTCCTGCGGCTGCACAAAGGCCGATAGTTTGGAAGAGGGCTTGGACGCGCAGTTTTTGGTTTTGGCGGTAAAGCCTCAAATAATAAGGGAGGTGCAGCGGCAGATAAACCCTTATCTGAAAAGGAATTCTGACAAGGGACAGAGGCAGGTGGTGATTTCCATAGCTGCCGGCATAACCCTGAAAACCCTGTCCCAGATCCCCCAGGAGGAGGGGCTGTCCCTTCCCATTGTGAGGATGCTGCCGAACACCCCATGTGAAGTGGGAAAGGGATTGATTCTCTGCTGCCCCGGCCCCCGGGTCCTTCCTGAGGACATCCGGGAGATAAACTCCCTCTTTTCAGACTGCGGAGTTATTGAAAACACGGATGAACATACGATTGATGTGGCGAGCCGGGTCTCCGGCTGCGTGCCCGCCTTTGCCTACATGTTCATAGAAGCCTTGGCCGACGGGGCGGTGAGGTGCGGCGTTCCCAGGGACAAAGCCATTAAGTATGCCGCGATTTCGGTGGGCGGAAGTGCCGAGATGGTGCTGCGGACCGGTAGGCACCCCGAGGAGTTGAAGGACGCGGTGTGTTCCCCGGGAGGGTCAACCATCGTGGGGGTCAGCCGGCTGGAAAACGGAGGTTTCAGGGCGGCAGCGGCAAATGCGGTGTATTATGCCAACGAGAAAAACAAGGAACTGGGCAAGTAAATTTTGCTTTTCACCCATTTCAGCTAAAGAATATTAAAAAGTCCGGCGGGGGAGCATGAAAGGTAAGACTCCCCTGACCGGGTTTTTATATAAACACTGAATTTTCTCCTTGAAGAATCAGCGGAAAATCTGGAATACGTTTCTACCTGGCTTCTGTTTTTTTAAAATAATTTTAATGGATTCAGGATTCAGGCGGAATTTTTGGATAAATTACTTGCAAAGCAGGAGTTTCTCTGATAAAATTATTCCGGTAAGCATATGCTAACTGTATGTTCTCTGTTTACTTTGAAAGGATAAGAAAAATGTCTAAAGAAAAAATCACATATGCAAACTTAACGTGTCCGCCGGGGGCAAAGGTCAGCGGGTGGACTGAGATCCCCGGGGCCCGGGCTATACCCGTAACGTTGATAAACGGAGCAAAGGAGGGGAAAACACTCCTTGTAACCGCTGGAATCCACGGAGGGGAGTACCCCGGGATCCTCACCGCCACGAGACTGGCTGCGGAAATAAACCCGGAAGATGTGGCGGGGCAGATAGTGATAATAAACTGCGTGAACCTGCGGGCTTTTTACGCCAG
>CAZYZR010000012.1:1177-2979 GCA_964651945.1 uncultured Oscillospiraceae bacterium | reverse complement strand
CTGGGAATTCCCGCCCTCCTTGTGGAGAGAGGTTGCGGCGGGCGCTGGAGCGAGGAGGAAGTCACGCGGTACAAAAAAGACGTTCTCAATATAGCCGCCTGGCTGGGGATCATTCCGGGGGAGGTGAGAACACCTAAAGTCCCGGCAAAGGTCCTGACACAGACAAAGACGGTGTACGCCGACGGGGATGGAATGCTTTTTGTACCCGTGCGGATAAAGCAGGAGATCAAAAAAGGGGAGAGGCTGGCGTATCTTACGGACATTTTCGGTAACACAGTCAGCGAGTACTTTGCCGAATTTGACGGAGTTGTGGTTTACAGAGCCACTTCCCTGTCAATATCCACCGGGGCTGTGGTGATTACCTACGGGAGGTAAAACCCCTGGCTTTGCAGTCGGTTAAAGGCATTTCCCCTATTTGCCCTGCTTTGAGAATATAATTTTTAAAATCCCGACAAATAAAAGGCCTGCTTAAAGCAGGCCTTTTCATATTTATCCCACTCGGAACCCGGCGGACATACTTTTAAAAATTACAAAGGCGAGGAAATATGCACGCGGGTCACATTTGCCCTCTGTCGCAGGGATCGTTTTCCGGATTTTTTGCTTTGTTCTGTCCCGGTTATTTGTGAAAACTCCCCGCAATCCCGGATGCAAAGATCGGGTCAGATCCTGTTTTCCTCCAGAACTTTCTCGAATTTCTTGCAGACCGAGACATCCTCGGTGCCGTACCCGAAAGCCAGGGCGGAAAGAGGGGTGTAGTCTTCCGGTATTCCCAGCTGCCTCGAAAACTCCCGGTCCTTTGCCAGCACAGCCGTCACCCGGTAGAGATATATGTTTCCCAGCCCTAAGTTTGTGGCTTCCAGAGACATCATCTCCACCACACAGGCGGCGTTCATCTCGGGTATTCCGGCCCAGGAGGAGGGGCAGGACACGATAGCCAGAACCGGGGCCTTATAGATAAGATCCCTTTCACCTCCGGAGAGGCCGCCCAGCTTTTTAAGGACCTCCTTGTCCGTCACCACAGTGACATGTGGCCTGCCGTCCCCTATTCTGCCCAGAGGGGCCAGGGATCCAGCGGTGACCACCTTTTCGATTTTTTCCTCCTCTACCTCTTTTTCAAGATATGAGCGGCAGGATTTGCGGCTCATCATTACCTGTTCAAATTCCATTTTGTACCTCCGGTGGATTTGTATTTTATTTTCACCCCGGCCCCGGAAAAGGGCCGGAGATTTTTGTAAAATCCGGATTTTATCCCTCGACCTCTGCAAGCGCCAGGGAATTTCTCCTCTTTACCCATTTTTCAAGCCAGAGCCCCAGCCAAAGGGACAGACTCACCAGGATTATTCCCAGGAAGAAAATCACGTTGTAGCTCTGGGTAAAGTCGTAAATATACGGCAGCCCGGAGCTGGAAATCGCCCCTATGGCAAAGTACACCGAATTGAAGGTTTTAAGGGGCTTTTGATAATCCGCTCCCCAGACTTCCATAAATATCAGCGGGGCCATGTTTGCGTCCACCGCAAAGATCACCCCGAAAATCAGCGAGGCGAAGTAGAGTATGTTTTCATACTCCGGGCAGAAAATAAACAAAAGGAGGGAAAGGGCTATCATCCCCATAGCTATGTAGAACGATTTGAAGACCCCTATCTTGTCGGCCAAAAAACCTGTGAAGAGTTTCCCAAGCACATTTCCCACCATAGAGAAAGAAGTGAGCATAGCACCCACTTTCAGCGGGTAACCCAGATCCCGGGAGAACAGGGGCAGCTGATTTACTATCCGGTTGCTAAAGCAGGCAAGGCTAATAAGCA
>CAZYZR010000012.1:0-1077 GCA_964651945.1 uncultured Oscillospiraceae bacterium | reverse complement strand
AACCAGTTTGCCACCAGCACGGAGATCGCCACCCCGGTGTAACTCGTCCCTATCCCCACCAGCACAGCGGATATGTACCACTGCCAAAGGTGGCTGTAAAAGGCCATGGACATATAGGCGCAACAGGTCACCGCGGTAAAACCTATCAGTACTTTTTTTGAATTTTTGTTGAAAAACAGGTTTGCGGCAAACCCCAGCCCCCGGGCCCTGGCAAGGGTCCTTATTGTGTAATAGATTGACAGATCCCCTGTGCGGAATCCGAATTCATCCAGCACCCGGGCAAAAATTACCCCTGTGCAGTTCAGCAGTATTCCCACAAGTCCGCCCATTATGCCCATACACACTAAGAGTATGAGCCAGGCGTGGTGAATTTTCCTCTTTTCCATTTTTCTCCCCTCTGAACAAATTATCAATATACTTTCAACCCGGCCCTTCCCCCGGGACAGCCGGACTTTCGAGTAGTTTAAGTCGCGGTGGCAGGCTCATTCTATAAAAACCGTTCCTATAAATTATTATATAACCTTTGACTTTTGTCAACTGCCGCAGTGACTTTGCCGCCCGGCAGCCGGCGATTTTTAAAAACCCGACAGAAAAGAAAACTTACCGAAGAGCTGTGGCAAAATCTGGGGAAGCCGGGTGTTATCCCGGACCTTCGCACTGAAACTGATATTATCAGATGTCACTTTTTCAGGGTATCAAAATAATTTTTGCATTTTTATAAATAAAGCAGATACTAAATTTCATCAAATATTTAAGTCTAGAAACACAGATATTTTTAAAATAAAAATACGTAATTTAAACATTTACTTAAATAATAAATAAGACCTGTAAATCACCTTTCGCATAAATAGGGGATATTTTTAATTGACGGGAAAAATAATTGAAATGAAATTATTCTCTTTTTGAGATTCCGGACTGCGGGGCTGAGTGTCTAGCCGGGGAAAAAATTAGGCAATTGGCCGGAGTCGGCAGTTGTAAATCCCCGGAAAATCGGTGCAAAAATAACTTTTCCGGGCTGTTTTGACGCTTTCCGGGCCTAAACGGGATAAAGCCCCTTTGTTGACATTAAAATTTTTA
>CAZYZR010000011.1:20174-21133 GCA_964651945.1 uncultured Oscillospiraceae bacterium | reverse complement strand
CTATAACTGCCAAAATCAGGCACACCTGTCGCCTTTTCCTTTCATCCAAGCCATCACATCTTGTCAGTGTGCGGCAATCAAAGAGATAGATACATATAACTGAGATAACAAACCCTATTGCTGCCCAGATCATTGAAATTGGACTGAGAAAAGGATCAACCGTTGGACCTAGGGAAAATTCGTATACCTATGACAAACTGCTGACCTGATCCGAGTGATATCTCCTTCCCTGAACAATCCCAAAGTAATCCAGGCAGAGCCGATCAGATCTGCAAGAAAACCGTTGCGCCAAATTTACCACCAAGCTATTTTAAATACATTTTTCACGCAGGCACTTTCAGCATCTGCATTGAAACACAGAAAACCAAGCAATCAATCAGAAGATTGCCAAAAAAGGGGAGCAGGATAATCAGAGGATCAGGCCATAAAAAAACTCAGACCGGAAAACGACATTGTAAAGGTGTACGCTATGGTTTTCCCTTCCATCTTAGTTATCTCTTCCTGCAATAAAAATTAGTCTGTTACCAGATTTCTTATACTCTTTTACTTAATAGAAAAGGAGGTGTTTTCTGTAAACACTTCCCCAATGATAACTCAATGTAAATCTCGATGCCAAAATACAGACAATTTCATAATAGTAAATATCAAACTTTTGCGGGATATGCAGATCTTTTGGAGGGTACCCTATAAACACAAAAAGCACCAGCCTGGAAGGCTGGCAAGATGGTGTAAAATAAATCGGATAAATGGAACATCTGTTTTGCGAAATCCTTAAAATTCCAGCAACAGACTTCTTGCAGGAGGCAACACACTGATACCACCGGAAATAATGATGCGCTGTTCCTGTCCCAAATGATTTCTATCACAAGTTTTTTCTGCATTCCCTTCTTGGAGTATTCATTTTGACTCCATTTCCCTAATCCTTCTGTCAACCAAATAATTCGTTTTCTTTTTTACAG
>CAZYZR010000011.1:0-20164 GCA_964651945.1 uncultured Oscillospiraceae bacterium | reverse complement strand
TTGAAAAAAATTCAGCGAACATAAGGTATTAAATTTTTCTCAGTATAGCAGCGTGATAAACTGGAATTTATTCGCCGGCAGCAATACTGAAATCATCGCCATAAGGTTCTAATGCTTTTATGGTTGCGGAAATATCATTCTCTGACCCGCTCAGATATATTTCTGTTCCGTAATGTTCGCTGCTAAAGATACGGGATTTATGATAGATATTGACTGTAAAATATTTAGTCATTTTGTTGTATATGCCTCTTTCCTTTGGCTCCTCGCCTGACAATTCCGCAATCAAGCCGGGGGTGACTTTTCCTTTGACAGAAACTTCGTTTCCGTCCTCCACAACCTCCCCGTATTTCATTGCCTGCTTTATTTCTCCCGTTTCCTCTTTCCAGCAGCGGATTTCTACGGCATCGCCTACGTTGGCAAAATACCGGACGAGCTCCTTCCACCACCTCGGTGAAACAGGGGCTTTTACCATCTGCACATAAACCCAAGCCATACAACTCCTCCATAAATCCTGATTTCTTCCCTTTGAGAAAGAATGAAAGACGGTTTCTGTATCACTTGCCGGATAGGAACAGATTTTCAATTTATTTTAGTTTAAACTTGAAATAAACTTGAATCTCAAAAATTAACTCTTACATCTATTTCGTCTTCAGTGGGTGGCTCAAAGTAACTCTCAAATTTTCTCATAAGTTCGTGATCAATAATGTACGCCTGCGTTTCGCCTGCCTGTACCATTTTATTTCGAAGGGAAATATGTTCCTTCCAAACAGTGTCACTTATATCAATATAGTGAAGTTCGCACTTAATGTTTCTGTTTTTATAGAAGTCTTTTGCCGCTGATCTTTTTTGCTTTGTCCAGAAACCCCAATCGAGTACCGCATCGCTTCCGCTGTTAATCATTTCAACTGACTTGTCAAACAGATATTTCTGAATTTTCTCTGCATATTCGTCGTGTCTGTCCCCGGCATATAGCCCGAAAAGCTCAAGCATTATTTCATCTACCGAAAGCAGAACTGCCTTGATTTCTTTTTGCAGCTGTACTGCATATGTACTTTTTCCGCAGCATATTTTTCCACATATCAAAATTGCCTTTGCCATTTTTTTGTTCCCCAAATTTCAATTTACCGTTGAAATCTTCATAGTTTTCTTCAATGAAAGAAGGAAAATCATCTCTGGCCCCTGCCGGACCGGGACGGTGAAATAAAATAATACCGGACATATAGTCCGGAATGAAGCAAATTGTACAACCCACAACAGTGGTCCGGGTCGCCACCTTCAACCCAGACGCAAATACAACAATTGAGCTTAAAGACAAAGAAGTGTAGTTCCCTTAGATAATAGAAGCAGAAAATTTGTGTAATAAATCACTCAAAGAATTTCTGCACCGTGTTATACAGCGGCTTAGCCGGCGTAAAACTGCTCTTACTGTCACAAGCGATTCCGGTCAACTCCCTTTTTCCGGGGTTTCAATCAAAGTTAGCCAAGCCTTCTTCCTGTTTCTCTAATCCGCTTGATAATCAGGAGGCAAAGATTTTGCTAAACTGTGTTGAAAGCTGAATTATCAAAAAGCTCAGTGAGAAGATTTATCTTTTTTTACATCCTGATATATGCCATAAACTATAAACAAAATCCCCACTACAAGAGATATAACCGAAGCTATCATCAATGGAGACCCGATAAAGCTCAAACCTCTTTGAAATTCTTCGGGTCCAAGATTACTTAACCCGCTGGAGTTAATATAAATTGCTGCCGATAAATACCTTGCTGATGTTAAAAGTGCGGATATCAAGCAAAAAATTGAACCTATGAATTTATTCATAATTTCGTACTCCTTTTTTAAGATTTGTCGATGGCAATATTATACTCTTTGACATTTTGAAAGGCAAGATGGATCCTTTTCAAAAACTTGCCACTAATTGACGAGAGACACTTTTTTACATAAATTTACAAAAAGATCAGTTTATTTAGTTTTTTATCTCAAATTATTTTTTGCAGCCTGAAATGTCAAATGTCAAAGATTGCAACTTTTTATGATGATAATAACAAATTAAAAATCCGACATAGAATATGCCATATATTCATCGCCGTCTATTGTCTTGAATCTGATTTGATTTTCATCAATAATTAAATATCCGTGCTGGCTGTTATCCTTTGGAATTGAAACAGAACCTGGGTTAATATATGTAAAGTTATCGTATTTTATAAATGCCGGTATGTGAGTGTGTCCACAGAGCAGAACATCCCCGGATTTCATGGGAGGAGGGTTGTCAGGGCCAAATATATGGCCATGTGTAATATAAAAAGTTTTGCTGCCTAAGCACAAAAACCCATAATCTGCCATAATGGGAAAATCCAGAACCATCTGATCCACTTCGCTGTCACAATTGCCTCTTACTGAAAGTATTTCATCTTTCCAGACATTCAGGAACTGAGCAACCACTTTAGGAGAGTAATCTTTCGGAAGTGCATTTCTCGGCCCGTGATACAGTATGTCTCCCAGCAGCACAAGTCTGTCAGCATTTTCGATTTTATAGCGTTCCAGCATCTTTTCACAGTAATACGCCGACCCGTGAATATCTGACGCCACCATTATTTTCATAATTTCCCCTCCGGAAAATCAGATTCAGTTTGCCAGTCTAATCTATAATCAATAAATATAACTACTAATAGTTTCAATTTATTAATAAATTTTAAAATGAGTTGAAAATATTTTTAATGTTTATTATTTTCTCAGGTTTATTTCGCATTCCCTGAGATTGACACCTGTTTTATTCTCTTCAATAAAATTATTGTATTCCCCGCCGTATATTCCGTCCGGGCTGTGAAGAACATCATAGCCAGGCAGCTTTTTTATCTCTTCGTATTCGGAATACAGATTTCCGGAAAAATATGCCGCGTTAAAAGCTGCGATATATTCTGCGGCTGCCTCCCGGTCCTCCTGTGAAACATCCCCTGACTGCATAAAACGACCAAGAAATTTTGCTTTTGTGCTTCCGGTGAAAAAATCTCTTGAGTACTGTGTAAAATTCAGTAAATTTTCATCTGTAACTCCGTTCCTTGCAGCCCACTCTTCTACATCAGTGCTCTTCCTGGCATATTTTATCATATCATCAGTGCAGATAATTTCTCCGTAAGGGTTGTCAAGAACCGCCATGCTGCCAGTGGCAATGTCCGTAAGCCCCCCCTCATCCCTGTAGACGTCCTGCCGGTGAATATGTCCGCTGAGATTGAGCTTTACTCCGTATTTGTTGAGAATATCAACAGCCCGCTGTCCGTTGAGAACCGTGTATTCATTCCGGAAAGACGTGCCTGTAAAATGGTCAGCCAGGCTCTGATGGGAAAGGCTTATCACAGTTACCCCTTCCTCTATTTTCTCAAGTTCTTCTTCTATCCAGCGAAGAGTTTCGTCGCTGAAATAGGGATAAAATATATTGCCGCTGTCAAGTGCCAGAACAGTGACTTTATTGTTTACTTTATAAAAATAACTCAGGCTGTCTGTGTCCCTTGAATATGCCTCTTTCAGTCCGAAATCCCCGTATATATCTTCCCAATCCTCTTTTGTGATCCTGTCTGTGAGGTAATAGTTGTCACCTTCATATCTGTAGCTGAAAGGGTAATCAATGTCGTGGTTCCCCGGTATTATTAAAACATCAGTCCCGTTTTTCTCTATTTCTTTTAGTTTTGCCGCAAAATCAATATGACTCTGTTTTTCCCCGTTGAATGTCACATCTCCTCCTAAAAGGAGAACATCAGGTCGCTTTTCCTTTACTTCACTGACAAATGCGTCTGTAATCTGATCGATATATTGAATCACCTTTCCGTCCCCTTCGTAAAGCATGTCAATAAACCGCTGCGAATTGTCCGTGAGGGTCTGGGAAATATAATGAATATCAGTCGCGTGGAAAATGACTGTTTCCTCCGGGGAGTTTTCTCCACAGCCAGAGAGAAACATAACAGGTGCAAAAAGCAAAAGGAAAAATGCCATAAACACATGTACAATTTTCTTGTTCATTGAACACCTCCTACCAGGGTCACTGAATTGTCACTTAATAAGCAAAGAATACATGAAAAGTAAAAAGCTAAAAGAACAGGTATAAATTATATTTATCCATTAAGAACCTCCCGCAAAGATAGCGAAACTGTCACAAAAGTCGATGTTGACAGTTTTGCCGGCATGGTTTAAAGTTTATGTATAAAAGTCCAACGGAGGACAGATATGAACAGAGATCTCAAAGACGCTATAGAAACCGCCTATAAGCTCTGTGATGCGTTAGAAAAAACTGATTACTGGGACAAGGCGAATACTGCTTCTGCAAGGGAGATTTTCAGGGGTGAACTTTTCAAATTCCTGATATATCTCAGTTTTTCTGACGGAAAAATAACTTATGGAGAATCTAAATTCATAAAAGATTATCTTGGGTATGACTACAGCGTCACCGATATGAGGGATTACGCAGTTTCCAACAGGGTCTATGGCCCATATTTTTCAAACAAAATTCCCTATTGCTACAAACGGTTTGTAAAGGCTGACAACGGATCCGGGAAGGTAACTGAGACCTCAAAAACCATTCTTGAGCTTTACAGGAATCTGGGCAAATCTTTTCTGCAGTGCGACGGAGAGGATGCGGGAGAGAGCTACAGTCTCAATATATTCTGCCAGAATATGTCAGATTACGCTGATGAAAAATTTATTGAGTCGGTGGATCTGAATATGTCCAGGCTGCGGAAAGAAAATGTAATCCCACAGCCTGTCTCAGATGCCGAGGATGAAAAACCTGTTGCAGGGGATACCCAGCCTCAGGAAAAGCCACGGGAAAATACCGAGAAAAGCCTCGATGAGCTGCTGGGCGAGCTGAATGAACTCGTAGGCCTGGAACAAGTAAAAAAAGACGTAAACAGCCTTATAAATCTGGTAAAAATAAGAAAAATACGTGAAGAACGAGGCATGGAGAGCCCGGATATGAGTCTTCACATGGTGTTTACAGGAAATCCCGGAACAGGAAAGACAACTATTGCAAGAATACTCGCGGGAATTTACAGGGCCATGGGCCTTTTGTCCAAAGGGCATCTGACTGAGGTAGACAGATCCGGCCTTGTGGGCGGATATGTGGGACAAACCGCTATAAAGACAAAACAAGTTGCAGACAAGGCCAAGGGAGGGGTGCTGTTTATTGACGAGGCTTACTCCCTGACAGTAAACCGCGGCGAAAACGATTATGGATTTGAGGCAGTGGACACCCTTTTAAAATATATGGAAGACAACCGCGATGATCTCATAGTTATTGTAGCCGGTTATCCTGAGCTTATGGAGGAGTTTCTCTCATCGAACCCCGGACTAAGGTCCAGATTCAACAAGTACCTCTATTTTGAGGACTATTCCCCCCGGGAACTTATTGAAATATTGAAACTGCAGGCCAAAAAGGCAGGCCTTGTCCTTAGCGAGGACGCAGAAAAATTTTCAAAGGAGTTCTTTGAAAAAAGGTGTGAGAACAGACCTGAAAACTATGCAAATGCCCGCGATGTGAGAAATTATTTTGAAAAAGCCCTGATGAACCAGGCAAATCGTCTTGCCCGGCTTGACAGCATAGACGACAATCAGCTCTCTACCCTTGAAAAATCGGACTTTGAAACAATTCTGCTCTGAATTTATTCTATAAATTGCCCCCGGCAGACAGCCGGGGGCCGTTTTTAAGTATATGGATTTTACTGTTTGATAAATTCCAATATCTGAGCTTTAGGCCTGAAGCCTATTGCCCTTTTCTCTTCCTGACCGTTTTTAAAAAGTATCATCGTGGGTATGCTCATGACCCCATACTTCATGGCAATATCCTGTTCCCGGTCCACATCGAGCTTTGCAAAGACTATCTCATCTTTCAGCTCTTCTGACAGCTCCTCAATTATGGGAGCAACCATTTTACACGGGCCGCACCAGGAAGCCCAGAAATCCACCAGAACCGGTTTATCTCCGTTTATTGTCCGGTCAAAATTTTCCTTTGTAAGCGCAAGACTCATAGGTAAAACCTCCTTAAATTTTAAGCAAAATTTTCACGATATAAATATAATACAAACAAGGGCTGTTTACAGTGATTTAATCACTGTCAGATCCTTGCCATCAGAGCTTTTTTGTCTATTATCTCTATCTCCTTGCGGGAAACTTTAACAATACCTTCGCTCTCAAAATATTTGAGCATTCTTGAAACAACTTCCCTTGCACTTCCCAGATATTTTGCTATCTCCATATGAGAATAGTGTATTACAGGGCCGTTTTTGACAAGTTCATCGTACAGAAAAATTGCAAGGCGCTTGTCGAAGCTGAAAAAAAGTATCTGCTGCATAGTCCACATGGCATCAGAAAAACTCACGGCCAGCATTTTGTTCGAAAAATTTTCTACATATATGTTCTTTTTGATAAGATTTGAAAAAGCCGAGGCCGAGAGCATCAGCACTGTGGCACTCTCCTCACAGTCCACATAACTGTCAAAGGTTATCTCAGACAGGACACAGGACGCCGTGAGTATGCAGACTTCTCCCGGACCTACCCTGTAGAGGGTGACTTCCCTGCCCTCCTCACTCATTATATATACCCTGAGAGAACCTTTTTTCACAAAGAGAACTCCTATACATTCCCTGTCCGCACTGTGGATGTTCTGCCCGGAATGATAATTTACTTCTTCGCTGTTGCGACAGGCATATTCTCTCTCCTGTTCTGTCAGATGATCCCAAAAATCAGGATAATGCGAAAAAACTTCTCTTTTCTCTGTGTCTGTCATCTTTCCTCCTGACCTTAAAAGAGATAAATATTCCCTTTTTGATATTAACATTAAATTCAATTATTGTCAATTAAATACCTAAATAGTATTATTTAACCCTGAACTTTTCAAAGTGCCTTTTTGAATAGGGGAAAAAAATTCCTCTTATGCTATTCTGTTATCAATTCAAGATTTTCAAAATAAAAAGGCGCATTGCCAGAATGCGCCTTTTTCTCATAGAAAATATCAAAAGCCCGGAAAGATATCCTATAGATTACTTGTTTTTGTTCAGATAGTTTATAGCATACTGTGCATAAAGAGCAGAGCCATTGACAAATGCATCCTCATCGACATTGAAATTGGGATGATGATGCGGAAAACAAGTTTCCGGCCTTGCCTCATTGCGGGAACCAAGATTTGCAAGGCATCCGCCATCGGGAGCGACCCGGAAGTATTCCCCTGCGTCCTCGCCTCCGGTGGTAAGCGGTGCTTCATAATAAGCATCTTCACCAAAGAGCTGTTTGACTGTTTCCTCACAGATATCCACGCTGCCGGGAGTATTTACCGTCGGAGCTACAAGATAATCGTAGTCGTATTCAACGGTTGCGCGATATGTCTTTGCAATTCCCTCAGCAACCCTGTGAATTGCCTCATCTATTTGCTTCCTTATGTCCGGATCAAAGCAGCGGGTTGTGCCTTCAATGACAGCTTCCTGTCCTATAATATTCCAGCGGCTGCCGGCATTGAGAGTCCCACAGGTCACAACAGCAGGCGCTATGGGCAGAATCTCACGGCTTACAACTTCCTGGAGACCCACTACTATCTGAGCGGCAATATATACTGCATCAACAGCTTCGTGGGGAGCAGCGCCATGTCCGCCCTTGCCTATGACTTTGATGGTAAACTTGTCAGCTGAGGCCATGCGTCCGCCTGCTCCTGAAGTAACCTTGCCGATAGGAACGCCGGATGCGATATGGATTGCAAAAACATTGTCCACTCCTTCCATACATCCGTCAGCTATCATTCCTCTTGCTCCAATACCAACTTCCTCCGCAGGCTGGAAAAACAGCTTTACCGTGCCGTTGATCTCATCTTTCATTTCATTGAGAATCCTGGCAGCTCCAAGCAACATGGCGGTATGGGTGTCATGTCCGCAGGCATGATTCATTCCGGGGACAGTGGAAGCGTATTCAACACCTGTCCTGTCGTCAACTGTGAGGGCGTCCATATCTGCCCTGAGGGCCACAGTCTTGCCGGGGTGTGCGCCTTTGATTGTGGCCACCGTGCCGGTATTGAACTTTGCTTCATAGGGTATCCCCATATCATCAAGCTCTTTGCGAATTCTTTCGGCAGTCTTGAACTCCTGGGTACCCGGCTCAGGATTCATATGGAAATGTCTCCTGAGATCAATGACATACTGTTTGTACTTATTTGAAAGTTCCAGTGTCTTCATTTTATCAGCTCCTTTTGCTATTTTTATTCACATATTATCACTTTATCGAAAATTTTACAATAGCAACTTCCACTGCGAAAACTTAAATAAAATGAAAATTCGGGAGGAAAATATTTCGATTTGCTGCATTTGCCGTATTAAAAAGCATATTTGCAAATTTGCAATATGTACAAATCTTATGGCCATCATTATTTAAAAAATAAAAAGCCTCCTATAGGAAGGCTTTTTAGGTATGGTGCCGCTGACCGGGGTCGAACCGGCACGATATTTCTATCGAGGGATTTTAAGTCCCTTGTGTCTGCCTATTTCACCACAGCGGCACAATAAAGCAAATAATATTTTACTATACAGTATCCCTTGTGTCAATATCAATGCACCCCGGAAGGTAAGTTCCGGGGTGCAGAAAATATAACATTAACAAATCATAACCAAAATTATTCAGGAGTAACTTTCTGCACATAAGGAAGGTTTTTGTTATTCTTTAAAGCCCACATTCTTATCCCGAATATAATCAGAATCGCAAGAGTTGTCCCTGCCCAATCAGGCAGAAAATTCCAGGAAATATAATAAAATATTGCCCCGGGAAGAGATGCCATAGCATAAATTTCTTTTGAAAGGACTATGGGTGTTCTGTTTACCATGACATCCCTGAGAAGACCGCCACCTACAGCTGAGAGCACACCGACAAAGCAAACGAGGAACATATTGTCCTTGAATCCAACGTTTACTGCTGTCTGCATACCGACTATTGTGAAAATTGCAAGGCCCACTGCGTCAAGGGTGTTTATGGCAAATAATATCTTGTCCCTGTATTTTGATTTCATAAGCGGCCCGTATATGGCCATAGTAATAAAGGCCACCACAACTGCCATCCCCACATAAATTGGGTTTCGGAACATCATAGGAGGTGTATTTCCCAGGATTATGTCGCGGGTCATTCCGCCTCCGCATGCAGTAGTCGCAGCCATCAGAACTATGCCCAGCCAGTCAAGGTCGTGTTCTATAGCTACATGGGCACCTGAAAATGCAAAGGTCACTGTGCCAATAACTTCAAGTATAAAGGTCACGATCATCCCCCATTTCTGCTTTTAATCTGCTGTTTTATATAATTTATACTACCATTTATAAATAATTTAGTCAATATTGTTGTGAAAAACTGTTTAAATAAATGTTGTCTTATGATATCATAATTAAAGTAAAAGCGAATAATGGCAGGCTTAAACAGCCAAAGGAAAATTTCTGAATATACTTTCAAAAACTTTTTGACTAAATGTTTTTACTCCGAAAAATTTAGAATAGTTTTCATTGGAGAAAATTTCTGTCTCAGACTGCTGACCCTGATTCAGCTTTTGCAAAAAAAACCGGAGGTTAAAATGGAAAAAATACCGATTCTAATGGATGTGGATACCGGAATCGACGACGCCATAGCGCTTATTGTTGCCCTACAATCAGATAAACTGGATATAAAGGGGATAACCGCCGTAGCCGGGAATCAGACGCTGGACAAAACTCTTAAAAACACGCTGGACGTGGTGAGTTTTGCCGGCAGAAAGGATATCCCGGTTGCCAGAGGTGCAGAAAAGCCACTGATAAGGGACCAGATAATAGCACGGGAAGTTCACGGACAGACGGGGCTTGGTAGTGCGGTGCTTCCGCCTTCAGATATAACTCCTTGCCGGTTAGATGCAATCTCCCTTATGAGAAAAATTTTAGATGAGTCAGACAAAAAGGTGACTCTTGTTCCCACAGGGCCACTTACTGACGTTGCTCTGCTTCTTTTGGCATACCCTGATGTAAAAGAAAAGATTGAAAAGATAGTAATGATGGGAGGAGGAGCTTTCCAGGGCAATTCCACCCCTTCCGCCGAATTCAATATCTGGGTTGACCCGGAGGCAGCATCTGTTGTCTTCAGTTCGGGACTGCCTATTGTCCTGTGCGGACTTGATGTAACTATGAAAGCATATGTGACCAAGGAGGACATAGAGAAAATAAAAGCCACAGGTACAAAAGCGGGGTTGTTCTGCGCTGATGCTTTCAGCCGGTATTACGACTGGTACATAGCAACAGGGCGACTGCCGGGATGCGCTGTTCACGATGCGGTGACTATTGCTTATTTGATTGAACCTGAAATTATCTCTGCAAAGCCCGCTGCCGTAAAAGTCGATATAGACGGCAAATATACCTACGGATGCACAGCCTGCGATTTCAGGCCGGACAGGGACAAGAACCTGGACAACGCTCTGGTTTGCCTGGACATCGACAGGGAGGCTTTTGTGGAATTACTGACTAAAGCCTGCAAAAATTACAGATAGGAGGAAATAAACATGCTTAAAAGACCGGTTATTATCGACACAGATCCCGGTGTAGATGACACTATAGCCATTATGCTGGCGAAGGCAAATCCTGTTCTTGACATAAAGGCCATTACCCCGGTTACCGGGAATGTGCAGTATTCTGATACTAGTCAGAATGCTATAAGACTTGCCGATTATCTGGGAATAGACTGCAGAGTAGGCAAAGGAGCTGAAGTTCCCCTTTTCATTGAGAGCAAAACAGCCGGGGATATACACGGATCCGGTGGCCTTGCAGGGTATGTACTTCCGCCTGCCAAGAGGGAGTTCGATGAATATGCGTGGGATATAATCAAAGAAGAGCGGGAAAAAGCAAAGGGAGAGCTGGAAATTATCACCCTTGGTCCTCTCACCAATATTGCAATAACCCTCCTGAGATATCCTGAAATAAAGCCGCTGATAAAAAGAATTGTCTGCATGGCAGGTGCAGGATACACGGGAAATATGAATGCCTACGCCGAATTCAATGTCTGGGTAGACCCTGACGCCTGCGAAATAGTCTTCAGCAGCGGAGTACCTGTCACAATGTGCGGCCTTGACGGAAATGAGTTTGCCGGTCTGACGATAGATGAACTTAAGGAATATATGGGTAAAGGTACTAAGGTAAGCGACCTCCTGGATCACATATTCGAATTTTTTATCAAGAGGAGAAATGCGGCTACCGAAGACGACAAGCTTCAGGTCATAAACGATGCGATAACAATGGCGTATTTTATAGACTCATCTGCCGGAAAAACAGAAAAATACCACGTGGACGTGGAGACAAAGGGTTTTGTCTGCCCAGGACAGACCATAGTTGACAGGTATAATTACAGCGGAAAAGAGAAGAATGTAGATGTGCTGGTGTGGTCTGACAAAAATCTGTTCAAAAAAATGCTCTGGGATATGATTGAATTTTATAAGTAATAAATTTTTCTTTTATTCATAGCCTTTACGAAAAATTTTTATTGCGGGAATAGTATCTGTCCGATTTTATAAATTATGATAAATGGTGAATGTTCTTTACACCGGAAAATATATATTACCGCATCAATACTGAAGAAAAAAGCAGAGAGCCGAATGGCTCTCTGCTTTTATTGATAAAAACTGAATCTGTTACAGCTTTAAGATCAGTAGTCCATTCCGCCCATGCCAGCCTGAGGTTCGGGTTTCTCCTCTTCCTCATCGGCAACAAGGCTCTCTGTGGTGAGGACCATGCTCGCTACACTTGCAGCGTTCTCAAGAGCTGAACGTGTGACCTTAGTAGGATCTACTATTCCGGCCTTGATCATATCCACATATTCCTCTTTCTGGGCATCAAAACCGTAGTTTTTCTCTCCGTTTGTCATTATCTTATCTATAATGACGCTCCCCTCAAGTCCTGCGTTGGCAGCGATCTGACGAACAGGCTCCTCAAGGGCACGGAGAAGGATCCTGGCTCCTGTCTTTTCATCACCTGAAAGTCCGTCTGTAAACTCCCTTACAGCGGGAATTGCATCCAGAAGGGCTGTTCCACCTCCGGCTACCACACCCTCTTCTATTGCAGCTTTTGTGGCGGAAAGAGCATCCTCAAATCTGAGCTTCTTTTCCTTCATTTCCACCTCGGTAGGAGCACCGACCTTAAGAACGGCAACACCACCGGCGAGCTTGGCAAGACGCTCCTGAAGCTTCTCCCTGTCAAAATCAGAAGTGACCATTTCCTCCTGGGCCTTTATCTGAGCAATCCTCTTCTGGATTTCATCCTTATCCCCGGCGCCGTCCACAATTGTGGTTGTCTCTTTGGTTACCTTTACCTGACGGGCACGGCCGAGCATATCCATTGTAGTCTCTTTAAGCTCATACCCAAGTTCCTCGCTTATAACAGTGCCGTCTGTGAGTATGGCTATGTCCTCCAGCATTTCCTTTCTTCTGTCTCCAAAACCGGGGGCCTTGACCGCAACGCAGGTGAATGTGCCCCTGAGTCTGTTGACAATAAGTGTGGAGAGGGCCTCCCCTTCTACATCCTCGGCAATAATCACAAGTTTTTTGCCATTCTGGACCATCTCTTCCAGAAGAGGAAGTATTTCCTGGATATTGGATATCTTTTTATCGGTAATGAGGATCATGGCATCGTCAATGACGGCTTCCATTTTTTCGGTGTCAGTCACCATATAAGGAGTAATATAACCGCGGTCAAACTGCATGCCTTCCACGACCTCAGAATAAGTCTCTGCCGTCTTGGACTCTTCTGTGGTAATCACGCCTTCTTTGCCGACCTTTTCCATAGTTTCGGCGATGAGTTTGCCTATTTCAGCGTCCTGGGCGGAGATTGTAGCAACCCTCTCTATGTCTCCGGTGCCATTGACAGCCTGGCTGTTGGAAATAATTGTCTTGACAGCAACATCACAGGCCTTGGCGATGCCCTTTTTGACGTCCATAGGGTTTGCACCGGCGGCCACATTTTTCATACCCTCTTTTACAAGACTCTGAGCAAGCACAGTAGCAGTAGTGGTGCCGTCTCCTGCAGCATCGTTGGTCTTTGTTGCAACTTCGCGGAGCATCCGGGCACCCATATTTTCAAATGGTTCTTTCAATTCTATTTCTTTCGCTATTGTAACACCATCGTTAGTTACAAGAGGAGAACCATATTTTTTCTCCAGAACCACGTTCCTGCCCTTGGGGCCCAAAGTGATCTTAACAGTATCCGCCAGGGAATCTATTCCCTTCTGAAGGCTCTCTCTGGCCTCCTGACCATAAACAATTTTCTTTGCCATCTTTATTTACCTCTCTTCGTAAATTACTCTATAATTGCCAGAATATCATTCTGACCCACTATTGTGTACTCAACACCGTCAATTTTTACCTGACTGCCTGAATATTTGCCCACAAGAACCTTGTCCCCGGGTTTTACTTTCATTGGCTGGAGTTTGCCGTCTTCAACAGCTCCCTCGCCCACAGCTACGACTTCCAGAAAGTCCGGCTTCTCAGCGGCACCTGCGGAGAGAATGAGACCGCTTTTTGTCTTGGTCTCTTTTTCAGCTTCTTTTAAAACCACTTTGTCAAACAAAGGTTTGATCACCATAATTAATATCTCCTTTACAATTATTTGTTGGAATAGTTTTGTTGAAAACGTAGATTTTAGCAATCTAACATCTCAACTGCTAATAAGTATAACCCCTGATAAATTATTTTGCAATAGTTTTAACAAATTTTTTACATTTTCAGTTTTCCCAATGCAGGAAGGACCGCCTTTAGCACCGCTCCCGTAATAAGTCCCATAATAATTGCAGATCCTGCCAACACAGGCAGGTAATAGAAAGTAAACGAAGAACCAAATATTAAAGCAGCTCCTGCCATCTGCCCTGCATTGTGGGCAAGGGCACCGAAAATTGAGAGTGTATAATAGTTTATCTTGTCGCCGAAAATCTTTTTCAGTATGTACATTACTGTTATTGATGATATACCCCCAAGGCAGGAGAGCAGGCCGGCTGTAAAGCCTCTTGTGATGAAAGCAAATAGGCCTTTCAGGACAGCCAGTTCAAATGCTGCTCCATAACCCATGTAAACAAGAGTGTACATTACCGCAATGTTAGATAAACCCAGTTTTACCCCCGGGGGAAGTGAAAACAAGGGCATAATAAGACTTTCGACGAAAGACAGCACTATAGTCAGGGCAAAAATCATAGCCATTACGGCGATTTTTTTTGTCTTGCTCTCTTTCATATTGAACACCAACTTTTTAAAATTTTTTATTTTCTGTCTCAATTCAATTTTAATTAGCGTTAACCTATATGTCAAGGAGCGCCATAAAATATCATTTTGACCTTTTAAAATTAGATTGTACAGTTTGGGAGAAAGAAATTTTTCCAGCACACCGACATTTAAATGAACCTGTTCGCTTGCATTATTTGCATTAATTTTAATATACTAAATGTGTTAAACAGTAAAATGTGAGTTACATTTTAATTACAATACCGTTTCTGGTTTGACACTCAGGGGTGGATATGTTATATTTTTATTTGGCGCCTGGGAAGGCTGCTTATGTAAAATTGTTAAATTTTTAAAGGGGATATAGATTCATGAAGAAACTTATATCGACAATTCTTGTGCGGGGCCTTATGGTTTCTGCCCTGACAGGATGCACTGAGGAAGATCTCAATACTAAACTCAACGACGGTACTTTCAGAGCCGAATACCGGGATTATGATGAGAACGGCTGGAAAGACTATGTAGAGGTTACCATAAAAGACGGCGAGTTGTATGAAGTTGTTTTTGACGCCGAGAGCGAGAAAGGAGACAAACTCAAGAGCGAAGACGAAGGGTATAAAACTGATATGGAGACAATAGTCGGTACATACCCCGCAAAGTACTCCCAGGATCTTATAAACCAGTTTATCCGGAGCGGAAAAGTTACAAGTGTTGATATTGTGGCCGGGGCTACCGAGAGTACAGGAGATTTCAAGATACTGATAACCGCTGCCCTTGAAGATGCAGCTAGCGGTGAAACCGGTACAAGTGTTGTGGACAGGCAGTAACTTTCCACATCGTGTTTGTGAAAGATAATTGTTTTTAATCTCTTTTTTCATTTTTTATTCTGAAAGGTAACTGTATAATGAAAAAATTTATTGCGCTTTGCCTGTCTGTTCTTCTCTTACTGAGCATTTTTACTGCCTGTAGCGGAGATTCAGAGTCGGAAAAGGAATACGATGTAAAAGCTATAGTCGATACTATAGTAGAAGCAAATCCCCTTTCCTCAGAAGGTGGCGCACAGGTGTTTGAAATAGATGAAGAATACTTGGATTATATGAAAATAACCGACTACTGTGAGGAATATGCAGGTTATTATACAAATACAAACCCTGGGTTTGACATTGTATGTGCCGTAAAGGCCAAGCCTGAGAATCTTGAGGATGTACAGTCTGCGTTTGAAGAAGTTATAAACACTGCCGGGCGGAATGCTGATCTTTATCCCAATGAGGCAACTAAGGCCGCCAACGGAAGGATTGTCGTAAAAGGAAATTACGTGGTTCTTGCCATCGCAGGGGATGTGAATGTTCTCAAGGATGAAGGCGTAGATAAGATGTATGAACCTGTTGACCGGGCAATAGAAGAAGCTTTCAAGTAATAAAGTTTAATAACAGGCACCTCCTATAGAGGTGCCTTTATTTTGTCTTTTTGTGAAGTGGTATGATTTGTGTAAATATTAAGATTCACTCCGGATATTTCACTTGAACAGCGAGGGGTTTGTTATTATAATATTTATATAAATTTTAGGAGAACTGTTTCCGTTGATATTCAGCAATATACTGTTTATATTCAGATTTCTTTCCCTGGTACTGCTAATATACTATATTGTACCCTATAAGTACAAAAATGGGGTAATAACCATTGCGAGCCTATTTTTCTATTCCTGGGGTGAGGTCAAATACTTCCCTATTATGCTGGCAAGTACAATAGTGGATTTTACTGCGTCAAATTATATAGAAAAGCACAGAGGAGAAAAGAAAAAGGAAAAATTCGGTCTTGCCTGCTCAATGATATTTAACCTCGGCAGTCTGGCATTTTTCAAATACACGGATTTTTTTATCTCAAACATAAACAGATTTTTGGGACTTGAGATCCCGCTGCTCAATCTTACCCTTCCTTTGGGAATAAGTTTTTATACTTTTCAAACCATGTCTTACACAATAGATGTATACCGCGGGAAGGTAAATGCAGAAAAAAATATAATTAATTTTTCGGCTTTCGTTACCATGTTTCCTCAGCTCATTGCAGGCCCTATAGTAAGATATACTGATATTGCGGAAAAGCTGAACACCCAGGAAGGAAGGATAACACTTTCAGGGATAAACGAAGGGATAAAGCTGTTTATATTCGGGCTCCGGAAAAAAGTGCTGATCGCCAACAACGTGGGGGCACTCTGGACTGATATAGAGACAATAGGATTTTCAAATGTCTCAACTCCCCTGGCATGGCTCGGAATTGTTGCCTATTCACTGCAGATTTACTTTGATTTTTCGGGCTATTCTATGATGGCGATAGGTATGGGCAAAATGCTGGGATTTGATTTTCCTCAGAACTTTAACCTGCCCTACATATCAAAAAGCATCACTGAGTTCTGGAGACGCTGGCATATGACCCTCGGAAGCTGGTTCAGAGAGTACGTGTACATTCCTTTGGGCGGCAACCGTCTGGGCCTCGGAAGACAGCTTATAAATATGTTCATAGTCTGGTTCCTTACAGGGTTCTGGCATGGAGCCGACTGGAATTTTATTCTCTGGGGGCTGTATTATTTCGTGCTCCTGGCAATTGAAAAAATATTCCTGCTGAAATACTTAAATAAGTCTAAAGTTCTGTCTCACGTTTATACATTAATAGCCGTGGCTGTGGGCTGGGCAATTTTCTATATTACAGACTTAGGGGCAATGGGCGGATTCATATCAAAAATGTTTTCATTTTCAGGAGGAGTAGGGGCAGGTTATTTCACTCGAAACTACGCCATATCACTGATTATCGGAATTCTGTGTTCAACTCCCCTTACAGTAAAATTCTACGAAAAATTCAAAAACAACAATTTCGTCATGATTCCGCTTTGCACAGTTATCAGTATAATATGTGTGGCTTATCTCGTCGACAGCACTTATAATCCATTCATATATTCAAGGTTCTGAGGTGGGAAAATGAAGAAATTTTTCAAAGAAATAAAAAAATACCCACTGGTTATATTTTTCGCCGTACTGTTCTATACTATCAGTGTGGCTGACCTTTTCAGCCCGGTTGAAAAGACGAGTGAACTTGAAAACAGGGAACTTGCAACATGGCCTAAATTTTCTTTTGAGTCTCTCTTCAATAACGAGTACACGCCAAAAATTGAGAGATTCACAGAGGACCATTTTATATTCAGAGATACTTGGATCTCAATTAAAAGTATGTGCGAATCAGTCCTGGGAAAGACGGAAAACAACGGAATAGTGTATGGAAAAGATGGGTATATGTTTACAAAATTTCTCGGCACTGACTATACACAGCTGAAAGAAAACTTTGAAAGCATAAAAGAATTCACTGAAAGACACTCTGAAAGGAATATACATCTGTTAATCGCACCTACTGCCCCAAGTATAAAAACCGATGAAGTAAGAAATGGGAGTCCTGTCGTAGACTACAATTATATATACTCGCAGGCAAAAGAAATAATCGGGGGAAAATATCTTATGGATGTGGTCCCTTCTTTGAGCCGGCACAAAGATGAATATATATATTACCGCACTGACCACCACTGGACAACATTGGGGGCGTATTACGCTTATCGGGAGTTTATGGCAAAAATCGGCAATACTCCGGTGAGCTATGAAAATCTCAAAAAAACCGAAGTCAATGATTTTTACGGCACACACTACTCAAAAGCAAAGACTTACAACGCAGTCCCTGATGTGCTGACATATATCGAAACTGACTGTCAGATGGAAATCAACGGAAAAACAATGGGGCTGTACGACCTTGAAGCCCTTGATAAAAGAGATAAATATGCAGCTTTTCTTCACGGTAATCCCGGACAGGCAACTGTTTATGGAAAAGGCGAGGGCAAAATCCTGGTGATAAAGGACAGCTATGCAAACTGCTTTATTCCCTTCTTGACGGAAAACTATGAACAGATAGATTTAATCGACCCCAGGTATGTAATGATGGGTCTTGATGCGATGATCCGGAAACAGGATTACGAGGAAATATTGTTCCTTTATAACCGGGAAAACTTGATTACAGATGAAGATCTCAGAAAAATCAATTTCTTCAACAAATGACCTGGGCAAGATGAGATAGATAAAGAGGAGGCTGACAGCCTCCTCTTTTAATTTTTGCCGGAATATTTTACCCTGCGGTCTGACTTGCGTTATTTCCCGATGTCAACCTGGCTGAAATAAGATAAAGCGGTATTGCCAATAGCTGTGCCAAAGTGGAAACTGCTATCATAGCAGGAATACTTATATCGTATAGTACACCCAGAAGCCAGCTGCCTAAAAACCAGAACACTCCGAATGAAAACTCAAATATTCCGTATCCGGTGGCTCGGCTTGATTTAGGAACCATGCTGCTTACCGCAGCTTTAAGAATTGACTCCTGTGCACCCATGCCTATCCCCCACAGGATTATGCCCAAAAGAAGTGAAGGAATAGATTTTGACCCAAATATCAGGAATGGAAATGGAGCAGATATAAGCGTGGAAATTGCCAGGACTTTTACTCCCATTTTATCATAAAGCAGTCCGAAAACAAGTGCAGATACAGCATCCACAAGCATAGCAGCGGCATAAAGAAGCGGAAGGGAACCCGTAGTTACCAGGGAAGAAGTTTCGGCAAGGTCAGAACTTACAGAGGCAAAGGTATTGGAAACATGCATTATTATCAGTGAATAATCTATAAAACCAAAGGCAAAAAGGCTTATGCCTGCTATGTAAAGTATAAACTCCTTTTTCATTCTGAAAGGTACATATTCTTTTGGCTCAGGTTCAAACTGATCAGGGTTCGGGAATTTATGCTTTGTCACAAAAAGCAAAATAATTGTAATTGCGCCCGGTATTGCGGTGATTGCAAAGCATACTGCATATTTGTGAAGAAGAGTTCCCTCTGTCTGAAACATCATCACCAGGTACAGCAGGACTGGTCCAAGAAAAGCCCCTATCTGGTCAAGGACCTCCTGAATGCCGAAGCTCTTTCCCACTCCTTCCTGACTTGCCGCGAAAGACATAATGGTGTCTTTTGCCGGCTTTTTTATCGCCTTTCCCATTCTCTGTATAATCAATAGCCCACAAGCTGCAATCCATCCATGTTCTCCGACCAATGCCAGGGCAGGAACAGCAGCCACATCCAGTACATATCCGAATATCGTCATAAACCAGTACCGATGAGTCTTATCTGTGATTCTACCAAAGAGATAGCGCAGGGAATAACCGACCATTTCCCCAAGTCCGGATGCAAATCCTATGGCCCGCGCAGAAGCTCCAAGCAGAGACAAATACGCCCCGCGTACACTGCTGGCTCCCTCGTGAGTCATGTCCGAAAAAAGGCTCACAAGACCAAACAGGATTATAAACATCATAGCGTCAGAAATTTTCTTCTTTTTCATCGATTTCAATCCCTTTCATAATCTCACTCATCTGTGGAAATCCTGCTTTGCTCTCATCTTTGCAGCGATGGTAGAGTACAGAAAGAAGATTCACAAATTCCCTCTTTTCATCCTCATTCAATGGAGAAATAAGCCAATCATAAAACCGTGATTCTATTGCTGCTTTGGAATTTTTTAACCTTTGCGCTTTTTCTGTAGGATAGAGAAGGCGACTCCTTTTGTCACTTTCGTTGTCCTTTCTCACAAGATAACCTTTTTTCTCAAGATTGCGCGTCTGTCTTGCAACTGCACCTTTGTCAAGCCCTGTAATTTTGCAGATATCCGCCTGAGTGATCCCGGGATTTTTTCGGATAACATGGATCACATCAAACTCTCCTGCTCCTATTCCCTCCCGTCGAAGTGTGCGTACAGTAAATTTGCTCACCTCTCTGGCAATTTTGGTGATCATTCTCTTAGTAACATCCATTGCTGCCTCCAAAATAGTTGTATAGTCAACTAAATAGATGATACTACAACTAATTTTTAATGTCAAC
>CAZYZR010000010.1:19377-22201 GCA_964651945.1 uncultured Oscillospiraceae bacterium | reverse complement strand
GCGTATTTTTTGTCCCGGAGGGCGTCAACGTCGGACACAAAGAGATAGCCGGAATCGTAGCCCAGGAATTTCACATAGTCGTCGTACCAGGAGTTCGCGATTGCGGGGCGGTTTGTGACTATAAGGACGAGCTTTGAGTCCATGGCCTTCACAAGGTCGTAGGCGGCGAGGGTCTTGCCGAAGCGGGGTTTTGCGTTCCAGAGGAACTCTCCCCCGGGGTGGGAGTCAAAATATTCTTTGGTCTTCTTTACGGCTTCCCGCTGCTCGGCGCGGAGGGTGTATTCCACTGTCGGGTTCCGGCCGGTGATCACCCCGTGGCTGCCCTTGAAATCCTCGAGCATTTTCAGGGAGGCCTGTGGGGTTATGTTGAACCACTCGTTTTTCCGATCCTTGTTGCGGGGAACGCCGTTCTTCCTAAGATAGGCGTGGAAGTCGGAATCCCTGAAAGTGTCGCCGGAGCCGTCGGTGTACTGGGCTTTACGCCGCCACTCCAGTCTGGCTATCACGTCCGCAGTGTGGGTCTGTTCGCGGACTCTTTCCTCGGGCTCCTGCTCGGTGTAGCCGATTTTCAGCCAGCCGTCGTGGCGGCGTATTTCGGGGGTGGAGTAGGCGTAGATCTGTGGGGTTACCGCTTTTGCGGTGCTGAGTACAATGCTTTTCATCAGTTCATCTCCCTGACGTGAGTCTCGATAAAGTCAATTTCCAGATCCGACAGGCCGTATTTTTCATAGAGCTGCCTGTCTATTTCCGGCACGGAAAGAGACCAGTCTATGTCGGAGGAAGGAGTAAAGTCCTGGAGGGGAATAAATTTCCATTTTTCGGGAGGATTTGACTGAGTTACTTTCAAGATACCAAGCATAGTTCTTGCAAATTTTGACTTTACATATTTTAGACAAGCCTCAGCTTCTTCCTGAGTATCAAAATATCCAATTGACATAAATGTTTCTGTATGGCCGATCAACGGTTGGCCGATCAACGGTTGGCCGATCAACGGTGTAGATAATACCTCACCTATGGCACCTGAGCCGTTAGCCTGAGGGCAAAATACTTTAAATTTATAAAAATCTTTTGGTTTATTAATATAGTCTGATTTAATCCACAAATATGTCCTCTCATTTTTAACTAAGCCCAATATTTTAACATAATCACCATTATAAATAGGTGGTTCTTTGTAAAAAATCTGAGGTATCAGAGCAAATATATTTGTAGACATATCATAAGGATGTCCATTACTTAATTGATGAATTGCCTCAGGATGATCTTCGTGCATTTTATCTGTAAGTCTGTATGCTGTTCTTGAAAAAACTATTTTTTCAAAACTTTCAAAGTCAGGTCTATTTTTAACTTTGTTCAATATATCATTTAGTTCAGGAAATGAAGTGAATGTCTCTATGGGACCATAATCTTTATTGTTATCGTGCAGAGTTACAGCTATCCCGCCTTTGATATCGGTATCGGGGAATATCTTGCCGCTGTCAATCTCGTACCAGACCACTTTTAAATGAGGATCCGAGAGCATTTTCCGATTAAAATCCTTCGGAGTAGCCCCGGCTCCGAATAAAAACCTGGCGGGAGTAATAAGCATAACTTTATCGCCTATTTCGTAAGTAGCCTGCATAAATTTGTGATAAATGGGCGGGGCAAATGATTTCTGATCTCCCACAGTATTATCCTGATACGGCGGATTTCCAACTATAAAATCAAATTTCATTTTTTCTCCTTTCGGGTTATAAGTCAATGACGGAGGAGTGTGTCGTAGGTGAGGGACCTGTTCCGCCTCCAGTCGAAAAACCTGCAATACCCGGGGGCAACAGGGGGATCCTCAGCGGAGGGGGTGTCTTCCCCCGTATTCCGGGAATTCCGAGGATCGGTGGGCGGACTTTGCGAAAACAAATCCAGCTGCCCCGTATCGGTGTGCCGGTAGGGGGGCATCCCGGTGAGCCCGTCCATCTGCCGGAGGTTCCAGGATATTATGTTGGCTATTTTCCTTATCCGCTTGTCTGGAGGAAAGCGGCCGTACCTGTCCCGGTAGTACTCGGCAAAGGACATGAGGAGGTTGAGCCTGGCGCAGAGGAGGTTGTCCCCCTGAAACTCGTAGCCGTAGACGCTCTGAAAAGCCCTGACCGCCCAGTCGTACCACTCATCCGGGGAGGCGTTTTCACCGATCACCCTCATTTTCCTGTCCAGGACACCTATGCGGTCCTTCAGGGGGATGTAGTCCCCGTTGGTGGCGTCGTACCTGGAGACTAAGAAGGGGGCCTCCCCGCAGGTTATCTCCATATATCGCAGATCCACGTAATTTTTCCAGGTTTTCCCCGGGGGAAAGGATATTTTATCCCAGGTGACTTCCCAGGAGCCGGAGTCCTCCCTGTTAAAGACCTCCTCCCTGCCGAACCACTGTCGGTCGCAGAGGTTGTTCATCCTGTTCACCACCCAGGTGGGGGTAAATACCTCGGCCTTGTTCTTTGTGCGCCGCAGTTTTTCCCGCCGGGATTTAAAGACCCTGGGGGTCACTATGTCGGAATGGGAGCCGGAAATCAGGGCATATTCCATCTGGCTCTCCGGGGAGTACTCGGGGCCCCGGTCCCGGTAGGAATCCGTGGCCCATATTATGTTTTTTCCGGTGGTCTTGTCGCGGAGGAGGTATTTTGCCCCGTAGCGGGTAAAATTCGACTCCAGGTCAATAAGTCTTTTCAATATCGCCTTTCCCGGCGGGACAGCCGAGGCAGTCCCGGGCCGAAATTTTCGATTTCGCAAAATTATGAGTATAAAACATATATATTTTAAATTATTTTGTGAAATTATTCAAGTGCGGGTTAAATGG
>CAZYZR010000010.1:16992-19277 GCA_964651945.1 uncultured Oscillospiraceae bacterium | reverse complement strand
AAAACATATATATTTTAAATTATTTTGTGAAATTATTCAAGTGCGGGTTAAATGGGAGCTTAATGGAGGTTTTAAACCTGTGGGCTGTAAACTGCAAATGCAAAGAGATAAATTTAGCGGCAAAATAAAATTTTCCGCCCGGCGGGTACAACAGGTAAAGGGCGAGACAAAAGGAAAATCAAAAACCCCGCCGGGAGGCGAGGCCTTTGTATATGGCTTCAAGAATAGGAAAATGCAAAATGTCATTCCCGGGCAAGGGAGTAGTCCAGGCAGAAGGGCCTGCCGTCGGGGTTTTTCTGTATAACCGCGTCTATATCGTAGACGGCCTTCAGATTTTCCCGGGTGATGACTTTCCGCGGGGGGCCCTCAAACAGGATTTGTCCGTCCCTCATGCAGATGAGGTTGTCGGCGAACTTTATGGCGAGATTCAATTCGTGTATCACCACTGCGACGGTCACCCCCTCCCGGGTGTTGAGGTCCCTGACAAGCTGGAGTATCTCAAGCCGGTGTGCCATATCGAGATAGGTGGTGGGCTCATCAAGGAGGAGGAAACGGGTCTTCTGAGCCAAGGCAAGGGCTATCCAGACTCTCTGCCTCTGGCCGCCGGAGAGCTCGTCCGCCCTCTTGTCGGAAAGGTCGGCAACGCCGGTCTTCTCCATTGCCCAATCCACTATGTCAAGGTCCTCCCCGGTGAGGCCTTTCAAAGGCTTCTGGTAGGGGAATCTGCCGTAGGCCACAAGTTCCTTTACGAGTATTCCCTGGGGAACTATCGGGGTCTGGGGAAGGATCGCAAGTTTTTTGGCGAGGGCTTTTGAGGGTATGGATGTGATATCCTCATCGTCCAGCTCCACCCTGCCCTTTATCGGAGGTATTATCCTGGCCACGGTCTTGAGAAGGGTGGATTTGCCGCAGCCGTTCTGCCCTATGAGCATTGTAACTTTCCCGGTGGGTATTTCTGTGGAGGCGCAGGGGATTATCGTCCTGTTCCCGTAGCCTGCCCGCAGATCTTTTATCACTATTGACATAATTTCTCCTTCAATCCGATTTCATCATAAGATACATAAAGTATGGCACCCCGAGGACGGAAACTATTATCCCCACGGGAATTTCTATGGGGGAAAACATATTTCTGGCGACGGTATCGGCGCCTATGAGTATGCCGGAGCCTATAAGGGCGGAACAGGGGAGCATTTTGCCGTGGTCCGGGCCGGTGAGCCTCTTCGCTATCTGGGGGCCCAGAAGGCCGAGGAAAGCTATGTTCCCCGCCACTGCGGTGGCGGCGGAGGCCAGGAGGGAAGCGAGAATCAGGAACAAAAGGGTCTGCCTTCCCACATTTACCCCTAAGCCAAGAGCCAGGTCATCACCCAGGGTAATGACATCCAGGGTCCTGCTCTTTGCCAGTATTATCGCAGCAATGACGATGATCAGGGGAGCCGTAAAGGATATGTAATCCCAGTTGCTGCCCCAGAGGCTGCCGTTTGTCCAGGTGAGGACTTCGTTGTAATCCCCGGTGGACATGGCCATCCGGTAGTAGGATATAAGGGCGTTTATCGCCGCATTCACACCTATTCCGGTGAGAATGAACCTGCCCGGGGAAACGCCGTTTTTGTAGGCAAACAGGTATATGAATGTAACCGCCAGGAGACCTCCGGACATGGCCAGGACAGGCATCAGCTTTGCGGTGTCAAGGGAAATTCCGGAATAGTAAAACTCGGTCCTGTGATTTATCCATATGACCACAAACAGAGCAGCACCGGCATTTATTCCTATCAGGCCGGGCTCCGCTAGCTGGTTGCGGGTGACGGACTGGAGAACCCCGCCGGAGACTGCCAGAGCGCTGCCCACAAGCAGGGCAAGGACCGTCCTGGGAAGTCTTATGTTATAAAAAGCAAATCTGCCCGCTTTTGTGCCCCCGCCGCCTATTATTTCAAGTATTTCCCCGGGTGATAAGCCGTAGGAACCCACACTCAGGGATATAACTGCCATGGCAAGGACAAAAAGGGCGGAAATAAGGAGGACCAGGGAGTATTTTTTCTTGCTCATAATTCCTCCTAATACTTCTCTTTCCTAATCAGGATCAGGAAGACCGGCACTCCCAGGCAGGCGGTGAAAAGACCGACGGGGAGTTCGTAAGGGGATATCAGGGTCCTCGCCAGTATATCGGAGAGAACCAGAAC
This sequence comes from uncultured Oscillospiraceae bacterium, assembly GCA_964651945.1. Lineage (GTDB taxonomy): Bacteria > Bacillota > Clostridia > Oscillospirales > Ruminococcaceae > RGIG3102. The sequence continues at coordinate 17,100 of CAZYZR010000010.1, read as the reverse complement.
AACGGCGCCCCATATAAAGGACAGGGGCAGCAGCCGCCTGTAATCCCCGCCGGAGATCTTTCTCATAATGTGGGGAACAAGGAGCCCCACGTAGCTTATATTCCCGCC
>CAZYZR010000010.1:14285-16892 GCA_964651945.1 uncultured Oscillospiraceae bacterium | reverse complement strand
AGATCTTTCTCATAATGTGGGGAACAAGGAGCCCCACGTAGCTTATATTCCCGCCCGCAGCGACACAGACCCCGCAGATGGGAATGAGGGCTGCCAGCGCGGAAAATTTTACCCTGTCGGGGTTCACCCCGAGGCCCACCGCTACCTCATCGCCGAGGCTTATTAGATTTATTTTTGACGAACAAAGAAGCTCATAGACTGTTAAGAGGCCTCCTATCACAAGGAGCATTATTACCTGAGACCAGCCTGCGGATCTGAAACCTCCGCCGGACCAGAATGCCAGCTCCTGGGACCTGTTGCCCACAAGGGCGACGACGGAGGACAGGGAAAGAAAGAAACTGCTGAGGGCACTGCCCGCAAGGAGCATTTTTGTTATCGAGTTGTTCCCCGCCTTTGTCATTGTAAAGGCTATCACCAGAGCTCCGCTTATACCGGCGCCTATGAGGGCCATCACGCAGTTGCCCGCAATGCCGCTGATCCGGGGACTCACCGCAGCTATCGCCACCGCAAGGGTGGCGCCCCGGGTGACGCCCATAATGGAGGGCTCCGCCACGGGGTTTCGCAGGACCCCCTGGGTCACTGCCCCGGCGAGGGAGAGCATTCCGCCCACAAGACCTGAGCATATGGCCCTGGGGACGCGGACGTCCCTTATAAGCATATCATTCATGGTGGCGGAATAATCGGTAAATGCGTGGACAATCTCTTCAAGGGATATATCCCGGGCTCCGTTGCAGACGGACAGCACCATGGCCGCCCCGAGCAGTATGAGCCCCAAAAGGGACAGGAACAGAGTTTTCTTTTTCATATTTTACTCCCGGGGATGGGGGAACAGAGTTTTACCGTGTAAGAAGGTCCGGAAGTTCATCGGTGAGAAGGTCCCTGCCTATGCAGCTGTAGCCCTGGTTGAAATAGGGGCTGGAGGGGAGGATCAGCACGTTGCCGTCCTTAACAGCGCGCATGTTGTTGTAGACCGGGCTTGCCTCAAGGGCCTCCAGATCCCGGTCCGTGGCGACCACCACCAGATAATCGGGATCAATCTCACTCAGGCCTTCGTATGTGATCACCGGGAGGGAAATATTGTCCTGGGGAGGCATGTTGTCGGGCTTTGCCAGACCCATATCGTCGTACATCACGCTGCCTATCCCCGCAGCGTCAAACACAAAGAGCTGCCCGCCGCTGGCAAGGAAGGACATATAGGTGGTGTCCTCACCCATTGCCTCTTTTACTTTGTCACCCCGCCGCCGGGCTTTTTCGTCGTACCGCCGGAGCCACCGGGAGGCAACATCCTCTTTGCCGAATATTTTCGCTATTGCGTTTATGTCATCCCTCCAGTTAATCTGGGCGAGCTCTATCATCACGGTAGGTGCTATTTCCTTTAGGGAGTCGTACATCTTTTCCTGTACCGTGGATATTATGATGAGATCGGGCTCCAGCCGGAGGATACCCTCTATGTCCATGGTATCCTGCATGCTGTAACCTAGAATCCGGGCACCGTGCAGGGTTTCCTCAAGGTAGGAGGGGAATACCGTGTAGTTGTAGGCGTCGGAGTTGGCGGTGCCGATTACTTTGTAACCGAGTATCGACAGAATGTCGCTGTTTCCAGAAAGATCCACAATTCTCTGGGGGTCTGCAGGGATTTCCACCTCTCCCCTGGCATCGGTGACCGTGACAGTCCGGGCCTCCCGGGTGCTATTCTCTTCCTCTTCCCGCCCGGAACAGGCAACTAGGGAAAAGGCAAAAACAAAGCTTAAAGCAAGTGCAAGTAACTTTTTCATCTCTTTTTCCTCTGATAATTTTTTGTACCCAGTTAGCCGTAGCTAACTAGCCTGAATGAAATTTTACCATAGGAGTTAGCATATGTCAACTGCAAAATAAAAAAATTTTTTTGAAGGGTTTTCGGAGGAATGCAGGAGCAAATGAGATATGATTTTTTATCTGCAGGTTTTCCGTTATATGATTTAGGAGAACAATGTCAAGGGCATAAAAACACGGAAAAATTTCGGATCGGCACTTTGGAATTAATAGCACTGAAATTGAAAAAGTCAATGATGAGAGCACAACGGGGACAGTAAAATGGGAATATGAAAATCAGACAAATTCAAAAACAGGGCAGGATTTTTCGCGGGGTAAATTTTATAGTCAAAAAGGGCAATAAAAGATTTTAAGGACAGAAAACACAGGAGGAAATACCGATAAAACCGAAAATTATACTGAAAAAAATCCGGGATTGACAATATTTAAAGGGCAAAACGTAAATCAGGCAGGAAACTGAGATAAAAACAAAAAGACGGCAGAAGCCGTCCTTTTTCTTGTTTATATTTTTGTCAAAAATTTATCGCAGGGCTTTTATAAGCATGTCGTAAGCATTGCAGGCAATTTCACAGCGATCGGAAAGGTGGGCCCCCCGCCGCATGCAGAGGGAAAATATATTCCCCATAAACACCATGGTTATGTAGTTTTCGTCCTCGGGAGGACTGATAACTCCTTCCAATGCCCCACTGGCGAGAATTCCGGCAAAAACCGACAGCGCTCTTGCCGCGAGGTCGGGAAAGGCAGGATGGCCTGCCGGGTCGCTGAGACACCCCTTTATTATGACCCTGAAAAGGG
>CAZYZR010000010.1:4053-14185 GCA_964651945.1 uncultured Oscillospiraceae bacterium | reverse complement strand
GCAGGATGGCCTGCCGGGTCGCTGAGACACCCCTTTATTATGACCCTGAAAAGGGAGTTGGGATTGTCTATTCTGGAAAATATGTAGTCGTATACTGCGAACACCTTGTCTTTGAAGGTTGGCCGGTTTTCAACCCGCTGCCGGAAAACTTCAATCTCGGAGGAGAGAAAATACTCCTTTGCGGTAGTGAGAATCCGACCTTTGCTGGGGAAATGTTCATAAAGGGTGCTCTTGCCCATCCCCGCGGCGGTGGCTATCTTCCGGGCTGTTATACTGTCCACTTCATTGCCCTCGGAGACAAGTTTTTGCACCGCAGCCAGGATAGCCTGCTCCTTTGGGGAGTAAGTATTTTCAATTTTCGTCATCGAAGTTGACATCTATCCGGGTCATCTCTTTCTTGCTGAATATGTCGTAAAGGGCCGGCACAAGGAAGAGAGTAAGAAGGGTGGCGTAGGAAAGGCCTCCTATCGTAACTATAGCCATGCCCTGGCTCATTTCGGCGCCCATTCCCACACCCAGGGCCATGGTGCTCATGGCTAGGATTGTGGTGAGAGCAGTCATAAGTATAGGACGGATCCTGTCGCGGCCTGTCTGAAGGAGGGCCCGTCTCTTGTCAATGCCCTCGAGACGGAGGTTATTCACATAGTCCACGAAGACTATTCCGTTGTTTACAACCACGCCTGCGAGGATAAGAAAGCCTATCATCGAAGTTATTGTCAGCATCTGCCCGGTGAGCTTCAGGGCGAGGAGACCACCGGTAAATGCAAGAGGTATTGTGAATATAACTATGAAGGGAGAGCGGAGACTCTGGAACTGGGCCACCATTATAAGGTATATGAAGATAATTGCCATTGCTATCATCTTGAACATATCTTTCATGGCGTCCATTATGGTCTCGTTTTCGCCCCTCATCTCAAAGGAATACCCCGGGGATGGGGTGTAATCCCGAAGGGCATCCTCCACATCGCGGCTGACAAGGGACACGTTGTACCCGTCCTCCAAGGTGGCGGAGACTGTTCTGTACCTGGACTGGTTGTCCCTGCCTATGGATGTGGGGGTCCGGGAGCGGTGAATATTCGCAATCTCTCCCAGGGTTATGTCAACGTCGTTCCCGTCGTCATCAGCCTCTGTGGTGACAACAAGGTCGGATATATTTTCAAGAGTGTAGGGGGACCGGGAGTGGATGACAGCGTCCATATCGGTGCCGTCAAAGGTCACAGTAGTGGCTGTGGTTGTGTCGGTGACCGCAGTGGATACAAGCCGGTATACCTGGGCAACTGTGAGGCCGTGTTTCATGGCCTCCTCTTTGTCAACATCCACCCTTATCTCCGCCACCTCGTCCTCGGTGCCGTCGTCAACCGCCGCAACACCTTCGACGGTGCTTAGGATATCGGCAATGTTAGCGGCCTCCTGCCTGAGTCCGTCTATTTCGTTCCCTTTGACTATTATGCTGATCCCGCTGCCGCCAAGGGCGCTCAGATCCACAGATGAAGCGGACACGGTGAAGTCCTCTCCCATGTCGGTGTTGGCTTCCTCAATAAGGTCCGCAACCTCCTGGTTTGTCAGGTCCTTGTCATCTTTTAAAACCACGTAGAAAGACATGCTGAGTTCGTCATCTCCCCCGCCCAAAACTGAGGATAGGCCGGAGCCGCCCATGGTCATTCCCACAGTTTCAACGTCTTCTATTTCGGCAGTCCTCCGGGCGATTATCTCGCTCTTGGAGATAAGCTCTTCCTCGGTGGCCCCCTCATCTGTGAGAGTCAGGTTCATCTGCATCTGGGTGGTGTCCATATCGGGGAGGAACGCCATAGGCATGTTAAACGCAAACCATATGCTTATCGCAAGAAGCACGGAAGTGAGAACTATTACCACGGACTTGTGGTCAAGGTTCCAGGACAGGGCTTTCTCATAAGCCCGCAACAGTTTGTCAAAGAAGGGGTGTTTTTTCTCTGTGGTGTCCTTAAGGAGAGCGGAGGACATGGCAGGGACAACCGTAAGAGCCACTATGAGACTGGCCACAAGGGAATAGCTTATGGTAAGACCCATATCGGTGAAAATCTGCCTTGAAAGGCCGTCGGTAAACAGGATCGGAACAAAGACGCATATAGTGGTCAGGGTGGATGCGGCTATTGCCCCCGCCACCTGAGTGGCGCCCTGGACTGCGGCCTTTATCCTGCTGACCCCCATATTTCTCAGTCTGTATGTATTCTCTATAACCACAACACTGTTGTCAACCAGCATTCCCACACCAAGGGCAAGGCCAGAAAGGGAGACTATGTTCAGGGTGACACCGCTAAAATACATCAGCACTATTGCAAAGAGAAGACTTATGGGTATTGAAAAACCGATTATTATGGTGGGCTTTAAATCTTTTAAGAAAATGAAGAGCACTACAAGGGCTATGAGGCCTCCGTAGAGAAGGTTTTCCATAACGCTGTCCACGACCATCTCTATGTAGATCCCCTGGTCCATCAGCTGGGTAATGTGGACTGCGGAATTCTCCCGCATTATCTCCCGGAGTTCGTCGTTTACGTCTTTGCATACCCGGGAGGTGGAGGCGGTGGACTGTTTCTGCATTGCAAGAGTTATTCCAGGGTTGCCGTTGATCCTGACATAGCTGTCGGCGCTGTTGTCGGCAATTGATATGTCGGCGACATCCTTTAAGTGTATCGGGTCAACCCCGTCGAGACCCATATCCACAAGGAGAAGGTTCTCAATCTCGGTGAGGTTCTGGAATGTATCCCCCACTTTTATCGTAAATGTGTCGTTTTCGCTGTCTATATATCCCGCGGGCATGGAGAAGTTTTCCGCAGTCAGAATATTTGTCAGCATTTCCCGGGTCACAAGGCTGTCTATGTTGGCCTGCTTTAAAGCCTCGTCCCTGGCGGCCTCAAATTCAGCCACGCCCCGGTCGAGCTGGGCCTGAGCGGTCTCAAGCTCCACCGTGGCGGCTGCCATCTGGGCAGTGGCCTCCATTTTGGCCTTTTCAAGCTGGGCATAGGTATCCTGAAGTTTTTGCAGGGTCTCTGCCATCTGGTCAGCCATAAACTGGGTCTGGGTTATCTCATCAGTGAGGTCACCTATCATTCCGTCAAGCCGAGCTGTATCTCTGCCGGTGATTATTTCTTCGGGAATTCCCATCTGCCTGAGCTGATCTTCAAGAGCAGGGAGAACCGAATTTTGGAGTTTATCCGCCAGCTGTTCAACCGTGTCGCTGCCGGAAAGAAGCCCCTGATCTATTAAAGGTTGCAGCTGAGAAGCATATGACTGAAACAGAGGATTCCGGAGAGCTTCAGATAAGGTCATGCTCTTCATCTCCGGGGGCAAGCTCCCAACAGTACTCTGGAGTATACCAATTGCCGACTCAAGTTCAGTTATACCCTCAATAGCAGTTTTTGCTCCTTCAAAAATTTCCTGTTTTGCTTTAAGGGAGGCCAGTTCCCCGGCTATTGCCTGAGCCTGGGCCTGCCCTGCGTCTATCTGGGAGGAAACATCCGCAAGCTTGTCAAAAGCCTGCTGCTCTGCGTCTTCCAGCCGGGCCTTGCCGTCGGTGAGCTCCTGCTGGGCTTTGTCAAGATCCTTCTTTGTGCTGTAAAGGGTACCACTGACGGATTTCAGTATCTGATCGTTGATTACATCTATTTTTTCCTGATTCAGGGCTATGTCCACATGGTCCTCCACGGTCCCCGAGACGTCAACCGTGGCCACCCCGTTAACCCTCTCAAGCCTCGGGGCAAGCTCGTCGTTTATGTACCTGGACAGCTCCTTTATGTCCATATCGTCCACATCCACGGCAAGCATCTGTATAGGCAGCATGTCGGGATCAAGCTTCAGAATCATCGGGGACTGGACCATGTCGTCAAAATACCCGCTTACCATATCTATGTTGCCGGAGAGCTCTATCATGGCGGAGTCCATATTTGTGTCGCCGTTGAACTCCAGGATAACTATACTGACGTTTTCAGCGGATATGCTCTCCATATTTTCAAGTCCCGAGGTGGTGGCAACTGCCTGTTCCACTGTCTTGGTGACCGCAAGTTCTACACGCTCCGGGCTGGCGCCGGGATATATTGTGTATACCACAACATAGGGCAGGTCAAGGGTGGGAAGAAGGTCGGTGTTAAGGTCAAAGAACGACACAACCCCCAAAACAATCACCAGCAACACCCCCACCAGGACGGTAAAGGGCTTTTTTACGCTGTATCTAGTCATATACAACTCCTATTGAGTAAAATTAAAATGATATAAATTTTACCGACCGCACGGTCGGACAATTCAATTATACTCAGCTTTATGAAAATATCAATATCCCCGCTTGCAATTTCACAAAATTTTTTAATAGTTCACAGACCGGATGAAAATAATGGCACTCTTTGGCAAAACAGGAAAATTAAAAGTAAATGCAGAAAAAATTGTCTTTATTTTCTTGACAAAGTGTTTTTTTATTTTATATAATAAGATTGAATAAAATACAACCAATTCACAGGAGGATAAAATGGACGTTTACGATTTCAAGGTAAAAAATATGGACGGTAGCGAGTGCGACCTCCGGGATTACAAGGGAAAAGTGCTGCTTATTGTCAACACTGCCACGGAGTGCGGTTTCACCCCTCAGTACAAGGACCTGCAGGAAATTTACGACGAGTTCCACGACAAGGGACTTGAGATACTGGATTTCCCCTGCGACCAGTTCGGAAACCAGGCGCCCGGCACTGACGAGGAGATACACTCTTTCTGCACCGGGAGATACGGGATTACATTCCCCCAGTTCCATAAAATTGAGGTAAACGGGGACAATGCGGACCCCCTCTACAAGTACCTGACGGAAAATTCCCGGTTCGAAGGATTCGGCAAAGGGGCTAAGGCTTTTGCCATGGACAAGATGCTGAAAGCCGGGGACAAGGAATATGCGGAGAAGAGCAGCATAAAGTGGAATTTCACTAAATTCCTTATCAGCAGAGACGGGAAAATCCTGGGAAGATTTGAACCCACAAACAATATGAAAGACGTAAAAAAGGCCATAGAAGAGGCAGTGAACTGAAATAATCAAAGCCTGATAAAAAAAGCCCGGAAGCAGTTTTCCCTGCTTCCGGGCAGATTTTTTATCGTTCCTGCGGGATGTTATTCTTCTCCTTTTATTTTCCGCCAGTACCGCTTTGCCGCCTGTTCCACCTTGTTGTCGCCGAACCGGTAGTACTTTTTGTCCTTTATGTTGTCAGGCAGATACTGCTGCTTTACCCAGTGGCCGGGATACGGGTGGGGGTAAACATAACTGTCCTCCGGTTTCAGGGCTTTTGTCGCAGGGTTTCTGGCATCTTTCAGATAAACGGGGATATCCCCGAAGCCGCCTTTTTTTACATCCGCCATTGCCTGTTCTATTCCCACAACGCCGCTGTTGCTCTTTGGCGCAGTGGCAAGGAGGATTACCGCATCCCCAAGGGGTATCTGAGCCTCCGGCATTCCGACCTGGAGGGCTATGTCGCAGCAGGCTTTTACAATCGGTATCGCCTGAGGATAGGCAAGGCCTATGTCCTCACAGGCCATGACGAGAATCCTGCGTATGGCGGGGAGCATCCCGTCTGCATCAAGAAGTCTTGCGAGATAGTGGAGGGCAGCATTTTCGTCGGAACCTCTGACTGATTTTTGCAGGGCGGACAACAGATTATAGTGTTCATCCCCCGAATTGTCAAAGCGGTTGGCGCTCCTTTGGCTGACTTGGGAAGCCATTTCCCGGGTTATCTCTCCCCCGGCTGGCATAAGGGATGAAATGAGAAGCTCCAGAGCATTGAAAGCTTTTCTCATGTCCCCTCCGCACCGGTGAGAGATGACATCCAGGGCTTTTTCACTTATTGAGATTTTGCCCTCATTTTCCCGGTTGTACTTTTCAATTCCCCTGTTTACCCCTTTCACTATGTTCCGGGGCTCAAGGGGCTTGAATTCAAATATAGTGCTTCGGGAGAGAACAGGGTTGAATATTGCAAAATACGGGTTTTCAGTGGTAGCGGCTATGAGGGTGACGCTCCCGTCCTCTATAACCTCAAGGAGGGACTGTTGCTGCTTTTTGTTGAGGTACTGAATCTCGTCAAGATACAGCAGTACCCCATTTTCTCCGCCGAACATGCCCACTCCGGTTATGACATCCTTTATATCTCCGGTGGAGGCCTGGGTGCCGTTCAGCCTGTACATCTTTTTCCCGGCCATATTCGATATTATCCCTGCAACCGTGGTCTTCCCCACCCCGGAGGGACCATAGAAAATCATATTGGGTATGACGCCGTTCTCAATTGCCTTGCGGAATACGCAGTCCTTGCCAAGAAGATGTTCCTGCCCGCAGACATCGTCAAGGGTCTCGGGGCGAAGGACCGCCGCCAATGGTCTGTTCACTCTGCTTCACATCTCCAAAGTTCTATTTTCTGCTTGTCGTAATTGTTCTGCAGGAAAAACGATATGGCGTGCATCATTGCCCTGTCCCAGAAGGAGTAATCGTGGACTCCGTTCCACTCCATATATTTAAACTCCCTGAGGGGAAGGGTCCGGGCATGCCGGATAAATGCCTTGTTCTGGGCGTGAATTTCAGCCAGGTTGTCCTGCTTTCCGCAGCAGAGAAGTATTCTGGGCTGCTGCTCGGCAGGGAGCCGGGCAACTTTGTCTATGAGGCAGTATATGTCCCGCCGGTCGGGTATCTCCAGATCCTCGCCGAATACGGGGAAAAAGGAAAGGGAGTCCCCGTCGGGCTCATCCATTGCCTTTATGGTCCGGGCCATAAGTTTTAAATCCATAGGCCCTGAAAGGGAACAGATCCCTCCAAACAGATCAGGACGGGAGAGACCTATCTTCATAGCCCCGTAGCCCCCCATGGAGAGGCCGGCAACAAATGTCTTTTCCCTGGGAAAGTTTAAGTTGTAGAGGGATGAGAGCAGCTGAGGCAGCTCCTCGGTTATGTAGGTAAAATACTTTAGCCCGTATCGCATGTCATTGTAAAAGCTCTGCGGAGCGCTGACGTATACCATGGCAATGTGATTTTCCCTGGCGTATCGGTTTGTGGCGGTGTACTCCCTGAACTGTTTTTCACTGCTGCCCAGGCCGTGGAGGAAGTAGATCACTCCCCTGGGGCGCCTTATGCTGTGGTCAGGGCGATCGTTTGGAAGGAAGAGGTCAAGATGTATGTCCTGCCTTAGTACATTGGAATACACAGATGTGTCGATAAAAGCCATTTCAATTCTCCTTTTGCCGGCGTCTTTTGATACCGGACGCAGTCTTTAAAAATAATATTTTTTATGGTAATATAAAAATATAATAACATAAATCGGTGTAAATTTAAACAAGGAATTAGAAAAAATGAAGACAAAAGAGCAGGCAGCTGAAATTGTGGCAATCCTGGAAAAAGAGTATCCCTTGGCCGAATGTTCCCTTAATAGCGAGGATGCATGGCAGCTGCTGGTGGCTGTCAGACTGTCGGCCCAGTGCACAGACGCCAGAGTCAATGAAATCACTCCGCTGCTTTTTGAAAAATATCCCACAGTTGACGCCCTTGCCCGGGCTGACAAGGAAGACATAGCGGATATAATAAGACCCTGCGGACTTGGAAACAGCAAGGCAAGGGACATAAAGGCCTGTATGACAATGTTAAGTGACGAGTACGGGGGGAAAGTCCCGGATACACTGGAAGAACTGCTTAAACTCCCAGGAGTTGGGAGAAAAAGTGCCAATCTTGTCATGGGGGACGTGTACGGGAAACCCGCAGTGGTCACCGACACCCACTGCATAAGATTGTCTGCCAGGATAGGTTTTACCGATCCCTCCTCCCCTGCGTCGAAAGACCCTTACAAAGTGGAAATTGCGCTTAAGGAAGTAATTGCCCCTGAAAAACAGAACGATTTTTGTCACAGGCTGGTTATGCACGGCAGGGCAGTGTGCACTGCAAGAAAGCCCCAGTGCGAAATATGTGCCCTCAGGGATGTGTGCGATTATGCAATGAAAAATGAAAATGTGGAGGAAAAATAAATTCAGGATTGTGAATGATTAATTTCCTTTGAATTTTTTGAATATTCTTTTTAATATATTCGCTGTATTTATTCTGGGTTCAAGCTGTAAAACAGCTTTGGAAAAGTGCATTTGGGAAGCGGGCAGGCCGGTTTGAAAAAACAGACTTTCATACGGAATTTGTTCGCACTGCCTGCAATTGCAACAAAATTGCAATAAAGAATAAAGATAATAAGGATATATAATTAATTGCAAATATAAATTTTATTTGAGGTTACTTAAATGAAAAAAGCGGTTTATTCGATATTTATCTGCCTGCTATTTGCAATTTTACTTACATCCTGCGGATCTGAAAATGCAAAAGCAGAACAATCGGTGACTACTTTTATGGATATATCCTACGGTACTGAAATTTCAAATTATGATACACACAGTGGCAACGGAGACGGCACGAGCTGCATCGCCTACAGCTTTGAAGGTGAGGAAATGGAGGAGCAGATAAAAGAAATCCCCGAATGGAATGAATTCCCCCTTGATGACACGGCGAGGGCAATTATATACGGGATTTACTATGAAAACGGGGATGAATCAATTCAAATAGGCCCTTATCTTACAAACGAAGGAGGAGAAGCCCTTCTGCCACAGATAGAAAGCGGATATTACCTTTTGACGGACAGGCAGGAAGATGGAATTATAAACAATAGTATAAAAGAGGTTCTGGACAAAACCCCCTTTGAATTTTCAGATATTATTTGCAGAAGTTCTTTTAATTTTACCCTGTGGGTTTATGATTCCGATGCAAAAATTATGTACTGCTGCGAAGTAGATACCTGATTTTTCCTGATAATATCCTAGAATTTTCCCGGCTTAAAAATTCCGCTGTTGACAAAAGCCGGGATGGGTATATAATATAACTGAACATAAAAACAGGGGAGCTTTTGCTGAGAATAGCCTTTGGGCTTAAACCCTTTACCTGATTCGGACAATGCCGACGGAGGGAGTTTTATAATAGATTCCGCTAAATATTTGTGGAAACTCAAAGCTTTGCCCCGGAGGACGGGGCATTTTTGTTTTTATGCTCGGAATTTTTTCAAAGGAGAAACTGTATGCAAAAAAGCAAAACAAGGAAACTGACAGTGAGTGCCATGATGCTGGCACTGGCAACTATATTGTCAGTGTTTCCAAAATTCGGCGGGCTGTGGCCAAACGGAGGATCAATTACAGTCTGCAGTATGCTACCCATTATTCTGGTATCATATCTGTATGGAATAAAGCAGGGGCTATTGACAGGACTGGCCTACGGAGTGCTTCAGATGATGCTGGGGCTGAGAGGAATAGCCGGTATGGACGCCTTCACTACGCGGGGTGTCATTATCCTTGACTACCTTGTGGCCTTTACGGTGCTGGGTTTCGGTGGAATTTTCAAAGGAAAGCTGAAATCAAAGGCAGCGGAACTGTCCCTGGGGAGCGTATTCGCAATATTCCTCAGACTCTGTGCCCACTTTGTATCCGGCTTTCTGCTCTATTCAAGTTACGCGGAGTGGTTTTTCACACAGGAGGGGTTCACACTGGGTAACAACATCTATGCTTCTCTGGGAAACGGAACTGCTCTGTTCCTGCTCTACAGCCTCATGTACAACGCATCCTACCTCCTGCCGGAGATGGTGATAACAGGAATAGTGGCATATATCATAGGAAAGCGGGGAATCCTGGACAGGCTTTCAATATAGTAAAACCTCAGCGGGAAAAAGCCATAAAATTTTCCTTGCAAAGATACAAATAGAGAAAGGTAAAACAAAAAGGCAGGCCGGGAGCCTGCCTTAATTTTTACTCTTTTCCCGCCTTCAGCTTTGCATAGCACTCGCTGCAGAGAACCGGGCGCCCATCCTTGGGCTCAAAGGGAACCTTGGCTTCCTTGCCGCAGTTGGCGCAAGTTGTGACGTAGTACTTTCTCTCGCCCTTTAATCTGCTTTTCCTGGCGTCGCGGCACTCTTTGCAACGGGAGGGCTCATGCTCAAAGCCGTGTTCCGCATAAAACTCCTGCTCGCCTGCGGTGAAAACAAACTCCTTGCCACAGTCCTTGCACACCAATGTCTTGTCCTGATACATTTTATCTTCTCCTTAAAAATATACCGAATACATACCCCTG
>CAZYZR010000010.1:0-3953 GCA_964651945.1 uncultured Oscillospiraceae bacterium | reverse complement strand
AAAAAAGGCGGATTCCCGCCTTTTCCTATATATTTTCCCTCGTCACATTCCTGATCCATTTGCCGCTCAGGACTCTTGGAAGTGATATCGATATGCTGACAAAAGATCCGCTCCTCATAGCGAGGAAAATATACTGGGGAGGTATTTTCCACACAAGGCCGGTCAGTATGCCCATGGGAATATTTATAAACCACATGCTCCCGGCATCAAGAATAAGTGCAAGTTTTGTGTCTCCGCCTCCTCGGAGGATCCCCACAATATCGACTGAATCTATTGCCCGTACAGGCTGTATTACAGCAAGGACGGTCATCATATTGTAAGCCGCCTCTTTTGCCCGGGAGGTTACATCGTAAATGGAAAGAAAAGGTGTCCTGAGGACAAAAACCAGACCCATACCGAAAAAACCGAATAACAGTGCCAGAAGGAGAAGGGTGCAGGCACCTCTCTGTGCCCTATCGAAATCGCCGCTCCCTATAATTTTGCCGCATATTACCGCAGAGGCGTTTGCTATCCCGAATATAAACACCTGGGCAAGCTGTCCTATGACCCCTGTTATACTGTTGGCAGTGACAAAAGTGGAACCTATTCTTCCCATTATCATATTGGTCACCACCGCCCCAAGACCCCACATAAGCTCGTTGCCCATAACGGGAAGGGAATGTTTTATAAAGTCCGAAATGAGTCTTGTATCTATTTTGAACATTGTGTGGACTTTGTACCCTATTTTTTTCTCAAAGAAGTACATGTACACCATTACACAGCCGAATTCGAAGAACCTGGATATAGTTGTCCCCACCGCTGCGCCTACAATCCCTAAGGCAGGGGCTCCGAAATGTCCGAAAATAAACACATAGTTGAAAAAAACATTGACAAAAAAGGACATAGCGTATACAGCAGTGGACATTTTTACATTTTCCACTGCTCTGAGACTTGCCATATAGTTGTTGGCTATGCTGTAAAAGACAAATCCCACTGACACAACCTTAAGATAGGACGCGGATGCCCGCAAAACATCCTCTTCAGTTGTAAAAAGCCTCATAACGGTCCGGGGGAAAAAGAAACAGACAACTGTGAAAATTACGGCAATCAGAGTGGCAAAAAGCATGGATATCCTCATTATCCTCTTTATTACATCCCTCTGCCCTTTTCCCCAGTACTGGGCAATCAGCACACTCCCTCCTCCTGCAAGACCGAATCCTATTATCATAAGCAGAAAAAAAGGCTGACCCCCGAGATTTGCTCCTGAGACGGCCACATTTCCCAGTTTTCCAAGCATTACGGAGTCCATGGCGTTGACTCCGAAACTTATTATATTCTGCATAGCTATGGGGAGGGCTATCGATAGGACAGTAATAAGGAAATCTTTTTCAAGAAGCAATTTTTTCTTCAGCATCTGAATCCTCCTCTCCAAAAACAAGTGTACCTCCCCGAAAACAGGCAAGATACACCGCTAAACAATGTATGTGGTATTTTACCCTATACGAAAATCTTTGTCAACAGGAATGCCGGGACAGGCTTTTTATCCGCAAGGCAGCAACTAACAATCACTTATTGACAATATAAATGGCTTTGCAGTCTTGAATAAAAAATTTTTTTGATTTATACTTTATGAAATTCAATGCGGGAGAAAATATGGATATGAAAATAGTAGTCCCCTGCTCCTTCGGCACCGAATCAGTGGCAAACTACGAGATAAAAAAGTATGTTGCCCGCAACACCCGGGTGCAGGACGGGAAGGTGAGTTTCGAAGGGGACGGGGGAACAATTGCGGCGGCTAATATATTTTCCCGCACCGGCCACAGGGTGTACATTGTCCTCTGCGAATTTACTGCCGGGGACTTCGATACACTATACGACGGAGTTTTCCGGACGGATTTTGCCCAGTATATACCCCGGGACCGGGCATTCCCGGTAAGTGGATACAGTATCGACTCAAAGCTGCGGAACGTGCCGGCATGTCAGAGGGTTATAAAAAAGGCGGTTGCGGAAAAGCTTAAAATACAGCATAAAACCTACACTCTCCCCGAAACGGGACAAATTTACCGGCTCAAGTTCTCCCTGAGAAAAGACCGTTTTTCCCTTATGCTGGACACCACGGGAGAGCCTCTTCACAAGCGAGGGTACAGGCTGAAAGGCGGAACAGCCCCAATAAGAGAAACTTTGGCAGCGCGGATAGCGGATCTGGGACGAGTGGGGACTGAAAGTCTTGTGGAGGACCCATTCTGCGGCAGCGGAACACTGCTGATCGAGGCGGCAATGAGGGCACGGAATATTGCTCCGGGACTTTCGAGGAAATTTTCGGGGGAAAAGTTCGGATTTCTTCCGGAAGAAATTTGGAAGCGGCAGAGGGCAAGGGCGGAATCCCTCGTAAATACGGACGTAAAATTCAGGGCAAAGGGCAGTGACATCGACAAAAATATCTTAAAAATTGCAGCGGAAAACTGCAAGAAAGCGGGGGTGTCTTCCCTAATACAGCTGTCTAGGGTGGATGTAAAAGATTTTATCCCCGCAAAAGGTTCAGTTATTCTGACGAATCCTCCCTATGGGGAAAGGATGGGGGACAAGGATAAAGCCCGGATGCTGGAAAAAATACTGGGACAAAGGTTTTTGCTGTCCGAAGATGCCACCTGCTATGTGATATCCTCCGACGAAGGGTTTGAAAGGAATTTCGGGAAAATGGCCACAAGGAGAAGAAAACTGTACAACGGCACAATCCCCTGTCAGTTATATATGTATTTCCGATAATTTATTATCCTCTTTTCATATTAACCGAAAATATCAAAAAGGAAAAGCCCTTGAGACTTTTCCTTTTTATTCTGCCTGTAAAACAGTCTGTGAATTTACTTTCATTCCTGAGAAGCCGCAGAAAGGAGATACTCCTTGAATTTTTCCCCGCTTATTTTCGTAATCAGGGTTACTTTGTGGGGCTTTGGGGCGTCAAAATCATAAATAAGCTCACCATAGCCGGTCTCGGTTTTCGTCTCGCAGCGGGCCCGGCAAGTCCTTTTCTCCAGCACAACTCCGGGACACAGGGCACAGGCCACGGCAGAGGGATCCGGCTGGCTTATGATATCCTTCCCATAAAAATCCACATTGAATTTCAAGAGTTTTGAATTTGCCTTGACAATGAAATCTCCGCATCTTGTGCCAAAGGAGAGAAGTTTTTTCCTGTCCTGCCCATTTATCTCTGCCACTCCGTAGCAGGCATCCAGAGGCACAAAGGTAATCGGAATTCCGCTCTGAAGGACTATATCACAGCTCTCGGCGTCTACCCAGACGTTGTATTCGGCGTTGGCAGTCACAGGGTTTGGCATGCGGTATTGCCCACCCATGGCTATGATTCCCTTTATTTTCTTCATAGCTTTGCCGTCAAGCATCACTGCCATGGCAATATTCGTCATAGGGCCCAGAACTATTATCTCCAAGTCGTCGTATTTCTCGGCCAGCTCTATTATTCTGTCAACGGCATGCCCCTCCCCCAGCGGGAGAGAAGTTTTAGCAAGTCCTACATCGGACAATCCGTCCTCACCGTGAGCATTTTCGCCGGTGATCTGTTCTCTCCACAGAGGCCTGGTCATGCCCCCGTACACAGGGGGAACTTCCCTGCCGGCTACCTCAACTGCGACCCTGGCGTTTATGACTCCTTTTTCCACCGGAAGTGCCCCGGCACAAACCGTTATCGCTTCTACCTTGCAGCCCGGGTCTCTCAGGGCCAATATCATTGCCACAGCGTCATCGCTGGCGGCATCGGTATCTATAATAAACCTTCTCATGATGTTACCTCACTTAAGCCGTGTGACGACAGTCTGTTTTTTGCCCTTGACTGTAACCCCGTTTATGGGGTTGCGGCCCACTAGGTCAATAATAGTCTGTCCCCTTGTAAAACCTATGCCCACATCTACCGAAATATACGCCTGCCACCGGTCATATTCCGCTCCGCCCGCTATTTTAAA
>CAZYZR010000009.1:16780-22810 GCA_964651945.1 uncultured Oscillospiraceae bacterium | reverse complement strand
TGCGGCAAAACAGTAACCTGCAGATCCATAATGAGACTTCTTCCCAGAAACGCCCACATTACCCGGGGGGAGATAATCTACAAAGGTGAGGATATTTTGAAAAAATCTTCCCGGGATATGAGGAAAATTCTGGGCAAAGAGATATCAATGGTTTTCCAGGATCCCATGACCAGCCTCGATCCCACTATGAAAGTGGGAAAACAGGTCCGGGAGATGATTTTGCTGCACGAAAATGTCTCTAAAGACGAAGCAAAAAACAGGGCTTTGGACCTCCTTGGTCTTGTGGGCATAGAAAATCCCGAAAAAAGATACAAACAGTACCCCCACGAGTTTTCCGGGGGACAGAGGCAGAGAATTGTCATTGCCACAGCCTTGGCTTGCAACCCCAGAGTCCTGATAGCGGATGAGCCAACTACAGCCCTAGATGTGACTATTCAGGCGGAAATAATAGAGCTGCTAAAAGACCTGCAGAAAAAAATAGGTATGTCCATAATATTTATCACTCACGATCTCGGTGTAGTGGCTGACATTGCTGACAGGGTGAGTGTTATGTATGCCGGCAAGATAGTGGAGACCGGGCTCTCGGAGGAAATTTTTTACGACCCGAGGCACCCTTATACCTGGGGATTGTTGTCATCGGTCCCAACCCTGGCCTCCAGTGGCACCATAGAGGGAATCCCCGGGACACCTCCTTCCCTGACACAGGAGCCGGTGGGTGACGCCTTTGCGGAGAGGAACAGGTATGCATTGAAGATCGACAGCATAGCACAGCCCCCCATGTTCAAAATAACGGATACTCACTGGGCCGCCACCTGGCTTCTTGACCCGAGAAGCGTGGATGTAAAGCCACCTCGGGAGATAAGACAGGCGGGGCGGAAAGGCGGATTCTGATGCGGAACATAATACTAAGCGCAAAAAATCTGGTTAAAAAATACAATCCCGGCACCCGGAAAGAAAAACTGGCTGTGGACGGTGTGAGTTTTGACATATATGCAGGGGAGACTTTCGGACTTGTGGGAGAGAGCGGCTGCGGAAAGACTACTACCGGCAAAATGATTACAGGCCTTACAAGTATCACCCAAGGCCAGGTCATATACAAAGAAAGGGATTTGTCCCGGCTCAGAGGAAAAAAGGAATTACTGCAGTATCACAGGGAAGTTCGGATGATTTTCCAGGATCCGTATGCTTCCCTGGACCCAAGAATGAAAGTCAGGGACATAATCGCAGAAGGAATACACATTCACAAGCTTTCTAATGACAAGGAGGAAATTGAAGGAATGGTTGCCGACCTCCTCAATCAGGTGGGCCTGTCCCGGGATTCCGCCTCCAGATATCCACACGAATTTTCAGGCGGTCAGAGGCAGAGAATAGGCATCCGGAGAGCCCTGGCAACCCACCCGGAATTCATAGTGTGCGATGAACCGATATCTGCCCTTGACGTGTCAGTTCAGGCCCAGGTGGTGAATCTCCTCAGAGATATACAAAAAAAGACAGCGGTAACCTATCTTTTCATAGCCCATGACCTCTCGATGGTAAAATACATGTCCGACAGAATAGGGGTTATGTATGGAGGCAGGCTTGTTGAATCCGGCCCCGCTGAGGAGGTGTGTGAAAATCCTCTTCATCCTTACACCAGGAGTCTTATAAGCGCGGTGCCTATTCCTGACCCCGTGAGGGAAAAGGCCAGAAGAAGGGAAATATATACCCCCGACCCGGAGAACCTTTCCGCCGGGGTTCTGAAGGAAGTCGGCCACGGACATTTTGTCAGGTTATGAGGATATAAATCTATTCCCTAATATAAAAATTTTTTCTCAGGAATAATTTTACCCCGGAACTTTCCATGAAAGCTCCGGGATTTTTTGAAAATTGATTTTGCAATTGTTATACAGGCAGGTCAAAACATAAAAAGATCAGAAAGAAGTGCTGATAACGCCGAAAGGTATAAAAAAAGATACTTTCTCAAAATCTTTCCTGTGGTGTTTCCGCAAAGGTCCTCTAAAGCAGTTAGCATTGACTTTTGAAAAAAGTTGTAGTAGACTAACTTATGTTATAGAGAGAATTTCCGCCGTAAAAGGTGGACACGAAATTGCTTTTCGGGAGATGGTTATATGACCCTCAGGGATTTGAAAGCGGGACAGACGGCCAGAATTGAGGTAGTCGGCGGTGACGGGGCCCTTCGTCAGCATTTTCTCGACATGGGAGTGATACCCGGAGTTGAGGTAACTGTAGTCAAGTTCGCCCCCATGGGAGACCCGGTGGAACTGAGGATACACGGGTATGAGCTCACTCTCCGCCTTGACGATGCCGGCAGAATACAAGTTTCCCGGCCATACGAAAAGGCACCTGAGGCCCCCAGGGCAAGAAAAAGGGAGGTAGACCACCCATATCTCGGAGAGCCCGGCATCCACCACGAAAAAGAAGGGGAAGATCCGTTCCCCGAAGACCATATACTCACATTTGCCCTTGTAGGAAATCAGAACAGCGGCAAAACTACACTGTTCAACCGCCTTACAGGGGCAAATCAGCATGTGGGCAATTTTCCCGGGGTCACGGTGGACAGAAAGGACGGGGTTATTCTTGGGCATCCGAATACCAGGATAACGGACCTGCCCGGAATATACTCTATGTCCCCCTATTCAGGGGAAGAAATAGTGTCCCGCGATTTTGTGCTTAAGGACAAGCCTGACGCGATAATTGACATAGTCGATGCCACCAACATAGAGAGGAACTTATACCTCACAGTTCAGCTTTTGGAGACAGGCAGACCTGTGGTTGTGGCCCTGAATATGATGGATGAACTCACGGGAAACGGGGGTTCAGTGGATGTAAACGCCATGGAAGAGCTCCTGGGTACTCCCGTAGTGCCTATTTCCGCGGCAAAAAACGAGGGCATTGAAGAACTTGTGGCTCATGCCCTGCACATAGCAAGATACAAGGAAAAACCTCTCAGGCAGGACTTTTGCTCAAAGGACGATTTCGGCGGTGCAGTTCACCGCTGCATTCACGCTGTCAGCCACCTGATTGAAGATCACGCCGAAAATGCCGACATTCCCCTGAGGTTTGCCGCTGCGAAAGCTATAGAAGGAGATTCACTCATCATCGACCGGCTCGCCCTTGATGAGAATGAAAGGGAGATGCTTGAGCACATCACAGTGCAGATGGAGTCAGAGAGAGGGCTTGACCGCCGGGCCGCAATAGCGGATATGCGCTTTGATTTTATAAAAAACGTCTGCGATGAGTGTGTAAACAAACCTGTCGAGAGCAAAGAACATGTCAGAAGCGAGAAAATTGACAGTTTTCTCACGGGAAAATATACTGCAATTCCGATTTTTGTGCTGATCATGGCCACAGTCTTTTATCTCACTTTTAATGTGATAGGTGCATGGCTTCAAGGTCTCACAGAAGATTTCATCGGGATGCTTACCCGGGGAGCGGATGGATTTATGACCAGAGTAGGTGTGAACCCGGTGCTCCACGACCTTGTAATCAGCGGCATTTTTGAGGGAGTAGGCAGCGTTCTCAGTTTTCTTCCAATAGTTGTGACTATGTTTTTCTTCCTTTCAATGCTGGAAGACAGCGGCTACATAGCCCGCGTGGCCTTTGTCATGGACAAACTTCTCAGGAAAATAGGTCTTTCCGGAAGGAGCATAGTGCCCTTGTTGATAGGTTTCGGCTGCACTGTACCCGCTGTAATGGCCACAAGAACCCTTCCCAGCGACAGGGACAGAAAAATGACTATACTCCTGACCCCTTTTATGAGCTGTACCGCAAAACTGCCGATTTACGCTTTCTTTGTGGATGCCTTTTTCCAGGATCACAAAGGCCTTGTAATGACACGGCTTTACCTTGGAGGCATCCTCACCGGCATCGCGATTGCATTTATCTACAAAAAAGTACTGTTCAAAGGTGAGGCAGTTCCCTTTGTCATGGAACTTCCGAATTACCGACTTCCTGCCCTCCGCAGTACATTGCAGCTCATGTGGGAAAAGGCAAAGGATTTTCTGCAGAAAGCATTTTCGGTCATTCTCATTGCAACTGTCGTCGTATGGTTTCTGCAGAGTTTTGACACGAGATTCAACCTTGTGTCTGATTCCCGGGACAGCATAATGGCCGGAATTGCTGGGGCTCTGGTTCCGATTTTCCGCCCATTGGGACTGGGAGACTGGAGAATATGCACATCCCTGATAAGCGGATTTATGGCCAAGGAGAGCGTGGTCTCCACGATGGAGATACTTTTCAGCGATCGGGGAGGAGTTTCCAGTGTTCTAACAGGTTCCTCGGCAGCCACAATGCTGGTTTTCAGCCTCCTTTACACCCCCTGTGTTGCGGCTATTGCATCCATAAAAAGGGAGCTTGGGGGCAAATGGGCCATAGGCGTGGTCATTTGGCAGTGTGTCCTGGCCTGGATATGTGCTTTCGGATTTAAATTTATAACTCGGGGACTTTTTTGAGAGGAGAAAATATGGGAATAGCGGATATTGTAATAATTGCTTTAATAGCAGCACTTCTGATTTTTGCTTTCAGGAGAATGAGGAAAAATACCCAGGGGGGTTGCTGCGGTGACTGTGCATGTTGTGAAAAGGGCCGCAGTGGCCCAGTACAGAAGAAATAAATCTTTTCTCTTTTCGTCTGTTTCCACAATGCATTAATTGTATTTTATACATCTTTAAAGGCCGTTAATTTAAGATTTTTATATATTTATATTTTTATATTTATATTTTTATTTTCATTCATCCGGATTGTTTCAGCTTTAATTTCCAGTCGGGATCCGGGGGTTCTGTTCGCGCTGTTTCCTGGATTTCATAGCGATTAAAGGCAGCCAATAATCGGCTGCCTGATTTTTGCTCGTTTTGACAAAAGCTTTAAAGGTTACTATAATTGAATAAAGACATCCTTGGGGGAGCAGCATTTGAAAAAATATTTAAATATCAATACCGTTCTTATCGGGCTGGTCGTTATATTGGTTGCGTGGGGACTTTCGTACAGATATTTTTCAAAAGAGCAGGGAGCTGTTGCCCAGGTTAACTTTGATGACGGAAGACAGCCGATGGAAATTTCTCTTGAGGAGGACAAAATATATCACATAGAGACGGAAAATTACCCGGTTACCCTTGAGGTCAAGGACGGCCGGATAAGGTTTATCGACAGCAAATGCCCTGATCATCTCTGTGAGAATTTCGGCTTTATTTCCAGCGAAGGGGAGACGGCTATCTGCATGCCCGCCGGGGTTGCGGTTATTGTGGGTTAGTTTTTTTCGTGTTATGTTTTTGAATGTATTGTGAACGATTTAATAATATAAATCTTGTAATGTAAGATATTAATATATGGTATTTCATTGCGGTATATAAAACAAACAGGCAGTGCAGACTTTCCGCACTGCCTGTTTGTTTATTTCTGAAGCGGGATGAATCTTGCCCTTATTTCAGGCTCTCAAATTTTTTGCTGTACTCCGAAAACCCCTCTGCCAGCGGTTTAATTTCCCGGGGCAGATCATCGGGGCCCATTTCCTTGAACACTTCCTCAGTTCCCGCTTTTATTGTCTGGTCATAATACCAGCATTTGTACTCCAGCATATCCCTTACTTTCCTCAGTTGCCGGATGTCTTTTTCCACCTGGGAAAGCCTCTCTGAAAAGAGTTCTTTTCTTTTTTCCAGGGTAGAATCTCCTTCTCTGAGCATTTCCATGTATTTTTTTATCCCGTCCAGGGACATACCGGAGCCCTTCAGACATTCCACGATCCGTAGGTTTCCCAGGTTTGTATCGTCAAACAGCCTTATCCCGCTGGGGCTTCTCCTCACTTCCCCCAGCAGTCCTTCTTTGTCATAATATCTGATCGTCGAGACGGGCAGTCCTGTGGCCCGTGAAATTTTCCCGATTGTATATTCCATACTGTCTCCCGTAAAAATTTTAAAATGCACTTGACCTAAAGCTAACTTTAGCTTTTATAATATAAAATAATAAAGATAAAAATCTTTTGTGTCAAGGAGGACAAATGGAGTACAAAGAGTATAAGGACGGAATAAAGCTTTC
>CAZYZR010000009.1:15198-16680 GCA_964651945.1 uncultured Oscillospiraceae bacterium | reverse complement strand
CCAGTTTGAGGAGCAGCTGTCCCGCCTGGGAATGGACAGGATAGATTTCTATCTTATCCACGGGATCAACGACGGCGTTATAGACACGGTGAGGGATTGTGGATGTATTGAATATTTTGAAACTCTAAAAAAGCAGGGAAGAATAAGGTATATGGGCTTTTCATTCCACGGGTCCCCACGGGGCCTTAAGAGGATGCTACGACTTTACAAGTGGGATTTTGTTCAGATACAGCTGAATTACTACGACTGGTATACAGGGGATGCAAAGGAGCTGTACGGGATTTTAAAAGAAACAGGAATACCCACCATGGTTATGGAACCCGCCCATGGGGGGCTGCTGGCAAATCTTACAGAAGAGCCGGCAAAACTTCTCAGAGACCGTGATCCCCAAAGGAGTCTCGCTTCCTGGGCTTTTCGCTGGGTCAAAAGCCTTGACAACTGCCAGGTGATACTCAGCGGCATGTCCGATGTGTCCCAGGCGGAGGACAACATTGCCACTTTTTCGGCTTTTGACCCGCTTCGTGAGGAGGACATTGATGCAGTGAGAAAAGCGGCGATCCTGCAGCACCGGGAGGTGGCAGTAGCCTGCACAGGCTGCAGGTATTGTTGCCCGGATTGTCCGAACGGCCTTGATATCCCTTCCCTTATAAAAGTTTACAATGACGTGAAGATAGGCGGGGAGTGGAGAATTTCATCTCTTATGGGTATTCCCGGTGAGAAGCTCCCCACTGCCTGCATAGGGTGCGGGTCCTGCCGCTCTCATTGCCCACAGGGGTTTGATATCCCTGGTATTATGGCCGAGATGTCCAAAATACTTGAGAAAATGCAGAACGCCTGAAAAAATTTTTTACATTAAACTGCAAAAAATTTGTATTTGCGGCTTTCAGCACATTGCTTTCTATTTTTAAACGCTTTATAAGTTAAAAGCATTATATAAAAAAGCTCCGCTTTATAGAGCGGAGCTTTTGACTTTATAGCTTTCAAAGCCTGTAAGTTTATTAAGTTTATGGCTTATATTTTGTAACTCTGTTTGTCAATCAAACAGGATAATATTTTATTGAAATGGTAACATGATTAAAATTTTATATCATAGCGGCGATACAAGAAATCTCCACAAGGATACTGGGCGAGGCAAGTTTTGCCTCAACACAGACCCTTGCGGGTTCATTGTCAGTGGCTACCCAGGAATCGTACACACTGTTCATCTCTCTGAAGAGGGACATATCCTTTATAAAAACAGTGACATACAGCAGATGGTTTTTGTCACTGCCGTATTTTCCCAGGGTGCCTTCAATTTTTTCCAATACCTGCCTGGTCTGACCTTTAATATCTGCCCCGGGGTCGGAACATATTTCACCTGAGATATAGAGAATTCCGTTGTGTTCTACGACTTTTGAATACCTTCCGTTGGGCTCATATCTCCTTATTTCCATAAAACTCAGCTCCTTGAAAAACACAAAATTCCACAACTATTCCGGGAAC
>CAZYZR010000009.1:8304-15098 GCA_964651945.1 uncultured Oscillospiraceae bacterium | reverse complement strand
GAACCTCCGTATAAGATTTATGTATATGACCTTTCCGCCGGTTTCTCCGAATATTTTTTTCAAAGTTTTATTTTCTGCTGAGATCTCTGCACACCAATAATTTCCCTGTTCATCACCGGCCGTGTAAGATATAAATCCTATGCCCCGGTCCTTCAGCTTTTTGCCTTTGTAGTATACTGTGGAAATTCCTTCATACCCGTAATTTATTTCCAGATTGTCCTTATCTGCTCCGGGAGAAAGATTTATTTCCAATGTGAGTCTGTCGTTTCCCACGGGTTTTTCTTCGAAAAAATAAGAGCACAGCTTAAGGTCCCCGCCCAGAAAATATCCTTTCAGATAACAGAATATGGTATCCTCATCGCTGTCCCCTGTGTAATATCGCATTTTGTAAGCACTCTGAGCTTCCCAAGGGATAGGTCTGTCTGACGAATAGATTACATTCTGCATTTTTGCCTCCGTTTACACTACCGAAATTATACCACAAACTGTACCTCTTTTCACTATCAATAAAAATAATTAACAAATTTTTAATAGTTTCCCCAAAAATTGCATTTCAGAGCCCTCAGCGGGGGATTTTGCTATTGAAATGATTTCATTAAAATGATACAATTTATATTTGAAAAATGGGCTTTTTAAAGTTCTGAAGGAGGATTATATAGTGGCACTACTAAAAAAGCTGGTCAGAAGTGCTTCGGGTGCGAAAGTACCCCATAACAAAAACACTGAAGACTGCGAGACTGTAAAAATGCCGGTGCCCAAAAGAGTGTATATCTCCATGTCGCAGCATATCGGCGCTCCTGCCGTGCCCTGCGTAAAGAAGGGGGATCTGGTAAAGGTCGGCGATGTCATAGGCAATGCCGGCGGCTTTATCTCAGCCGTGGTACACTCTTCCGTCAGCGGCAAGGTGTTTTCCGTCGAAGATATGCTTTCCCCCGGCGGAAGCAAAGTGCAGACAGTGGTCATTGACACAGACGGTGAACAGACGGTAAGTGAAGCCGTGAAACCCCCTGAGGTCACAGATCACGCCAGTTTCGTCCGGGCCATAAAAGCCAGCGGTCTTGTGGGCCTAGGCGGAGCTGGGTTTCCCAGCGGAGTAAAGCTTGACCCGGATAATCTTGCAGAAGTCGATACCCTGGTGGTAAACGCCGCAGAATGTGAGCCGTATATTACGGCCGATTACCGCGAGATGATGGAAAACGGCGAAGATGTGGTCAAAGGCGCTGTGCGGGTCAAAAAATATCTTGACCTTTCAAAAGTCATAATTGGCATTGAGGAAAACAAACCCAAAGCAATTGAGAAGATGAAGGAACTCACCTCCGGGCTAGAAGGATTTTCGGTGGTCACCCTTCCCAGCGTCTATCCCCAGGGAGCGGAAAAGGTACTCATTGAGCGGACTACAGGAAAAGAGGTCCCCAGGGGTGCTCTCCCCGCTGCAGTGGGAGTGATAGTCATGAATGTCGGCTCAGTGGGTTTTGTGGCAAGGTATCTTGAGACCGGAATGCCTCTTGTTTCCAAGAGAGTAACGGTTGACGGGGATGCTGTGGCCAAAGCTCAGAATGTGGAAGTTCCCATAGGGTCAACCGTAAAGGATGTAATAGATTTTTGCGGCGGGTATTCCCGGGAACCCGGAAAGATAATTTCCGGCGGTCCCATGATGGGAACAGCCCTGGCAGACGATTCTATGCCGGTTCTGAAGCAGAACAACGCCTTCATTGTATTCGGCAAAGAGCGGGCAAGTCTTCCTGCTTACACGGCTTGCATCCGCTGCGGCAGGTGCATACAGGCCTGTCCTATGGGGCTAGCTCCCGTCGAGATTTCACTTGCCCTTTCAGCAAATGACGCTGACGGCTTAAAAGCCCTTTACACTGATCTGTGTATGGAGTGCGGCAGCTGCTCATATGTCTGCCCGGCTCATCGCCCCGTCGCCCAGACAGTCAAAGAGGCCAAAGATTTTGTCAGAAAGGCGGCTAAGAAGAACTAATGAAACTTACAGTATCGTCCTCTCCGCATATAACGGGAAAAGAGAGTACTCAATCGATTATGGGGAAAGTTGTGATTGCACTGGTTCCGGCCATGATAGCTTCTGTCCTTATTTTCGGATTCCGCTCTTTGCTCCTCGTGGCGGTCACAGTGGCATCCTGCGTCTGCTTTGAGTATCTCTACGAGAAGCTTATGCACCTTCCGATAACGATAAGCGACCTGTCAGCAGTGGTTACCGGAGTTTTGCTGGCGTTCAACATGCCTGCTACTCTGCCGATCCCCATGGCTATAGTCGGGTCAGCTGTCTCAATAATTGTTGTGAAACAACTTTTCGGCGGGATAGGATTCAACTTTGCAAACCCTGCTTTGGTGGGTAGAATAGTCCTGGGTCTCTCATGGACAAATGCTATGACCCAGTGGGTTTTCCCCAATCCGATTTCCGGAGATATGGTGGCATCCGCCACTCCCTTGGCAGCTTACGCCAACGGAGCGGGTACCGCCCCGGCATATATAGATATGTTTGTGGGAACTACCGGGGGTGTCCTCGGCGAGACCAGTGCCCTGGCTCTGCTCATAGGATTTGTTTTCCTGGTGGCAACTAAGGTTATAAGCCCTGCGATCCCTGTTACTTATGTTGGCACAGTTGCAATTCTTGCCCTTCTTCTTGGATTGGATCCTCTGGTGTATGTCCTCGGCGGAGGTCTTCTCCTGGGTGCCATATTCATGGCCACTGACTACACCACCAGTCCATACACCCTGAAAGGCAAGATTGTCTACGGAATTGGGCTTGGAATAATAACTGTTGTAATACGCCGATGGGCCACGATGGCAGAAGGTGTATCCTACGCAATTCTGCTTATGAACCTTCTGGTCCCATATATTAACCGTCTCACAAGGCAGAGGCCCCTTGGCGTTCTGAAGAAGAAGGAGGCCAAGTAAAATGAAAAAAGAAAACTCCACATGGACTGATATTCTGAAACCTGTGGTGGTACTCACTGTGATATGCATAGTGGTCTCCGGAATTCTGGCTTTTGCAAACAGTGTCACTGCTCCGATAATAGCGTCCAACGCTGAAAAGGCAGCAAACCGGGCCAAGGCGGAACTTCTTGAAGCCGATGAGTACGAAGTCATCGAGTCCGATATGGAAGGCGTCTCCGAGGTCTGTGTCGCCAAGGATTCCTCCGGGAAAGAGCTTGGCTACATAATCACTGCTTTTGGAAAAGGTTACGGCGGAGATGTGGTCTATATGACCGCTTTTGACAACGACGGTAAGATAACCAACCTGACAATACTCTCCCAGGAAGAGACCGCAGGCCTTGGCTCAAGGATCACCGAGCCCGAGTTCTATACCCAGTTTGTGGGCAAGACCGAAGAGCTCACATCCAGCAATGTGAATATGATAAGCGGAGCTACAATATCTTCCACCGCTTCCATAAACGCACTGAACAACGCCAGGAAGGCCTTCAACCAGTATGCTAAAGGCATAGTGGAAGTTGAGCTCACCCTTGAGGAGAAGATCGGTCTTCTGTACGGCGAGGGATCTCCGGCTGCAACACTTACCGAGGAATATACACACGCTGATGCCCTTGCATTCTATAAGTCAGATGCCGTAGACGGCGCAATAATAATTGAGACTGAGGGCAAAGGTAATGGCATAATCGGAGATGAGCATGTCACCGGCGAGACCTTGAAGGCCTATGTTGCATTTGATGGC
This sequence comes from uncultured Oscillospiraceae bacterium, assembly GCA_964651945.1. GTDB lineage: Bacteria > Bacillota > Clostridia > Oscillospirales > Ruminococcaceae > RGIG3102. The sequence continues at coordinate 11,404 of CAZYZR010000009.1, read as the reverse complement.
ACAGGCACGATAGTCGGCGTCTATTATGACACTTCCAGTGAGACCGAAGGCCTTGGCACAAAGATCAATGAAGAGCCGTTTGTAAGTGCATTCAACGGGAAGACCGGCACAGACGGGGTTGACACTTTGGCCGGCGCCACCTATTCTTCCAAGGGCGCAATAGAAGCTGTGGGCAAAGCAGTCGCCGTTTACAGCGAGCTGTTTTCCTGACAGTTATAAATCTTAAGAAAGGAATATGACAGAAATGGCTGAAAAAAGCAAAAATAGCAAACTTAAGATTGTCACGAAGGGATTGCTCAAAGAGAACCCCACACTGAGGCTTGTGCTTGGCACCTGTCCCACCCTAGCCGTCACCACAATGGCTATAAACGGCGTGGGAATGGGACTTGCAGCCACATTTGTCCTTGTCTGCTCAAATACGGTTATATCCGCACTGAGAAAAGTTATACCTGACAAGGTGAGGATCCCTGCGTACATAACGATTATAGCGGGATTTGTTACCGTGGTTCAGATGTTCATAAAGGCTTATGCTCCTGCACTTGACTCCGCCCTCGGCGTGTTCCTGCCGCTCATAGTGGTCAACTGCATCATACTTGGACGCGCTGAGATGTTCGCGTCCAAGAACACAGTCCTGGATTCCGCCTTAGACGGCCTCGGTATGGGACTGGGCTTTACCCTGACCCTTACACTTATGGGATCCATAAGAGAATTCTTCGGTTCAGGAACATTATTCGGCATCGAGATCACAAAGAATCTGTTCCCCGGAATGTCCATTCTGACATCTGCCCCCGGCGGCTTCTTCATTTTCGGAGTTCTTATGGCTGCCGCTGTAAAGCTGGAGCTTGCCAGGCCAACAAAGCTCGGAGATGGCAGCGGGTGCGGCGCCGGTTGCCTCGGATGCCCATATGCGGACGTTGAGGCCGAGGCTGCCCGGGCTGTTACCGGAGGTACCGACTGATGAAACTTGCTTCAATTCTCTTCAGCATGATATTGGTCAACAACTACGTGCTGGTTAAATTCTTGGGAATATGCCCATTTTTGGGCGTTTCAAAAAAGCTTGACTCTTCCGTGGGAATGTCTCTTGCTGTTACATTCGTCATGGTAATGGCAACTGCGGTGACCTGGCCCATATACACATATCTCCTTCTTCCCAACGGGCTGGAGTATATGAACACCGTGGCCTTCATTCTCGTTATAGCCGCCTTGGTGCAGTTGGTCGAGACCATACTGAAAAAGTATATTCCGGCACTTCACCGCTCCCTGGGTGTGTACCTTCCCCTGATTACCACAAACTGCGCCATACTCGGTGTGACTCTTCTGAACATAGACAACGGTTACAACTTTATAGAGAGTATAGTCGCATCCCTTGGTGCCGGTCTTGGTTTCCTCGTAGCAATGGTGCTCTTCACCGGAGTCAGGACTACGCTGGAGTATGCAAAGCCCCCGAAATCCTTTGAGGGACTGCCCATAACACTGGTGTCTGCCGCCCTTACATCTATGTCATTTATGGGATTTGGTGGACTTATAGAGAATCTTTTCGGTGTAGTTGCATAAGGAGGGGAAAATGGGTATTGCTATTGTAATTATTACTGCAATGGGACTTATTGCCGGCGTGGTTCTTGTCTTGGCCTCAAAATTTATGTATGTGCCCGAAGATGAGAGGATCGGAAAAGTCCAGGAGTGCCTTCCCGGTGCAAACTGCGGAGCCTGCGGTTTTGCAGGCTGCGCCGATTATGCCAAGGCCATTGTGGAGTCCGGAGCAGAACTCAATCTCTGTGTTCCCGGCGGCCGGGCTGCCGCCCGGGCTGTTGGCAAGGTAATGGGAAAAACTGCTGTGGCAGCTGCACCAAAAAAAGCATTTGTCGCCTGCCAGGGATTCCCGAAGAATACCGACAAAAAATACGACTATCAAGGTGTGACCACATGTTCCGCGGCCTCAAAGATGTTTGCGGGTCCCACTGCCTGTGCATACGGATGTATAGGATTTGGCGACTGCGTGGCTGCATGTCAGTTTGATGCGATACATGTTGTGAACGGCGTTGCCCTGGTGGACAACGAGAGATGCTCGGGGTGCGGAGCCTGCACAAGAGCCTGCCCCAAAGGAATAATCACACTTATACCCGACGACATAAATCCTGTCGTTCTCTGCAAGAACCGGGATAAGGGTGCCCGGACGAGGAAAGTCTGCTCCACCGGCTGCATTGGGTGTATGAGGTGCACAAAGGTGTGTCCCACAGGAGCCATATCCGTTGAAAACAACCTTGCGCGCATTGACCAGACACTCTGCATTGCCTGCATGCAGTGCGCTGATGACTGCCCTGTCAAGGCTATCAATGTACCTAATTTAAGGCTTATGACTGTTCCTGTTTCCGCACAGTAAAAACGTCAATATAAACAACATAAAAAGCCCGCTTTTTGCGGGCTTTTATTGTTTACGGATTGCGCTAATATATAGTTAAAAATTTCACACTTTAGTTGGTCTTAAATCCCACATTGTATTTAGCAAGTGATCTGCAAGAACTTTCAATGGGGTGTAATTTTTAAAGGTTTATGTGACAGATACGATTTGTTGCACATTCTCCTGAATTCAGAGCATTATTTTGCGCCATACCGATATTTCAAAAATATATGTCAGTTGGAGACTGCCCTTTTTAAGTTTACAATTCTGTTAAACGGGTCGATTATAATTCCTTCAAAATAATTTCTGCAGTAAAATATTGTCTCCTCGCTTCCCATTGGCACCGCATAGACATTTTCAATTATTTTTCTCTGAGCCTGCCTGATTTCCTCTGTAGCCCTTGTATCATCGGTAGCTGACCTTGCCTTGGCAAGTGTGGAGTCCAGATCCATGTCCATCCCTTCGAAGTATTCCAGAACTGCGAAAGGTGTATCATCATTTGGCACGAGGGGCAGAAACGCTATGTCATAATTTTTGTCCATAACTCTCTTCCTTATCTCTGAAACCGGGAGATATTCGGTCTTGAAAAACACACCTAAGTCCCTCTGCCACAACTGGTTGATATTTTCATATATGACTTTGTACTCGCTGTCCCGGGGAATAAGCAGCGTGAGTCCCTCTCCGCCGGCCCGGGCCCCTCCG
>CAZYZR010000009.1:0-8204 GCA_964651945.1 uncultured Oscillospiraceae bacterium | reverse complement strand
ACACTCAGCCCGTATGCGCCCCCGCAGCTGTCAAAAAATTTCCTGTTGCAGGGGAATGAGGCAGGCAGGCAAAGCTTTTCAATAAAATTGTAGTCCCGGCTCTCCAGCTCTATAACCAGAGTTCTGTCATCGGGGGCAGATACCCCAAGTATACTAGGGGACGCCCCGGCCAATACTTTTGAGGCGTTTTTTATATTTACAAAATTGTCGGCCCGGGGGGAATGGGTGTTGGGTGACAGCACCCTCTGAAGTGCAAATACAAAATCCCGCGCCGTCACCGGAGCTTCATTATAAATTTTTGCTCTTTCCTTGTCCGCCGTGTAATGGTAAACCCGGTCTTCTTTCAGCTTTATTGTATAAGTCCTTCCGTCACCTGACACATCCCAGCTCTCCGCAAGGTTTGTTACAATGTTTTCCCCCTCTTTTTCAAACAATCCGTCGAATATATTTGTAATTACAAGCAGATCGCCGCTTTTATAGGCAGTCTGGGGGTCAAAAACAGAAGGAAATTCCTCGACTTCTATTGTGAATGTGGATATATCTCCGCTGGAATTGCATCCGGCAAAAAGGCACAGTGAACACAATAATATACTGATAAATATTTTCTTCAAAAAATCACCTTTGCTTTATCCGGCACTTTTGCCCGGATCAAATTTTCATATCTGCCGAAAGGCAAAATAACTTTATATTGCATATGCCCAAAGTTTTATAGTTTCAGTCTGCATATACCTATGCGGATTATTGAAGCCTCAAATAAAACATTTAACAATTCATCTTTTGCTGTTTACAAAGAATACTCTGCACCTGTAACACAGAGCTTTATAAAATATGAAAGATTAAAAGATTTTCTTTGGTTATCTCTGCAGATACCGTTTATTCAAGTTCAATATTCAGTGAAATTATATAAAACGAAAACAATTTCCCCCAGCAGTATATCCTGATGTATATGTAAAATCCGTACTGCGAAAATTATAGCATAAAAGGCCTCAGTTATAAATGGGAGATAATTGTCCACGGCTGTCTCAAATGGTAAATTTTTTGTAAACAAAAACGGGAGGGAGCCTCCCGTTTTTTTAAAATACTTTACGATTACAGATCAAACAGCAGATCCGTGTATGTGGGCATAGGCCAAGCAGCCTTTGGCATTGCAAGTTCCAGCTCATCCACCTTTTCCCTCAGGGCTGAAAGCCCGTCCCTGGACACCAGGTACAGGGCATTTGCCCTGTCTTCCATCACCGGAACCTCCATTGCCCGCACATGCGCGGCTTTCATATCCCGGCAGCGCTCTGACACAAGATCGGTGAGAGCACATATCTTTTCAAGATTTGCGGATGCAGCTTTCACTGCAACTCCCGCATTCTTCATATCTTCTATACTCTCTGACAGTTCACCGCAGTACTCAATTGCAGCGGGCACTATCTGCCTCTCTACCATGGCCTCCGCAGTGTTCAGCTCGATATTGATTTTTTGAATATATCTGGTGAACAGAGTTTCGTACCTGGAGTGGGCTTCCACGGCAGTGAGGGCCTTTGAGAGTTTTAGAAATTCTATATTTTCTTCCTTTATCAGCACCGGGATGGCCTTTACTGTGCAATCCAGGTTGGGCAGTCCCCTGCGCTCTGCTTCCTCAATCCACTCGGAGGCATAGCCATTTCCATTGAATATGACCCTCTTGTGGGCGGCATACTCCCTGCCGACTATCTCATAGGCCTTTGATACGGGATCCCGGACTCCCTCCAGTTCGTCGGCGAACTGCCTGAAGCTCACTGCCAGCAGAGCGTTGATAACTGTGTTTACAAAGCCCAGTGGCTGGGATGAGCCCACCATGCGGAATTCAAACTTGAATCCTGTGAATGCAAAAGGTGAGGTCCTGTTGCGGTCGTTTTCATCAATCTTCAGCACCGGAAGACTCTTTGCACCCAGCAGCACCTCTTTGTCCACCGTGTCAAACTCCGATGTATCCTCTCCCGCAAGTTTTGCCAGGATCTTCTGCAGATTTGCCCCGATGTACATGGAGACAATGGCAGGAGGCGCCTCATGGGCTCCAAGGCGGAAGTCATTCCCCTCCGTAGTGGCCGCGAGCCTGAGCATATCTGCGTGCTCGTCCACACCCTTTATAAACGCAGCCAGGGTTATAAGGAATTTTATGTTGTTTTCTGGATGTTCACCCGGCTTCAGCAGGTTTTCTCCTTCGCTCGTGGCGAGGGAATAGTTGTTGTGTTTCCCGCTTCCGTTTATTCCGGTAAATGGCTTTTCATAGAGAAGACACACCAGACCGTGCCTCAGAGCTGTCTTTCTCAGTATGTCCATAACCACCTGGTTCTGATCCGCAGCCACGTTTGCCTCGCGGTAGACACACGCCAGCTCGAACTGCCCGGGTGCGACTTCATTGTGCTCCGTTTTTGCGGGGACACCCAGCTCCCATAGCTGTCTGTCCACTTCGCGCATAAAGTTTCTCACCCTCTCCTGGGTGCTGCCGTAGTAATGCTCTCCCAGCTCCTGTCCTTTTGGGGGCATAGCACCGAAAATAGTTCTCCCGGTGAGCTTTAAGTCGATGCGCTTATCAAAAGCTTCCTTGTCGACAAGGAAATACTCCTGTTCAGCGCCCATAGTGGGCTTTACTGATTTTATTTCATCAAATCCCAGGGCATGAAAAACCCTCAGAGCCTGTTTGTTGAGAGCCTGTGTAGTGCGAAGCAAGGGTGCTTTCAGATCCAGCGATTCACCAGTGAAGGCGACCAAAACCGTGGGAATGTAAAGGGTAGTCCCTATCACAAAACAAGGGCTTGTCACATCCCATATTGTATAGCCCCTTGCCTCAAACGTGCTTCTCAGTCCTCCGGAGGGAACACTGGAAGCATCGCTTTCACCCCTTGTCAGCATTTTCCCGGAAAAATTAATTATAGGGGATCCGTCACTTGCCACTCCGTCCAGAAAAGAGTCGTGCCTTCCGCTGTTGAGACCGGTGAGAGGGGAGAACCAGTGCACAAAATGGGTTGCCCCCTGTTCCATAGCCCAGTTTTTCATGGCCTCTGCCACTTCATCTGCTATGGACGGGTCCCAAACCATGCCCTCTTCCTTTATTTTTCTCAGAGATTCAAAAGCCCGCGGAGAAATTCTCTCTTTCATGACCTTGTCGTTGAAGAGCTTTACTCCGAATGAGGATTTAAAATCAACTTCCATAATGTCCCTCCTGTCATATATAAGGCTTTCGCCTTTTTTAAATTATTTTTCTATATTAACATTATTACCCTTTGTTTTCAAGATATATTTGTTTGCACCAGGCAATTTTGTTATTTTTTACATCTGACACAAATATTTTATTTTCCTGATAATTTAACTTGCACAAACGGCAACAGAGTAAAAATAAATATTGTTGATATAATCACAGGGTTTTATTATAATATTCATTAGTAAATAAACTGACGGCTTCAGGAAGGAGCAATTATGAGCAAAGCAACCTTGTTTTTTGAAAGTCTTAAAGGGAAAAAAGTTGCATTCATAGGTGCAGGGGTGAGTCACAGGAAGCTTATTGAGATTTTCACTGCAAAGGGAGCAGAGGTCACCCTTTGCGACAAAAAAGAACTGGAGCGGTTCGGAGACTATGGGCAGGATCTTAGGAAAATGGGGGTAAAGCTATCCCTGGGGGAAAATTACCTTGATAGTCTCAGGGGTCAGGATGTGATCCTTCGCACTCCGGGCTTTGAGTTTTATACACCCGAACTTGTACAGCGGGGAAAGGCGGGTGCCCTTGTCACCAGCGAGATGGAGCTCTTCTTTTCACTTTGTCCCTGCAAAATATACGCCGTTACGGGTTCCGACGGGAAAACCACAACTACTACACTGATAAGCGAGATGCTTAAAAAGTCAGGCTATACGGTACATCTTGGAGGGAATATAGGCAAGGCCCTCCTTCCGGAAGTGGAAAATGTTAGGGATACTGATGTAGCTGTCGTGGAGCTCTCAAGTTTCCAGCTCATATCAATGCGACAGTCTCCGGATGTGGCAGTGGTGACTAATGTAACCCCGAATCACCTCGACCACCACAAGGATATGCAGGAGTACATAGACGCCAAGAGGAATATCCTTCTTTATCAGGGCGAAGCCGGCAAAGCAGTTCTGGGATATGAAAATGATATCACCAGGAAAATGGCGGAGGATGTAAAAGGGAAATGTGTGTTTTTTTCCCGCTTTTCAGATCTTTCGGGTTTCCCCGGCAGCGGATATTTGGACGGGGAAGACTGGCTGTGCATCGATGAAGAAAGGATAGTCAACCGGAGCGAAGTTGCCCTTAGGGGCAGGCACAACCTTGAAAATCTTCTTGCGGCTTTTTGTGCAGTGGACGGGGTAGTAAGCAGGGAAATTATGGCGCAGACAGCCAGGGAATTCAAGGGAGTTGAGCACAGAATTGAGCCTGTCAGGACCCTCAACGGCGTCCAGTGGTTCAACGACTCAATAGCAACCAGCCCAACCAGGACCATTGCGGGCCTCAACAGCTTTGATCAGAAAATCTGCATAATAGCGGGAGGATATGACAAGAAAATACCTTATGAGCCATTGGCACAGCCTATAATTGAACATGTAAAACTGCTTGTGGTCATGGGACAGACAGGGCCCAAGATTGAGGCGGTTGTCAGAAATCACCCCGATTTTGAAAAGAGCGGCATAAAAATTCTCCGTGCTGCAGATATGGAGGAAGCAGTGAAACTTATGTATGAAAACACTTCCACCGGAGATATAGTCAGTTTCAGCCCCGCCTCCGCCAGTTTTGACCTGTATGCGAATTTTGAGGAGAGGGGAAGACATTTTAAAAAGCTAGTGATGCGGCTGTGATAAAAAGCGTTCTGCGGGACAGGGAAAGATTTGAGACTAACCTCTCTTTCCAAAATGGGTTTATTGCCGAGAAGATTCTCCGGGAATACAAATGCAGAAACAGGCTCACATATTCAAATTTTTACTCAGCCGGCGATTCCTGCCTTATGATTTCGGGGGAAAATCTTTCCTTTCGGGGTCCCGCCACTCCGGAAGATCTTCGGCAGATAGTTTCATTTTGTCATTTTATGGGTCTCTACGGGCTTGAAAGCGAAAATGAGAATATACCTGTCATTAACAGACAGACTTTTTTGCTTATGAGATATCAGGGAGGAGCGGGTGAAAACTGGCCTGACCTCACAAAGAACCGGAATATATACCGGTTTTCTCAGTTTTGTTCTGCCAATTTCCCCGGATCCTCCTTTGAAGCCATATACTCGAATTTTGCTGGCAAAGTAAACAGAGGATTGTCTGATACCTGGATACTGCAGGAAAACGGACAAATCCTCTGCGGAGCGCTTGTCACCAGATATACCGACGATCTGTATATAACATTCGTGAGTACTTTGCCTAAAATGAGGAGAAAAGGTCTGGCAGGTAAACTTATACGCCACATAGTCCGGGAAAGGGGGAGCAGAGGTGCAATACTTATGTGTGAAAAGGAACTTGCCGGTTTTTACAAAAACCTTGGATTTGAGGCAGAAAGGGAGATATATCTCTACAGACTGAGGGACGAAAAGATATGATTGAAGAATTTTTTCCTGTGAGCAGTGAATTGTTGCGGCTGGACAGGATGGCAATGGAAAAATGTCGCCCTGTATTTGAAAAAATCGATGAGATTGCCCGGTACAACCGGCTTAAAGTGCAAAAAGCTTTCATTGACAACGGAATTTCATCCCGGCACCTCACAGGGACCACCGGGTATGGGTACAACGACAAGGGGAGAGATGGACTTGACAGGTTGTTTTCGGACATAATGGGAGCTGAGGACGGGCTGTGCCGATACAATTTTACCAGCGGAACCCACACCCTTGCCGTGGCGCTTTTCGGGCTCCTGCGCCCCGGGGACAGGATGGTGTCCGCCCGGGGAAGGCCCTATGACACCCTGCTCCCCGTGATAGGCCTTGACGGGTCACATTATGGAAATCTTATGGATTACGGGATCAAATATGAAGAGTGCCCGCTTTTGCCGGACAATACCCCGGATCTTGCCAAGATAAGGGAAAAATGCAGGGGCGCCAGGATGTGCTATATCCAGCGTTCAAGGGGCTATACTCCGAGGAATGCCTTAAGCCTTGGCGACATTGAAAACATCAGCCATGCCGCAAAATCAGTAAACCCCGACATTGTGGTAATGGTTGACAACTGTTACGGGGAATTTACCCAAAAAATTGAGCCGGTCGGGGTTGGAGCAGACATAATGGCGGGGTCCCTAATAAAAAATCCGGGAGGCGGAATAGCTCCTACAGGTGGATACATTGTAGGAAGAAGCGATCTGGTGGAAATGTGTGCGCACCGACTTACCGCTCCTGGAACCGGGAGGGAAATAGGCTGTTCCTTGGACGTGCTCAGGGATATGTATCTCGGGGTTTATTTTGCTCCATCAGCCACTGCCAATGCTCTTAAAACTGCAGTCTACTCCTCCTGCCTTTTTTCAGAACTGGGGTTTAAAACAGTGCCGGAGTGCGACAGTGACAGAAACGACATTGTCACTTCGATTTACGCCAAAACTCCTGAAAATCTCATAGCGATCTGCAGGGCGATTCAGTCCCATTCCCCTGTGGACAGTTTTGCCGCCCCCGAGCCCGGTGAAATGCCCGGATATGAGGACAGAATAATAATGGCATCCGGGTCCTTTACAATGGGCTCCTCAATTGAACTTTCCTGTGACGCTCCACTGAGGCCCCCTTATGTGGCCTATCTGCAGGGCGGTATGGTTTTCGACAGTGCCCGTCGGGCCGTTCTCTGTTCAGCCGGCCGGGTTTTGAAAAACAATGGCAGGCAAATTTGAATATATTATGTTTTGTTGATTAGCAGAACTGCGGGTTTCAAAAGAGCCCGCTTTTTGTTTTCCACAAGCCGAAAATTCAAGAAAAACAGGCAATAAACGCCTTTACACAAATTTGTTTTTAATGTATACTTTTGTTACTGCCGGTATATCCGGGAATAAACAAAGGAGAAGAAAAGGATATGTTGGATCATATCGAACAAAAAATCTGTGAGATTATCGATTCCAAAAAAGATGAGATAATTGAATTCGGCACCGACATTTTCAACCACGCTGAGCTGGGCTACAAAGAAGTGCGCACCAGCGGAAAATTTGTGGATGAGATGAAAAAACTGGGCCTTGACTGCGAAGAGGGTTGGGCGATAACCGGTGTAAAGAGCTACCTCAAGGAGAAAGGTTCCACAGAGGGCCCCACCCTTGCTGTCATAGGCGAGCTTGACGCACTCCCCATACCGAATCACCCCAATGCCTACAACGGGTGTTCCCACAGCTGCGGCCACAATGCCCAGCTCACCGGGGTCGTGGGAGCAGCAATGGCTCTCACCGATCCTGAGGTCAAAGAAGCTCTGGGCGGGAATATCTGCTTTATGGCAGTTCCCGCTGAGGAATTTGTGGATATCGAGTACAAGAGCCAGCTTATGAAAGAGGGCAAACTTGGATATGGCGGAGGCAAGTGCGAACTGATAAGGGTTGGCGCTTTTGATGACATCAATATCGCCTTGGGGCACCATTCCTTTGCAGGAGCCGACTTTGGGCTTTTCAACGGCTCATCCAACGGCTTTGTCAACAAGACCGTCACTTTCAAAGGCCGCGCCGCTCACGCCGCAGGTATGCCTCACGAGGGAATCGATGCTCTAAACGCCGCAACTGCAGCAATGGTAAATATAGCTCTTCAGCAGGAGAGCTTCAGGGATGAGGACACAGTCCGCGTCCATGGCTTTATATCAGACGGCGGGCAGGCTGTAAACATAATAGCCGACAATGTCACGATGCAGTATTCAGTAAGGGGTAAGACTCCTGAAGCCTACAAAGACGCATCCAAAAAAGTGGACCGCTCCATTAAGGCCGCCGCAATGGCCACAGGCTGTGGTGTGACGATTGAGACCATGGCCGGCTATATGTCAGGTGTGCCAAACCCGCATACAGAGGTTCTTCAGAGCGTGTTTGACGACATAAAAGCTGAAGGCGTGTATACAAAACAGCTCGACCGCGTTGAACACTCTACCGGATCAGACGATTTCGGCGACGTAGCGACCCTAATGCCCCTTGTGCACTTCTGCACAGGCGGAGTGGGCGGCACAGCACACGGACCGGATTTTTCAATTGATGACCCATACCTCGCATATGTGGTTACTGCTAAGATATTTGCTCTCACAGCATATCG
>CAZYZR010000008.1:0-25635 GCA_964651945.1 uncultured Oscillospiraceae bacterium | reverse complement strand
CTTCAGAGAAAAATTTAGCGGGGAACTTACTGAATAAAGCTTTAGTAAAATACAACATTTGAGACTGATTTTTAGCTAAGAAGTAAAATTATGCGTGAATATAAAGCAAACCGCATATACATTTCGGTAGGATTAAAATCAAATATTTCTTTTTCCTGCAATTGTTTATGTCATTTTACTATAATAGTGTAATCTTAACTTTTATTTTTAATATTATGTTCATTATTTTTAATCATTATTAGTTAATATAGTAGAAGATAAATTATCTTTGTAACTGATTGAATAGTTGTTAATCTATAGGCTCATTGAAATTTGAAAATATTCTTGACAATTTTTATAGCCTGTTATATAATTAAAAGGCACTGAAATTATAGGGCCTTTAGCTCAGTTGGTTAGAGCATCCGGCTCATAACCGGGAGGTCCACAGTTCGAGTCTGTGAAGGCCCACCACAGTGTCAAAGGTATCCGCTGATTTCCAGCGGATATTTTTTTATGACTACTTATATATGAATCATTGAAAAAACCGATGTTCTGTGCTATATTTATTTTGAAAATAACGGGAGCAATCTATGAAAAGCAGTGTTACTAAGAAAGTTCTTGCCGTTTTTATTGCGGTGGTAATAATTTTCGGGTTTGCAAATTCCGCCATTGATTTTGTGGAAATAATAATTGCCTGCATAAAGGATTCCTATTTTCCTTTTGGATATGTGGCTACAAGCGTATTTGTTCTTCTTTCCCACATAGCGTTTCTTCTTGTACCCCGGAAATTATATTTTCCTGAAAAAATGCAGGGTTTTACAAATTCCACCATTGCGCTGACACTTGTTGTTATGGTGGTGGGCACATCGCTTCTGGATTATTACAATGAACAGGAGCTTGACAGTTTTCCAAATGTTGATTACCCCTCATATCTGAATGAATTTCCAACGCAGACCCTCAGTGAAGACAGGGAATATAATTACTCGGGAAATAAGCTCTATTTTGAAGGTTTTGTCAACTTTCAAAATAGTGGATTTCGAAATGAAAGCAGAATCCAGGTAGTCAAAAACAGTAGATTTCAAGATTCTTTCAGAGTTGAAGTGAAGTACAAAGGCTATGATGCCGAAATGTACGTTAATACCAGCATAGATGACAACGGCGAACAGAAACGGTATATTGATATGTGGCTGTCAGATTACACCTATGACTATGATCCCACTCCTCAGGATTATGTTTATATGTTCAAATACAGGGAAGATAGCAGATATAGCGAAAGGTTTGCAGTAGAAAAACTAACCATTTACACTGCTTATCCAGAGCTGATAGACACTTCTGGACTTGAATGAGTTTAATGGCATAAAAAAGCTGCCTTCCCGGCAGCATTTTTATACTAGATTTATCAGTCTTTGTATATCCCTACATTTTTCAGCTGGCGGTAGTTTACCATCGCTATCACAGATGCTACTATTAAAATTATTCCGAAAGTCAGGAAAGCATAGTCCGGATTTATATCGAATATAAGCCCGGCAAAGGCAGGCCCGGTCATTTTTCCAAAACTCATCGCTGCATTGTATAGACCTGCAATTGATCCCTTTGATGATGTGTCATTGTTTTTGAGCATAACCGACTGCAGCAGCGGGTTGAAGACTGCGAAAAGTGCGTAATAGATCATGGCGAAAACCAGCACGGCGCCTTGACTTGTGGAGAGTACCATAGCTATAATTGTAAAACCGGTGAATGCCAATGAGACTGACAGGGCTTTAGAAATATTTGCCTTTTTGGCGATCCACAAGCTTACTGTCATATTTGTAATTAGCGAAATTATTCCAACAGCAGCTTTGAAAAGTCCGGAAGACGAGGGAGCAAAATTGAATTTTACCCTGAGATAGTAATTGAAATTTTGGTCAAATCCTGTGCTTGCAAAATACGCCAGAAGAGTGACTAAAAGAAAAACCCCCATCATGGCGTTTATGAGTTTAAAATTTGCAAAAATTGTCGTAAATGGATTAGCTTCCCTGAACGTAAGTTTTTCACTGCTCTTTATAAAGGTCGGCTGTTCTTTGATGACAAAAAACATTAGCCGGGCGAGGGCCAGTATAATTATTATCTGCGTGTAAAAAGAATAGTATATGTTTATGTCTCCTATAAGTCCTCCCACCAGGTAACCGAATGCAGCTCCTATTGCCTGCATTGAAGCATAGAGCACCAGAAGGCTGTTTCTCTCCTCAGGTGTGGTGTCCGCAGATGTGAGATATGCCATAGTGTTTACCAGAATTGATGAACTGCTTATTCCCGCGAAGAATCTTGACAGCAGCACTGCCGTTCCACTCTTCGAGACAGAGAACATAAATCCCGACAGAGCATACCCCAGAAGCCCTATTGAAGCAGCTTTTGCATATCCTATGTGATCGCCGATTTTTCCCCAGAATGCCGAAGTTATAAATTGCCCCAGAGCCATTGTGGAGTAGGCAAATCCGAACATAGAATTCGGACAATTGATCATTTGCAGAAAAGCAGGTGTTACCGGGTGAACTATATTGGAAGCTACATTGAAAACAAAATAAACTGTGAAAAACAGAGCCAGGCGGTGCTTTTTAATAGAATTGAGCATATTACCTCCTCTTTTATATTTTTCAGAATTCTGTTTAAGAATTTTATATTTTTTTGTAGGATTAGTCAATAATCTTTATTAGTTTTCTGCGTTTTGACTAAAAGCAATATAGACTTCAATCGAATCGTTTCCGGTCCGCACTGTATTTGACAAAGCTCCTTTTGTTTAGTATAATAAGCCATAATATGCGGATATGGCGGAATTGGCAGACGCGCCAGACTTAGGATCTGGTACCCCGAGGTGTGCAGGTTCAAGCCCTGTTATCCGCACCACAAAACGGCCGGCTTTGCAGCCGGCTTTTTTAAATAAAATCTGCAAAATATATTGCATTGTAAATAAAACTAAAGCAAAAATCTTGCTTACACTTTGGAAATTGCAATATTCAGCACAGGGGTATTATTCCCTGAAAGGAGCCCTGACATCGTCTGTTATGGGGCAGACATACTCAGTGCCGTGCATAGCTTCTTTGAACTCCGCTTTTGCCCGATCCACTATGCTGTGATCGTCGTAAATCTCCATTGCACCGGCAGCCATTACTTTTGCAGCGCGGAGCATCCCTTTAAGACCTATGGTGGAACCGGAGCATGCCGTGACCATCCAGGAATGACCTCCTGAGAGCGTGGCTGCTGTGCACTCAGTGTTCTGCACTGAGGGAACAATGTGCATTACGTCGCCGAAATCGCTGGATGCCGCCCCGTTTGAATTAACTACAGGCATTATCTGATCGCTTATGGGAGGCATTCCCTCTTTATAGGCAGGAGAGGTTCTGTTTATCTCATCTGCAAATTTGAGTTCTTCCTCTGTCCATTCGACAAGCGGGATCTGCTCCCTCACTCTCTGCATAACGTCCACAAGGACGTGGTTCTGAAGTCCGGGATATATCCCGCCTTCGTTTATTATTTCGACTGTTGTCCCTGTCATTCTGGCGGCTCCGTAGGCGCACTCCTTGATTCTGTTCATTGCATCCACCGTGGCCTCCCTTGACAGGGCACGGGAGAAGAACTTTCCTTCGGCATAGTCCGGAACTATGTTGGGTGCCAGCCCGCCGTTGGTAATTACATAGTGAATGCGCACATCGTCAGTGACATGTTCGCGGAGGAACTCAACACCCATGTTCATAAGCTGGAGGGCATCAAGGGCACTTCTGCCATCCTGAGGATTCATTGCAGCGTGGGCGGTTTTGCCGTGAAACTTAACAATAATGCTCTCTACGCCGTTCATGCTGCCATATGAGTTGATGTTTACCGGACCCGGATGCCAGGCAATCATAATGTCACACTCTTTGAAAGCTCCCTCTTTGGCCATAAATCCTTTTCCGGTGAGCTGTTCCTCAGCGGGGCAGCCGTAGTATATAACTGTGCCCTCCTTGCCCCTGGCTTCCAGTTCTTCCTTTATTCCAACGCAGGCAGCTACACATCCGACACCCAGCAGGTTATGCCCGCATCCGTGGCCGAGACCGCCCTCCACAACCGGGTCTTTGTGGGAGGACACTTTCTGTGACAGGCCGGGAAGGCAGTCATACTCTCCCGCAAAACCTATTGTGGGGTAGCCCTTTCCCCAGACAGCCCTGATGGCAGTTGGAATTCCGTATGCTCCCAGCTCCACATTGAATCCCTGGCTCTCCAGGTACCGGGCGGTCTTTGCAGATGCATTTTTCTCAGTCCAGCCTATCTCCGGGTTTTCCCAGATATTTTTGGCCAATTCGAAAAATTCATCCTTGTGCTTTTCAATTGAATCAATACAGGTTCTTTCGATCATTTTTATCTCCTTCTCTTGAATTTTATTCCTGCAGAATTAGCGGGAATTTTCAATCTTTTCTAATATTACCATATATTATGGTTAAATACAATAAAATATTTTCGATTTTTTATGCTATTTACCAAAATACAAATCTTGAAACTTTGAAATTTATATTGTCATCTTCAAGTGGAAAGGTGAATTTGACATCAATTTTTTAAGGAGGTATGTTTTTGTTTTGATAAAATTTATAAAAAATGTCATTAAGTTCAAAAATTCTTTAAAAATCAGATATATTTTGACCATTATTTACAATTTTTCACGGGCAATTTCAATTTTCTCTTGAAATTTTATGGAGATAATATATTATTATAGTTGTGAAAATAATGATTTATAAATTTGTACTGCGGGGCGGTGATTTTTTCTGGGCATACTGGAGAGCGAAAAAAAGTATCTGGATATAATAGACAGACATATGCGCGAGGGTGTTATTTTTTACACTTCTCATGGAATCGTTATAGATGATGATGTTACGATTGGCCGGGGCACGGTTATTTTCCCCGGTACCATACTGCTCTCAGGCACAGTAATCGGCAAAAATTGTGTCATAGGCCCGGACAGTATGCTGAAGAACTGCCATTTGGGAGACAATGTCACCTTCAACTCCTCGCAGGGGACAGACAGCACGGTCGGGGACGGGGCCAGGATCGGGCCATACAGTCAGCTCCGACCTGACAGCAATGTGGGGCCGGGAGTCAAAATAGGTGATTTTGTGGAAATAAAGAATTCTGAAATCGGACGGGGCACATCTGTGGCTCACCTCACTTATATAGGTGACAGCGATGTGGGCCGTTTTGTCAACTTCGGATGCGGAACAGTAACTGTGAACTACGACGGTCGGACAAAACAGCGAACCGACATTGGGGATTATGCCTTTATAGGTTGCAACACAAATCTGATCGCACCCGTAAAGGTAGGCAAAGGAGCTTATACTGCCGCAGGGTCCACTATTACTGAGGATGTGCCGGATGAAGCCCTGGCAATCGGAAGAGCAAGACAGGTCAACAAACTTTCCTGGGCAAAGGAAAAGCTCAGGGGTTATATAAAAAAACACACTGGAAAGTAAGGGGAAATCATTATGAATGTCCACGGCACCGCCATAAAAATCTTTGCGGCGAATTCCAACCCCGCTCTTGCAGCGAAAATCGCAGATCGGCTTGGACTTCCCATGAGCAAATGTGAAGTCAGCAGTTTCAGCGACGGAGAGATAGCTGTTTCAGTGGGCGAGACTGTAAGGGGATGCGACGTGTTTGTGATACAGAGTACCTGTACCCCCGTCAACAACAACCTTATGGAACTCCTTATTATGATTGACGCTTTGAAGAGAGCTTCCGCAGGGAGGATCACAGCTGTAATTCCCTACTTCGGTTATGCGAGGCAGGACAGAAAGAGCAAGCCGAGAGATCCCATAAGTTCAAAGCTGGTGGCAGATCTTATATCAAC
Source organism: uncultured Oscillospiraceae bacterium (assembly GCA_964651945.1). Lineage (GTDB taxonomy): Bacteria > Bacillota > Clostridia > Oscillospirales > Ruminococcaceae > RGIG3102. Next base: position 19,805 of record CAZYZR010000008.1, on the reverse strand, counting down.
TGCAGGTGCTGACAGGGTGCTTACCATGGACCTACACGCAGCCCAGATACAGGGATTCTTCGATATTCCGGTGGATCACCTTGAGGGGATGCCTCTTCTTGCAAAGCATTTTGAAGGTGAGGACAACTCAAATCTCGTGGTGGTGAGTCCGGACCTTGGCAGTGTCAACAGAGCAAGAACATTTGCCAATTATCTTGATGCTCCGATAGCTATAATAGACAAGCGCCGCCCTCGTCCCAATGTATCGGAAATAATGAATATAATAGGGGACATCCGGGATAAAGATGTACTTATAATAGATGACATAATAGATACTGCCGGCACAGTGTGCAACGCCGCCAATGCCCTGAAAGCAAGAGGCGCCAGATCTGTCAGGGCATGTGCCACCCACGGAGTTCTTTCAGGGCCTGCAGTGCAGAGAATTAAGGACAGCGCAATCGAAGAACTTACGATTCTTGACACCGTTCCTCTTCCGCCTGAAAAGCACCTGGATAAAATCAGGGTAGAAACTGTGGCGGATCTTTTTGCGAAAGCCATAGACCGAATTTACTCCGACAAGAGCATATCCACCCTGTTTGTCTGATATATGTTTTTAAGAAAAACCGGGCAGGTGGATTTTATAGTTGCCGGCCTTGGAAACCCGGGGAAAGAGTTTTCCGGGACAAGGCACAACACCGGGTTTGCCGCCTTGGACTATGTGGCAAAAAAAGCCGGGGTGGAGGTTCAAAAAAAGAAATTCAATGCCCTTTATGGCATCTGGGAATTTGGCGGCAAAAAGATAATGCTTTTAAAGCCCCAGACTTATATGAATCTTTCCGGAGATTCAGTGGGTCGGGCAGCGTCCTATTATAATGTGCCGCCTGAGAAGGTCATAGTGATATTTGACGATGTTTCCCTTCCTGCAGGTCGAATGAGGATAAGACTGAAGGGTTCCGCAGGTGGCCACAATGGAATAAAAAGCATAATAAGTCATATAGGAGATAATTTTCCAAGAATTAAACTTGGAGTTGGTGAAAGGCCGGATCCGTCCTCAGACCTTGCCCGGTGGGTCCTGTCAGTGCCAGGAAAAGAAGAACAGCGGCTGATAACAGAAAATTTTGATAATGTTTTCCGGTCCCTCAAACTTCTTTTTGATGGGCGAGCCGATGAAGCTATGAATTTATACAGCAGATAATAACGCCGTGAGGCGACCCCCTGTCGGGCCGTTTCACGGCATTTGGCGCATGCTTTTAAAGGTGAAATATGCATTTGTTTGTAAAGCAGATACGGGAAAGTGAAAATTATAAAAAGATCTCCTCATCAATTTTTTCGGGGAAAGGTCCTGTTGCTCTTTTTGGGCTTTCAAGAACTGCCAGAGCAGCATATATAGCCTGCATTTCGGAAGAGACAAACCGCCCTGTCCTGGTTGTAACCCGGGATGAGAGAGAAGCGGCCAGACTGCGGGAAGACATATCATTTTTCTGCCCTCAGACAGGGCTTTTTCCGTCCAGGGATCTAATGCTCCGCCCCGTAGAAGGATTTTCCAGGGAATATGAGTACCGCAGGATAGATATTTTGGGAAGAATAGTGGGCAAGAGGATAAAAATTGCTGTTGCCAGTGCGGAAGCTGCATTTATGAGGACAATTCCAAAGGAAAATTTTATTGCCAATACACTGACAGTAAAGGATACAGACACTCTGGATATGGATTTTCTCAAAGCCAGGCTGATAAACGCAGGCTATGCGAGAAGGGAAATGGTGGAGGGTCCCGGCCAGTTTGCTATAAGGGGGGACATAATCGACATATATTCCCCTGATATGGAATATCCTGCCAGAATAGAGCTGTGGGGAGATACTATAGACAGAATCAATATTTTTGACACTGAAACTCAGAGAAGAATAAAGCAGATAAAGAAAATCCATATTTCTCCGGTGAAGGAAGTTCTCTTTTCAGACTGCGTGAGGGCGGCACAAAAAATCAGAAACTATGGAAAAAGACTTTCACAAAAAAACAGAATTTCCTGGGAAAGGGTAACGCAGGTGGACCTGCGGAGCCTAGATGAAGATATTATGCCCCGGAGTATGGATAAATATATAAAGATATGCTATCAGAAAGAGTCGGTTCTGGCTGACTATTTTGATAACCCGGTAATTTTTTTTGACAACTGGAGTGCGGTCAGGGAAAATTACGGCTCTCTCTTGTCCCGGATACAGGATGAGGCAGAGAGCCTTATGGGCGAAGGAGTGCTTGCAGGGGAGATGAGCGGCTTCTACGCCCCGGCAACCCGGCTGCTGCAGGTGGCCAGAGATTGCCCTTCAGTGCTTCGGGAAGATTTTATGAGGAATATGGGGGACATTCCTCTTTCTGCTGCAGTAAATATACCCTGTTCCCCTACCTCGGGCTGGAGGGGTGATTACAGGCCTCTTCTAGATGATTTAAAGAATCTCACTCAAAGGGGTTATGCTGTTGCGGTTCTCGCCGGCACAAAAAAGTACGCTGCCACACTGAGTGAAGAACTCATCGCAGACGGTATTTCTGCTTTGTATGCGGATAAGGAGCAGCAAGTATTTTACGGATCTGTCACTGTAACATCCGGCAAAACCGGCTCCGGTTTTGAACTTCCCACGGAAAAACTCTGCCTTATCACGGGGCAGAGGCGGGAAACTCCTGTAAAAAAGCCTCTGAAGAGGAAGGGCAGAGATGCCATCCTGTCAGTTGAGGAACTAAGCAAGGGGGACTATGTTGTTCACACAAATTACGGTATTGGGGTATATGACGGCATCCACACGGTGACAATGCAGGGGGTGACCAAGGATTACCTGCTTATAAAATTTGCCGGCAAGGACAGTCTCTATGTCCCTGTAACCCAGCTTGATATGCTGAGCAGATACAGCTATTCCGGCGATGAGGAAAAAGTAAAGCTGTCAAAACTGGGCGGAGAGAGCTGGAACAAGACAAAACGGAGGGCCAGGAAAGCCACCGAGGAGATGGCAAAAGAACTCATAGATCTATATGCGGAGAGGGAAAAGAGCAAGGGGTTTGCATTTGACCCTGATACAGAATGGCAGAAGGATTTTGAGGCGAAATTCCCATTCGAAGAGACGGAGGATCAGCTAAAGGCAATAGCAGAGATAAAGCGGGACATGGAAAAGCCGCGACCTATGGACAGACTTTTGTGTGGGGATGTGGGTGTTGGAAAGACTGAAGTTGCCCTCAGAGCGGCATTCAAGGCAGTTATGAGCGGAAAGCAGGTGGCCATTCTTGCTCCCACCACTGTGCTTGCCCGGCAGCACTACAACACTATGCTCCGGAGAATGGAAGGGTTCCCTGTAAATATACAGATGCTGTCCAGATTCAGAAGTCCCGGGCAGAGAAAAGAAACATTGAAAGATATTTCCACAGGAGTTGCAGATATAGTTGTGGGCACTCATGCCCTTATACAGAACAAGGTTCAGTTCAAGAATCTGGGGCTCCTGGTGATAGACGAAGAGCAGCGCTTCGGGGTAGCCCACAAGGAAAAGCTTGTGGAGAGTTTTGTGGGAGTTGATGTGCTATCTCTTTCCGCTACCCCCATACCGAGGACTCTAAGCATGGCCCTGAATGGAATAAGGGACATGTCCAGCATAGAGCAACCCCCAATAGACAGGGTACCTGTTGAAACTTTTGTTGCCGAATACAATGAGGCTGCAGTTGCAGCGGCTCTGACAAGGGAGCTGAACAGGGGAGGGCGGTGTTATTATCTTCACAACAGAATCCGGTCCATAGACGCCTGTGCCGACAGGGTGAAGAGGATGGTTCCGGGTGCCAGGGTGGGAATTGCCCATGGTCAGATGGAGGAGGAAGCACTGTCCCGGGTGTGGCAGCAGCTTGTGAACGGGGATATAGATATCCTTGTATGCACCACCATTATTGAGACCGGCGTTGATGTGCCCAACTGCAACACTTTAATTGTAGAGGATGCAGACAACCTGGGGCTTGCGCAGTTGTATCAGGTCAGAGGGAGAGTCGGCAGGTCCTCCAGAAAAGCCTATGCATATTTCACTTTCAGAAGGGACAAAGTTTTAAGTGAAGTTTCGGTGAAAAGGCTGAATGCTATAAAAGAGTTTACGAGTTTTGGGTCAGGCTTTCGCATAGCTATGAGGGATCTTCAGATCAGGGGCGCAGGAAGTATTCTTGGGAAGGTCCAGAGTGGATTTATGACAAGTGTGGGATATGATCTGTATATTAAGCTGCTCAACCAGGCAGTTGCCGTGCAGAAAGGAGAACGGATAAAAACCGAAAAAAGCGATTGCTCAATTGACATATTTGCCGATGCATATATACCTGAGAGCTACATCTCCTCCACGAAAAACAGGATAGAAGCATACAAGAAAATAGCCTCAATAGAGACAGAGGAAGATGTCAGCGATCTCTTGGATGAGCTGGTTGACAGATACGGTGATGTACCCTCACGGGTCATGGGGCTTGTGACTGTTTCCTCTTTGAGATCCAGAGCTGCCACTCTGGGAATAAAAGAAATTTCTCAGAGAAAGGACACAATAGTTTTTTACGGCGATGGGTATAGAGAAATAGATATGGTCCGGGTGCTAAACCAGTCCCCTTACAGATTGTCTGTAAACCGGCAGGGAAGGCGGTATATCTCCGCGCAGGTCCCTGTGGGAAAAGAATCTCTGGAGGTAACCGACGATATAGTTCAGATTTTGGAAAGAAATAAAGTCTCTTCCTGATTTATGCTTTAAAATGTTTCAAAGAGGCCGAGGGTCGGGAAATGTGCATTATTTTTGCTGTATTAAATTATTTCATTCTCGGCTTTTCGACATTAGAAAATATAAATTGTTGTGATTGATATTTACTCCGCTAACGACGGCAAGCAAGTTCCGATATTAAGACCAGTGAACTCTCATTTTCAGGGTTTGATTTTTCAGGAATCTCTGTGCCGGTACTGCCGGATCTGTTATTTTGCCATTGCCGGAGAGGATACGTTAATCCTTATAAATAGCTTCTTGTTTGTAAAACTGAGGTGATTCCGATGAGCTGTTTTATCTTTTGGATAAGTGATGAAGAAGGCGGAAAACCCACATGCTTTGGAAAATCTCTCGGGGAGCAAGCTGGAAACTTATTTTGACCTATCTGACTCTTAATATATATTTTTAGATCCGAAGTTCTTTATAGCAATTTAATATATTTTTGCCTTGGAACGGTAAAATACACTCACATAAAAAATTTTTTTACCTGTGAATTACAGCAGAATAACAGAAGTCCTGCGTAAGTTTTTGTCGCAGGACAAGTTTATTGTAGCAAGACATATTTTTTTAATAATAAATATTATGTATCTGAATAACGCCCTCGGATTTAAGCCGGGTATGACAGTATTTCAATATTTCATATGCAAATAATATTGCTAAATTGCTTTAAACCTCATATATGCTTTATCCGTTTTTAGCAGATTCACCCTTTTTGTGCAAATTTACTTTTTTATACACTGATTTTCAGATATCAAAGTCAATTTTATTACTTTAAATATTAAGTTAAACTCAAGCTTTTTGTTAAATAGTAAATAACTCTCAAGTTCTCTCCTGCTTTTTATAAACACAACCGGTCTTTAATTCCATTTATTTACTTTTTTGTAACTTTTGTCAAAAAACTGTGGAAAACGTAAAAAAAATCGGCTGTTTTATCATTGAAATGACAGATTTAAAAATGCTATAATATATAATTATACCAGATTGATTTTTTCAGGATTATTCCTGAGCGGAGGTTTTGTTGCAGGGAGCTTTTAAGAATCTCGCCCTTGTCACGCAGCTTGCTCTTTCGATTGTTACACCCTGTATTCTTACAATAGCCTTGTGTTATTGGCTGAGAGGCAAGTTCGGGCTTGGGGACTGGATAATGGTGGTGGGAATTCTCTGGGGACTGGCCTCTGGCTTTGTCAGTGCTTGGAAATACCTTAAAAAGGCTGTGGAAGACGCTGAAAAACGGCAGGAAGAATATGACAACAGGTTTAGATAGGAGCATATATGTACAGTCTTGACCCGGAGACTATGTCGCAGCTGAAAAAGGTCGTTGTGCTGGACTTGGTGTTTACGGTCATTGAGAATTTGGGTTTCTTGCTGTTTGGGAGGTGGGATATCTCAGTTCTGGCAGGTTCTGCTCTGGGTTTTGCGGTATGCGTTGTGTATTTTGTCATGCTGTGTATGAGTGTCCCCAGAGCTCTGGAGTCCGGGGATATAGATATGGCAAAAAGATATGTCTCCCGGACAAGGCTTTCAAGGCTCTTAGTGATTGGAGTCGGAGTGTTTGTGGCTATAAAAGTTTCATATTTCAACACCTTTGCCGCTCTTATTCCCATTCTGTTTTTCAACAGATTGGCAATTACATTAATTCGTCCTAAAGGGGAGTGAAAATATATGGATGTTTCCATAACCGGTCCTAAGGTTTTGTTCACCCTGCCGTTTTTCGGGGGGATAAAAATAACTGAATCTGTTGTGAACAGTTGGGTGGTTATAATCATTGTCGCTGTTTTCTGCAAATGGATAACAAAGGATTTGAAGGTCAAAAACCCCGGGAAAAAGCAGATAGTTGCAGAGAAACTAGTCCTGGCAGTGAGAAATCTCGTCTCCACCAATATGGGTGAAAGGTGGATGGGTCTAGTTCCTTTTATTGCCACGGTATTTACATTCAGCTGCGTATCCAGTGTCCTGAGTATAACAGGACTGCGCAGCCCGACGGCCGATTTTTCGGTTACCCTGGGTATGGCTCTTGTGGTGTTTGCGTATATTCAGTTTTATCAGTTCAAAAACAAGGGATTTTTTGGCTATTTCAAGCGCTTTACAGAGCCTTTGGTGCTTATGACGCCTATGAATATAGTAAGCGAGATAGCAACTCCGCTTTCTATGTCTCTCCGTCATTTCGGAAACATAGCTTCGGGAGCAGTTATAACAACTTTGCTTTACGCGGCACTGGCATCCTTTTCAAGAGCTCTCCTCGGGTGGATTTCTAACAGTTTTATTTCAAATATACCAATTTTGCAGGTTGGTCTTCCCGCAGTTTTATCTATATATTTTGATCTGTTTTCCAGCGCATTGCAGGCTTACATATTCTGCATGCTGACTATGGTCAATATAGCCAGCACAGCGGATTAGTAATATATATTCTTTCTTAACACAACATTTTACGGAGGTTAATTATGGAAAGAGCAATAGTTTTGGCAGCCGAGGCAATAGGAATAGGTATTGCCATGTTCACAGGTATTGGACCGGCCTTAGGCGAGGGCTATGCAGTTGCAAAGGCCCTGGAGGCCATAGGCCGTCAGCCAGAGGCTGCATCAAAGATCACAACCAATATGATCCTTGGCTGTGCCCTTGCAGAGACAACAGGTATTTATGCACTGGTTGTTTCGCTCATCATCCTTTTTGCCAATCCTCTCATCAAAATGCTGTAATCCCCCGGGATTGCGCTGAGAAAGGAGGCATACAATTTTGGAATATCTTGATTTTTTCAGCGTTGACGTATGGACGATTATTTTCACTTGGGTAAATATGTTCATTTTGTTTTTAATCGTCAAAAAGTTGCTTTTTAAACCTGTCAACAACATGTTGCAGCAGCGTGAAGATGAGATCAAGAAGATTTACGATGATGCCAACACTGCCAATGAAAAGGCTGAAAATCTTGAAAAAGAGTACAGTGAAAAGATGGCACAGGCCAGGGATGAAGCCGGAGGAATAATAAAACAGGCCACAGAGACAGCCCAAAAACGCGAGGAAGAAATTGTCGCTGATGCCCAGGACAAAGCCGATTCCATTATGAAAAAGGCCGAAGAAGAGATTGAGCTGGAGCGCAAGAAGGCTTACCGGGAGATAAAGGGAGAGATTTCCGATATTTCCGTTGCAATTGCGGGACAGCTTGTAAAGCGCGAGCTCACTGTCCGGGACCACGATTCCCTGATTCAGGATTTTATTGAGAGCGTGGGTGGGGACAATGAGTGAAATTTCATCTGCCTATGCGGTCCGGCTATACGAAATAGCAGTTGAATCCGGTAAATCCGTTGAAATTCTGGAACAGACAGTTCAGCTTGAGGATGTTATGAAGTCCGACCCTGAGCTTTTGAAGTTTCTCTCTGCCCCTACGGTTACCGGCCGGGAAAAGGCAGAGGTTCTTGACAATATTTTCAGCGGCAGGCTTGACAGAGATCTTCTGAATTTTCTCAAGGTAATGGCAATCCGAAAGGAGACAGGACACCTCTATTCCAGTTTCAGGGATTATGAGGAGCTGTACAACAAACGGAACAACATTGAAAAGGCCACAGTGGTGACCGCGGTTCCTATGAGCTGTGAACTCAGCCACAGGCTGAGCGAAAAGCTTGAAAAAGTCACTGGGAAGCACATAAAGCTGGTGAACAAAGTGGATCCCCGGTGCATTGGAGGTGTGGTTTTAAACCTTGAGAACAAGGAGTACAATGACTCCATCTCCCACAAGCTAGACCTTCTCCGTGCCCGGCTTGCTGACATCAACGGTTGAGTCTATCTTAATTTATAAAGGAAAGCAGGTGTATGAATGCGGTTCAGACCTGAAGATATTAGCAAAATAATAAAAGAGCAGATCAAAAATTTTGACAATAAAATTGAGCAGAGCGAGACAGGCACTGTAATAACTGTGGGCGACGGCATTGCCAGGGCATATGGCCTTGAAAACTGTATGTCCAACGAGCTCATTCAGTTTCCCAACGGCGAATACGGAATGGCTATGAACCTTGAGGAAAACAGTGTCTCCCTGGTTATTCTGGGAGATGACAAAGGGATTAAAGAGGGAGATACCGTAAAACGCACAGGGCGCGTGGTATCCGTACCAACAGGCGAGGCATTGATAGGCAGGGTCGTAAACAGCTTAGGAGAGCCCATAGACGGCAAAGGTCCGATAGAAGCCTCAGAAATGAGACCTATAGAAGCCCCTGCAAGAGGTATCATTGAGAGGAAAAGCGTGAGCGTGCCTCTGCAGACCGGCATAAAGGCCATCGACAGCATGATACCCATAGGCCGCGGCCAGCGTGAACTTATAATAGGCGACCGCCAGACCGGCAAAACAGCCATTGCGGTGGATACAATAATAAACCAGGCCGGACAGAATGTGATATGCATATATGTCGCTATTGGACAGAAGGCATCCACTGTGGCCCAGCTTGTCGAGACCCTGACTGATCACGGGGCTATGGATTACACTATCGTAGTGTCATCCACGGCAAGTGAGCTTGCCCCTCTCCAGTACATTGCTCCTTACGCGGGGGTGACTATGGGAGAGTACTTTATGGACCAGGGCAAGGATGTGCTTATAGTCTATGACGACCTCTCAAAGCACGCTGTGGCGTACAGGGCCCTTTCACTTCTCATCCGCCGTCCGCCCGGAAGGGAGGCTTATCCCGGGGATGTATTCTATCTCCACTCCCGTCTTCTTGAAAGAGCTGCCAGGGTCGCTCCTGAATTCGGCGGCGGTTCCATAACTGCCCTGCCGATAATTGAAACTCAGGCAGGGGATGTTTCGGCATATATTCCCACAAATGTCATTTCCATCACTGACGGCCAGATTTTCCTTGAGACAGAGCTTTTCAACTCAGGAGTGCGTCCGGCTGTGAACCCCGGTATTTCAGTCAGCCGTGTTGGCGGTTCAGCCCAGATAAAGGCCATGAAATCAGTGGCAGGGCAGCTAAAGCTCCTCTATTCCCAGTACATAGAGCTGAGGAGCTTTTCGCAGTTCGGCTCAGATCTTGACCGGGATACCAAGAGCCGTCTTGACCAGGGCGCCAGGATAGTTGAAGTTTTAAAGCAGCCACAGACCCAGCCGGTTCCGGTGGCGCTTCAGGTTGTGATTATCTATGCCGTGACCCACAATTTCCTTGATGATATTGAGGTGGGTAACATATCACGGTTTGAAAAGGGACTTTTCCGGTTCATAAGCTCTGAGAGGTACGACATCATTGACGAGATAAACAGGACAGGAGAGCTCAGCGAGGAAACCGAAAAAAAGGTAATTACCGCAATAAACGATTACAAGGCAAAATTTGTCCCTGTAAAATGAGGAAGGCAGGTGTGATCTGTGGCAGGTAGTTCTACAAAGGATATAAAACTGCGCATCAAGAGTGTGCAGAGCACAATGCAGATTACCAAAGCTATGGAGCTGGTTGCATCCTCAAAACTGAGGCGAGCCAGAGAGAGAGTTGAGAGGTCCAGGCCATATTTTAACGAGCTGTACCGGACCCTCAACGACATTGCCGGCCGGGAAAGGGATTTTTCCTCAGATTACCTCACCAGCAGGCCGGTGAACAAGGCAGTATACATTATCATAGCCGGAGACAGAGGCCTTGCAGGGGGATACAACAACAACATATTCAAAATGTTCACCCGGGAAAGAGAGCAGTGCGAATGCCGGCTTATTCCCATAGGGAAAAAGGCAGTTGAATTCGCAAAAAAGACCGGCCTTGAGATAATAACCGAAAATTACGGAATTGTGGAGGATATTGACCTGGATTCCTGCCGGGATATCCGGGATATTGTATGCGATATTTTCAGGCGGGGACAGGCGGACAAAATATGTGTCCTTTACACTACGTTTGTCTCAATGCTCTCCCAGCGCCCTGATTTTATGCAGATGCTGCCTATAGAGGGCTTTGAGGAAGAGGCCAGGGAAAAGCGCGATTCGGTCACATTATTTGAGCCGGAGAGCGAGGAGCTTTTTGACAAAATAGTTCCCCGGTATGTTTCCGGCATAATTTGGGGTGCCATAACCGAGAGCTGGGCCAGTGAGCTTGCTGCCCGCAGGACTGCCATGGATTCCGCCTCCAAAAACGCCGAGGATATGGTGGACAGCCTTTCACTTCAGTACAACAGGGCTAGACAAGCCGCCATAACACAGGAGATAACCGAGATCGTCGGCGGGGCCGGCGATGGCTGATTTTATACACTATAAAGGAGATAACAAATGAGCGAGTTGAATGTAGGCAAGGTAACCCAGGTCATGGGTGCTGTCATTGATGTCCGCTTTGAAGAAGGACATCTTCCTGCCTTGCTTAACGCCATAGAGGTAGACAAAGGTGGCAAAAAGCTCATAGTCGAGGTTGCCCAGCACCTGGGAGACGATGTGGTCAGGTGCATAGCCATGGCCTCCACAGACGGCCTTGTCAGGGGCGCCAGGGCAGTGGACACGGGTGGAACAATTACCGTCCCTGTGGGCAGAGAGACTCTTGGCAGAGTCTTCAATGTCCTTGGGGAACCGGTGGACAACAAGCCCCGGCCGGAAAATGCAAAGAGGATGCCGATACATGCCAAAGCTCCCTCCTATGAGGATCAGGCCACCAGTGCGGAAATTCTTGAAACAGGCATAAAGGTAATCGACCTCATCTGCCCCTATACAAAGGGCGGAAAGATAGGCCTTTTCGGAGGTGCGGGGGTCGGCAAGACAGTCCTTATTCAGGAACTTATTTCCAACGTCGCGAACCAGCATGGCGGAATTTCGGTTTTTGCCGGTGTGGGCGAGAGGACAAGGGAGGGCAACGACCTCTACAACGAGATGATCGAGAGCGGCGTCATAAACAAGACCGCCCTTGTCTACGGACAGATGAATGAGCCACCCGGAGCCAGAATGAGAGTAGGCCTTTCCGGTCTCACAATGGCAGAGTATTTCCGAGATGAGGAAAACCGGGATGTTCTTCTTTTCATAGACAATATATTCCGCTTTACCCAGGCGGGCAGCGAGGTTTCCGCCCTTCTTGGCCGCATGCCGTCGGCCGTGGGATACCAGCCGACTCTTGCCACAGAGATGGGTGCCCTTCAGGAGAGGATAACCTCCACAAAGAAAGGTTCAATAACTTCAATTCAGGCCGTGTATGTGCCGGCTGATGACCTTACCGACCCGGCTCCCGCAACTACATTTGCCCACCTGGACGCCACCACAACCCTTGCCAGGAGCATTGCCTCCCTCGGCCTTTACCCTGCAGTGGATCCCCTAGACTCCACCAGCCGCGTGCTGACTCCGTCTATTGTCGGACAGGAGCATTTTGACGTGGCCAGAGGTGTTCAGAGCATACTTCAGAGGTATAAGGAACTGCAGGATATCATAGCTATAATGGGCATGGATGAGCTTAGCGATGAGGACAAGCTCACCGTAAACCGCGCCAGGAAAATCCAGCGCTTCCTCTCCCAGCCCTTCTCGGTGGCAGAGCAGTTTACGGGTATGAAAGGCAAATATGTCCCCATCAAGGACACCATAAAAGGCTTCAAAGAGATAATTGAGGGCAAGTACGACGATTACCCGGAGTCCGCTTTCCTTTTTGCAGGCGGTATAGAAGACGTGGTTGCAAGGGTCGAGGGGGAGTAGTCTATGCGCTCATTCAACCTGAAGATACTCACTGCCGACGGGGTCCGCTATGACGGAGAGGCCCAGGGCGTATTGGTACGCACAGTTGTGGGAGACACTTCCGTCTGGGCGGGGCACATTGACCTGGTCACTGCCATAGGAACCGGGAGGGCAATGGTCACAGTGGATGAAAACAACAAAAGATACGCCTGCTGCAGCGGCGGGGTTATGTCGGTTGTTAAAGACAAGGTCACTGTCCTGGCTAACTCATTTGAGTGGAAAGAGGACATCGATGTGGACCGCGCCAAAGCGTCCCTGGAAAAAGGGGAAAAGGAGCTTGAGCGGGCCAGCGACAAAAGGGAACAGGAGCTGGCAAAAATAAGGATACGGAGAGCAAAGGCCAGGCTGGAAGTGGCATCCTTGCAGGATTGATTGCCACATTTTTTGCTAAGTTCTCTTTTTCCAGTTTTTTAAATCTTTGAGATATTTAAATTGTAAAGCTTCTGACTTTGTTTAAAAATATAATTCGGGATATCTTTTTTCACATCCCTTTGTGTAAATCTACAATTTTTATCCGATTTGCTTGACAAAGGGCAGTGACAATGGGTATAATCACTTTTAACAGCGATGATGGCAAACCAGTAGATGGCAAAGCCGGCGTTCAGAGAGTCTCCGGATGGTGAAATGGAGATGCGCAGACAGCTATTGAATTCCTTGCCTAGCTGACCGATGAAGGGTTACTGTGTAGTCGGCTCCGGGCTTCCGCCCGTTACAGCGGGAGGTATTAAGCCGTTTTGGCCGATACCCGCTGAGGTCGGTTCCAGTGATGGGCCGATAAATAGAGGTGGTAACACGGGTTTCTCCCGTCCTCTGATTACAATCAGGGGACGGGTTTTGTGTTGTTTGCCCTCTTCTGAAATAAAATGAAATGGAGTATAAAACAATGAAAAAACTATTGGCTTTGATTCTGGCTATGACAATGGCCGTATCGGCAGTTGCCTGTTCCTCCGGGGACGATGAGAGCGGCGGCGGAGAGAGTGCCGAACAAGTTAAAATCGGTATTCTCCAGCAGATGGAACACCCCGCCCTTGACCAGGCCTATGAGGGATTTGTAAAAGCCCTTTCCGACAACGGATATGTGGACGGCGAAAATCTGGTGCTCGATTATCAGAACGCCCAGGGAGACGCCAACAACCTTTCCTCTATGGGTGACAAACTTGTCAGCGAGGACAACCGGCTTCTTCTCGCCATTGCCACCGGCAGTGCAGAGACTCTGGCGTCCAAGACTACTGACATTCCTATCCTCATCACTGCAGTGACGGATCCTGTATCCGCAGGTCTGGCGGAGAGCTGGGAGGCCCCCGGGACAAATGTATCCGGAACTTCCGATGAATCTCCTATGAAGGAGCAGATAGATCTTCTCCTTACCTTGTATCCGGATGTCCACACAGTCGGACTCCTCTATACCAGCAGCGAGGACAACTCGGTTGTTCAGATTGAGCAGGTAAAACAGATCCTCCGGGACAACGGACTCGAGTCTGTCGAGCGGACAGTCACCAATACCAACGATGTGCAGATGGCGGTCCAGGGAATAGTGACAAAGTGCGATGCAATATACATTCCCACAGACAATGTCCTTGCATCCTCAATGGCAATTGTGGGTGAAGAGACCAAAAATGCCAAAATACCCGTCATCTGCGGCGAATCAGGCATGGTAATGGGCGGTGGTCTTGCCACAATGGGAATAGACTACTACAACCTCGGATATCAGACCGGTGAAATGGCCATAAGGGTCCTTGAAGGCGAGGATATTTCCCGGATGCCCATAGAGACACAGAAGGAATACAGCTACACCATAAACGGTGAAGTTGCAGAAGCGATAGGTCTCATAGTGCCGGATGCTCTTGCCCAGTATGTGGTATACCCGGCTGAGGATGATTCAGTTGAAACTGAATAATAATTAAAAGTTTACTTTGCAGTTTTAAAAAACGAAATTTTTGAGACATTGCCGCACAACGGCCTGGCCGGTCCCGGTTTTGCAGGAATTTGACTTCAAAGGCTTATTTCAAAACAGGGAATATATGTCGGTGCTTTGGCCAAAATCTGTGCGGCATTGTCTGTTGATTATCCGGAGTTTTTCTATGGTTAACATTATTACGGGTGCCGTCCAGCTCGGACTTCTTTGGTCCGTTATGGCTATGGGGGTCTGGACCACATACAGGGTTCTGGACTACCGGGACCTCACCGCCGAGGGCAGTATGGTCACCGGTGCGGCAGTCACCGCAGCCCTTCTGGTTGCCGGAGTAAATCCATTCCTCGCCACGGCTGCCTCAATTGTCCGGGGGGCTTTGACGGGGTGTGTCACGGGTCTTCTTCACACGAAGCTTAGAATACCCGGGATACTTTCTGGGATTCTCTCGATGATAGGGCTTTATTCGGTGAATATAAGGATCATGGGCAGGCCCAATGTTCCATTTCTGCGAACCGACACACTTTTCAAGCTCTGTCGGGATGCGGGAATTCACGGGATAGTTGTCCGGATAATCTGTTCTTTGTCCATAGCTTTTCTGCTTTTCCTGTTTTTGTCAACATCCCTCGGCAACGCACTGAGGGCCACAGGCAACAACGAGACCATGGCCTCCGCTTTGGGAATAAACACCGACAGTATGAAAATATTGGGGCTTGCCATAAGCAACGGAGCGATAGCCTTTTCCGGCTCCCTAGTGTCTCAGTATCAGGTATATGCGGATGTCAGCATGGGCCAGGGTGCAATCGTGATAGGACTTGCCAGTGTCATAATAGGTGAAGTTCTCTTTCACAGCCGCGGCATTCTGGGCAAACTCCTGGCAGTTGTCTTAGGGGCTGTAATTTACAGGCTCCTGATTGCATTTGTAATAAGCATGGGTATGAACCCTCTGGATTTAAAACTCTTTACCGCCATTACAGTGGCCATTGCCCTGTCTGCTCCACTTGTCAGCGAAAAAATAAAAAATCACAAACGGTCCTCAAAAAGAGGCAGTGATGGGGTGATCTCATGAGCGAAGTACTTAAACTTTCCGGGATTGAGAAGACCTTTAACCGCGGCACCTCCACTGAGAACTGGGTACTGAGGGGCATAGATCTGTCCCTTGAAAAAGGGGATTATGTCACTGTAATCGGCAGCAACGGGGCGGGCAAATCCACCCTCCTGAACGTAATTTCCGGGGTTTACCGCCCGGACAAAGGTTCTGTTTATATAGAAGGCAGGGACGTCACATCCCTCCCGGAGAGAAAGAGGGCAGCCTACATAGGCAGGGTATTTCAGAATCCCGTCTCGGGCACCGCCTCCGACATGACTATAGCTGAAAATATGGCCCTGGCTCTCCATAGGGCCGAAAAGCGAGGGTTTTCCCGCGCCGTAACAGAGGAGGAAAAGGAGTATTTTCAGAAAAGGCTCGCAGAACTCGGTCTTGGTCTGGAGACCAGACTAAACGACGATATGAGCCATCTATCCGGCGGAGAGAGGCAGGCTGTCACACTTCTGATGGCCACTCTCAAGACCCCGCGGCTCCTTCTTCTTGATGAGCACACCGCCGCCCTCGACCCGAAGACCGCATCGGCTGTCCTCTCCTTCAGCGACAAGGTAATAGAGGAACAGGACCTCACTGCCCTTATGATTACCCACAATATGCGCTATGCGATAGACCACGGAAACAGGCTTATAATGATGAACAAGGGCAGGATTGTCCTTGATATACGGGGGGAGGAGAAGAAAAATCTCACGGTGGAGGATCTGACCGAAAAATTCAGGTATTCCCGGGAGGATATTCTCCTGGCGGATGATATCCTGCTGCAGGATGACCGGCCTTTCTGAATCCGCAATTTTTAAAATTTTTCTGATTTTAAGCCGAAAATACAAAACTGAGGGCAGGCGGAGGCCTGCCCTTTTTTCAGGGTGACAAAATCACTGTAAAATATATGGCCGGGTGATAAAATAAATAATGTAAATTATTCCGGGAGGAGCTAAAAAATGATCACTGTGTATGGCAGCAACGTATGCCCCGGCACGCTGAATTTCCTCAGAATTCTGACTGAAAATCATGTGATGCCGAATTTTGTCAACGTGACCGGTTCGATAGGGCTGTTAAAAGAGTTTATCCTCATAAGGGATACTAATCCGGTTTTTGACAATGTCAGGGGCACAGGTGCAATAGGCTTTCCCCTTATAAAGCTGGAGGACGGCACATATACCAGAGATATGAACCGGGTTCTCCGGTCTTTCGGAATAGAAGAGAGAGTTCATTTTGACTAGGGAGGATAATATGGAACTTTCAGATGCGCTTAAAGGCAGGAGAAGCATAAGGAAATTCAAGGCCGAGCCTGTCACGGACGATGAGATTATGCGGCTTATGGAGGCTGCGGTATATGCCCCGTCCTGGGCCAACACCCAGGTCTCCAGGTTCTACGTGGCAAAGGGAGAAAAGAAAAAGGAACTTGAAAAATCCCTTCCCGATTTCAACAAGAAGAACGTTGAAAACGCCGATGTTCTCCTCGCCAGTACAGTGGTAAAGGGCAAGGCCGGATTTCGCGGTGACCTGGGAGCCTTCACCCACCTCGGCGACGGTTTCCAGTATTTTGACAACGGGCTTCGGGTTGAAAATGTCTGCCTTAAGGCTTACGAACTGGGTCTCGGCACCCTGATAATAGGCGGGTACTACCCCGATGTGGTGAGGGAGTATTTCGGCATTCCGGACACGGAGGAGGTTGTCTGTCTCATTGCCCTGGGCCGCCCCGATATATCCCCGCAGAAGCCCAAGGGCCTTTCCCCGCAGGACATAGTCACCTTTAAAAAATAAGCGGAAATTGTCAGCCCAAAATTTTAAAAACCCCGGATTTTTTCCCGGGGTTTTATTTTTAGTGTCCCCTGGCTCCTCATCCTCCTGTTGATGTTGATTTAAGGAAAAATATGTGGTAAAATAGAATCTGCCGGAATATTAAATATCGGGGCGTGGCTCAGCTTGGTAGAGCGCCTGCTTTGGGAGCAGGATGTCGCAGGTTCAAATCCTGTCGCCCCGACCACTTTTTTTATCTTGCTTCCTTTCAATATGCCTTGGAGGTAATAGAATGCCGTCTTTTTGGGCGGCTTTTATTTTGCCCTTAAAACAGGGAATTCACAACCTCCCTTTCCTGTGGTAAAATATTTGAAGATTTATTTATGTTTGGTCCTATTTCCTCATTGAGAAGGTATACGCAGTATGACAGTTGCAGAGCAGAGAAAAAACGCCCGTGAATTTGCAAAGAGGTGGCAGGGGAGGGGGTACGAAAAAGGGGATACCCATAGCTTTTGGCATGACCTTTTGGAAAATGTCCTCGGTATAAAAACGGAACCGGATTTTGTGAAGTTTGAATATGAGGTGAAAGTTGATTCCTCCGTAGGCTATATTGATGTCCTCATTCCCTCCACAAAGGTTCTCATTGAGCAAAAATCCATTGAAAAGGACCTTTTAAAGCCGGAGAGACAGTCCGACGGATCCTTCCTCACCCCTTTCCGGCAGGCACGAAAGTACAGAAACCGGCTCCCTCACAGCCTCAATCCCAGGTGGATAGTCACCTGCAATTTTAAGGAATTTCTGATTTACGATCTTGAAAAAACAGACCCGGAAAAAAGCCCCGAGAAAATCCTCCTGGAAAATCTCGGGGACGAGTACAACAGGCTCCTTTTCCTGGTAGAGCCGGACAACGAGCATATCACAAAGGAAGAGCAACTCTCCTTCAAAGCCGGGGAGCTTGTGGGCAGGCTTTACGACGCTCTCCTTCCTCAGTACAATGACCCCGGCAGCGACCGCGCCCTTAAATCCTTGAACGAGCTCTGCGTCAGGATAGTTTTCTGCCTATACGCCGAGGACGCCGGCCTGTTCAACAAGAAAAACGCATTTCACGACTATCTGGCAAAGGAAACCGATTTGGGCAGAATGAGGCGGGCCCTGATAGACCTTTTCAAGGTCCTCGACACCCCGGAAGAGAAAAGGGACCCCTACCTTGAGTATGACCTTTCTCAGTTCCCATATGTAAACGGCGGCCTTTTCTCGAACGAAGATATCGAGATACCCCGTTTCACCGATGAGGTCAGGGACATACTCCTCTCAAAGGCCTCCGACGATTTCAACTGGCGCGACATTTCCCCCACCATATTCGGCGCGGTCTTTGAGTCCACCTTAAACCCCCGGACCAGGCGTTCCGGCGGGATGCACTACACCTCCCTTGAAAACATCCACAAGGTAATAGACCCTCTGTTTCTCGACGGCCTGAAAAAAGAGCTCCGGGATATATCCAACCTAAAAAGTGAAGTGACGAGGCAGAAAAAGCTCATTGAATTTCAGAATAAACTTTCCCGCTTAAAATTTCTCGACCCCGCCTGCGGTTCCGGCAATTTTCTCACCGAGACCTACTTATCCCTCAGAAAGCTTGAGAACAAGGCCCTGGACTATATGACCCACAGCCGCATTATGCTTGACACCGGGGATATAATAAAAGTCTCCATAGGCCAGTTCTACGGCATAGAGATAAACGATTTTGCCGTGAAAGTCGCAAAGACCGCCCTCTGGATAGCCGAGGCCCAGATGTGGATCGAGACCGGGGAAATAATATCCACCACAGCCGCCCTCAAGGAATTTCTCCCCCTGGACAGCTATGACAACATAGTGGAGGCCAACGCCCTCCGCACAGACTGGAACGACATACTCCCCGCCTCTGAGTGCGACTATATAATCGGCAACCCGCCCTTTGTGGGGGCAAGGCTTATGTCCTCCTCCCAGAAAGAGGATGTGCTGAGGATTTTTGACAATGTAAAAAACAGCGGTAACCTTGACTATGTTGCCTGCTGGTATAAACTTGCCGCGGATTATATGAAAAACACCGGCATAGAGGCCGCCCTCGTGTCCACCAACTCCATAACCCAGGGGGAACAGCCAGCAATCCTCTGGAAAAATCTGTTAAATGAGGGCATAGTTATAAATTTCGCTTACAGGACTTTCCGCTGGGACAGCGAGGCGTCTATAAAAGCTCATGTTCACTGCGTGATAATCGGATTTTCTCACAAAAACAGAAGTGAAAAATATATTTATGCCGGCAAGAGCCACACACTTGCCGGCAACATAAACGCCTATCTTGTGGATGCTCCGAATATTTTGGTGGAGAGCAGATCCGAACCTCTCTGTGATGTCCCCCACATTGGGATAGGCAATAAGCCTATTGACGACGGCAACTATCTGTTCACCGAGGAGGAGATGAACAGGTTTATAAAGCTTGAACCTGCCTCTGCTCCGTATTTCAAAAGGTGGTACGGGGCGGATGAGTTTATTAACAACAAAAAGAGATATTGCCTCTGGGTAGGGGATTGCACCCCAGATCAACTCAGGAAAATGCCTCACGTCCTTGAAAGAGTTCAAAAAGTCAGGGATTTCAGATTAAAGAGCAAAAGTGAGGGTACAAGGAAGCTTGCTGA
>CAZYZR010000007.1:21830-26130 GCA_964651945.1 uncultured Oscillospiraceae bacterium | reverse complement strand
GAATTTTGCCGATGGTCCACACCGTTTAAACAAGTAACGGGCAGAGCCGGGCAAAATATCAAAAAAATTTTGCAAAGCAGTCTTATTTAATGGATTATATATCCGCCTTTGGCGGGGAATGGGGGTTAATATGTCGGAATGCATCGCTGCTCTGGCCACAGCAGTGGGGAAGGCCTCCCTGTGCTCAGTCAGGATCTCCGGGGATGGGGCCATAGAGGTGGCGAAAAAGGTGTTTGTGCCCCTGAATCCCGCAAAGGACCTGGAAAAAATGCCGGGGTACTCCGCCCTGCTGGGGAAATTTTACCGCAGGGGCAGGGAGATGGACCAGGCAGTGGCCCTGGTGTTCCGACGGCCGAAGAGCTATACTGGGGAGGACGTGGTGGAGATAAGCTGCCACGGGGGCACCGCCGCGGCGGACCGGCTTCTCAAGGCCTGCTTTGAGGCCGGGGCGACCCCGGCTCCCCGGGGGGAGTTCACAAAGAGAGCCTTTTTAAACGGAAAAATGGATCTCACCCGGGCGGAGGCCGTGATGGAGGTGGTGAATGCGGGCAGTGCCAGAGCACTCGCCGCCGCAAACAGCGCCCTGGAGGGACACCTTTACAGGAGGATTTGCAAGGTGAGGGACTGCCTTCTCTCCCTGGCGGGCCACATCTCCGCCTACACTGACTTCCCCGAGGAGGCAGTGGAAGAGGTGACCCGGGATCAGGTTGAGGAGACGCTGCGAAAAGCCGCGGAGGAACTGGAAGACCTGTGCCGCAGCTACGACAACGGACAGATAGTCAAAAACGGGGTCCGCACCGCTATAGTGGGCAGGCCCAACGTGGGAAAGAGCACTTTTTTAAACGGGATCTCGGGCTTTGAAAAGGCGATTGTCACCCCCATACCCGGCACAACCAGGGACGTGGTGGAGACGGAAGTTTCCATCGGCGGGGTGGAGTTTATATTGCAGGACACGGCGGGTATAAGGCAGACGGACGACGAGGTGGAGACCCTGGGGATAGAGAGGAGCCTTAAGAGCCTGGACCGGGCGGACCTTGTCTTCCGGGTATTCGACGGCAGCCGGCCATTTACCAGGGACGACCTGGAGGTGGCGGAAAAATGCCGCGGCCGCAGGGCAATAGGGGTGATTAACAAGCAAGACCTGCCCCAGGCGGCAGACCCCGCTGGGATAAGCGGCTGCTTTGAAAAAATAATATACATAACCGCAAAGGAATTTAAGCCCGACGCCCGGTTTGAAAAAACCGTGCTGGATTTTCTCGGAGTGGCGGACTACTCGGAAAACGCCGGGGCTATTGTCAACGAGAGGCAGCACCGGGCAGCCCGCGATGCCCTTTCCCGGACGAAAGACGCCCTGGACGCCTTTTTGCGGGGTTACAGCCTGGACATAGTGGGGGTGTGCGTGGACGAGGCCCTCTACTCAATTTACTCCCTGACCGGGGAAAATGTCTCCGACCGGGTGGTGGATGACGTTTTTTCCAAATTCTGCGTGGGCAAGTAACCCTTGATTTAATTTTCAACAGGCATTTTATAAAGGGCAATGTGCGGATATGATTCCGGCTTTCCGTTTTAAATTTTTTCAAGGACAGGCTTTGCCTTGGGAAAATTTTCAATAAATCATTTTTGCCAATAAGCCTTTATACAACTTTTTTAAAATCAGGCTGAATTGTGGCTTTTGCCGACTACGTCTTGTTCCGGGCATAAAATATTGATTTTGCCCTTGTTGACGGATTTTTTTGGCGAAGCCCATTGCAAAGGCCTCATTTGCTTTATTCTGATTTTCAAAAAATTTCTGCGGCGGAAAATCATTTTACCGCGGGAAAATATTTTTGATTTTTGTTGTTTTCCCCGTTCTGGCTGGGGAAGCTGATCCATTTAGGGGATAATTATTTTGTTTATTGCGGAGGACCGGGAGTACCGGGGGAGCAGTATGGTTCTGGGAGATTTTGACGTAATTGTCATAGGCGCAGGACACGCGGGAATAGAGGCCGCAGTGGCCAGCGCAAAGCTGGGGTGCAGGACAGGGCTTTTTACCCTGACTTTGGACGGGGTGGGAAATATGCCCTGCAACCCCGCCATAGGGGGCACCGCAAAGGGGCACCTGGTGAGGGAGATCGACGCCCTGGGCGGGGTAATGGCCATTGCGGCCGACGCCACGAGCATTCAGACCAGAATGCTGAATCTGGGGAAGGGCCCCGCTGTCCACTCCCTGAGGGTGCAGAGCGACAGGCAGAAATACCACATATATATGAAAAAACTGCTGGAGACCACCGATAACCTGTTTTTGAAACAGGCGGAGGTCTGCCGGATAAATTTCGACGGGGAGGGCCGGCCCACGGGTGTTGTGACCCAGCTGGGCACTGAGTACACCGCAAAGGCGGTGATAATAGCCACCGGGACCTATCTCACCGGAAAAATTTACGTGGGAGACGCCTCCTACTACTCCGGCCCCGACGGACACCACTCCGCCAGGGCACTGTCGGAGAGCCTGAAAAAAGCCGGGATTAACCTGAGGCGCTTTAAAACGGGCACCCCCGCCAGGGTCAACAGGAGGAGCATTGATTTTTCAAAGATGGAGGTGCAGGAGGGGGACATTCACCCCGTGCCCATGTCATTTATGACCAGGGAAGAGCCGAAAAATCTCCTGCCCTGCTACATAGCCTACACCAATGACAACACCCACGAGGTTATAAGGAGAAATATATCCCTCTCCCCCCTGTACGGAGGGAAGATAGAGGGAATAGGCCCCAGGTACTGCCCCTCCCTGGAGGACAAGGTGATGAGGTTCCCCGACAGAAACCGCCACCAGTTTTTCGTGGAGCCCTGCGGATACGACACCGACGAGATGTACCTGCAGGGGCTGTCCTCCTCTATGCCGGAAGAGGTGCAGGTGGAGTTTTACAAGACGATAGAAGGGCTGGAAAACCTGGAAGTCCAGAGGCCCGCCTACCGGATTGAGTACGACTGCATAGACCCCATTACCCTTAAGGCCACATTGGAGTTCAAGGATCACCCCCGCCTCTACGGTGCGGGGCAGTTCAACGGCACCAGCGGCTACGAGGAAGCGGCGGCTCAGGGCCTTGTGGCGGGAATCAACGCGGCTTTGAAACTGCAGGGCAAAGAGGAGATGATCCTCACCCGCCAGAGCTCCTATATAGGCACCCTGATTGACGATCTTATCACAAAAGGGGTTATGGACCCCTACAGGATGATGACCAGCAGGAGCGAGTACCGCCTGTATTTGAGGCAGGACAACGCGGACGAGAGGCTGACCCCCACGGGGAGGAAAATAGGCCTTGTGGACGACCGGCGCTGGGAATATTTCTGCAACACACTAAAGGTCAAAAACCGGGAGATTGAGAGGCTGAAAAGCACAGTGATAAGGCCCGGAGAGGCGGAGGAGCTGCTTTTGTCAAAAGGACTTCCCGCTTTAAAGGGCGGCGTAAAGGCCTACGATTTACTCAAAAGGCCCCGGATAAGCTATGGCAACCTGGTGTCGATAATCGGCCCCGGGAAGGGTATCACCCCCTTTATAGCGGAAAAGGTGGAAGTGGACGTAAAATACGAGGGGTACGTAAAGAGGCAGCAGGCCCGGATTGGCAGGGTGGAAAAGCTGGAAAGCACCCTGATACCCCGGGATATCGATTACCGGGATATGAAGGGGCTGCGACTGGAGGCCAGGGAAAAACTTATAAAAATACGCCCTGCCAACGTGGGACAGGCCGGGAGAATCCCCGGGGTCAGCCCCAGCGACATATCCTCACTGCTTTTCGAGCTAAAGATGAGGCGGATGAAAAATGGGCAGGACGGAAAGTGAGTTTGCCCCTGTGCAACGGGGAAAAAGAGCCCGGGGATGTGAGGCGGAAAGGCAGCATTTCCCGGATTGTCAGGTATATCCGGGATGATAAGGAGTCCGGATATGTCAGCCGTAAAGAAAGCCCCGAAGCGTGACGCAATAATCTGCGAGAAACTTCTCAGTTGAAATTTCTTTGGCAAAAAAGCAACTTCGGAAGCGGGTGCAATAATCTGAGAGGAACTTAACACCCGGCAATTTGCCTCCGGACGGAAAAATTTTTGAAGCGAAACAAACGGGGCACCAGCCTCGAAATAAAGGGCAAAAATTCAAAAGGCAGGGAGAAACACTTTGCTGGCGGCAAAATCTCTGGAAGGCAAAAAGCGGCATTTTTTGCAACGCAAAAACCGGAGGGATATATTTGCTTTGGTTTCTCAAATGCGACGGCAGAGGTTGCGAAAAAATCTCTGTGGGTATTTTTGCCCCACTTTTTTGTAAACGCGGGGCAGC
>CAZYZR010000007.1:15797-21730 GCA_964651945.1 uncultured Oscillospiraceae bacterium | reverse complement strand
CGGGGCAGCAGGCGGGGCAAAGGAAATTGCAGGGGAATTGTCCCTTTTTGCCGTATTTTAAACCGAGGAAACTATGATAGACAGAGAAAGGATGGCAAAGCTCGCCGGGGGGTATGGGATAGACCTCTCCTCCGGGCAGCTGGATTTGCTTGACATATACGCCGAGGAGCTGGTCAGCCGGAACAGGAGGGCAAATCTCACCCGGATAACAGAGGCGGAGGAAATCGAGGAAAAGCATTTTCTCGACAGTCTGATTTTCGCGGATAACCCCCTGGTAAGGGGAAAGGTGGCGGATGTGGGCAGCGGCGCGGGTTTCCCCGGGGTGGTGGCAAAAATCTACAAGCCGGATTTAAAACTGTGGACAATCGAGCCCCTCTTAAAGAGAGCGGAGTTTCTCACCTCCCTTCGTCAAAGGTTGGGTATAGATTTCGAGATACTCAGGGAGAGGGCGGAGGAGGCGGCCCCAAAGGGCTACAGGGAGGTCTTTGACTCAGTCACCGCCAGGGCAGTGGCACCGCTTCCTATGCTTTGCGAGTACTGCATCCCCCTTGTAAAGCCCGGGGGTTTCTTCATAGCCATGAAAGGACGGGAGGACCAGGTGCAATCCGCAATGAAAGCAATTGAGACTTTGGGCGGAGAGTATGTCGAGACCCTGCTCTTTTCCCTTCCCAGGGCGGGGGAAAGGCGTCTCGTGATTATAAAAAAAGTTTCCCCCACGCCTCCCGGTTACCCAAGGAACGGGGGAAAAATAAAGAAAAAGCCCCTGTGAGGGCTTTGCCGGATTGTCACCCGGGTTTTCGGAAGATCCTGACTGTGTTAAAAAACCGTTGCGTCGTTTTGCCGGGGAGACCCCCCGGCATTTTTTCCAAGTGGCCTGCGCTTAAAAACCTTTGCGTCGGTTTGCCCTGCGAAACTCTTTTTGCACAACCTAATGCAACCCGGTTTAAAATCCGGTCCCGGGGCGGTTCCGGCGGCAAATGAATTTTCCCCGGAAAGGGCAAATTTTTAACGTGGGATCGGGTCGTCATCAGAAGCAATCGGGCCCATATCATTTTATATATAGCAAACATTCAGCGTAGTATCGGCCCTTGAAGTTTTTCCCACCGCTGCCGGATGACGGGGTTGCCCCAGATCTGATTTTGTGCCTTATAAAAATTAAAATTTGCTCACTGGGGTGTGTCTGCGGGGTCGTCCCCCTGCTCCTCCGCCCGCTTTTGAGCCTCTTCCCGGGGCTTTATGTACCTTAGATAGCAGAAAAGCTCAGGAGGGCTGATTATAAGCACAAACCAGATCGCAAAGGAGTAAATCCCCGTGTCAAAGGCCGTCAGGTTCATCCAGAAAATTGCGGCGCCGCCTATAACCTCCAGCACCCCTTTGACCCTCTTCATATTTTTTGTCCAGGGGTATCCTCTGTAATTGCGGTTTACAAAGTTCTGAGGGCCGAAAAACAGCGCCAGCCCGTGCACTATGTATATCAGCCCCACAAGGGAAAGGCCCAGGGTCCTGACATCCCACTGATCAGGTAAGTTCATATTCCGCTCCAATCCGCTGCCGAAAAGCTTTAAAATTTATTCTGACAATTATACCACCTGTGCTCCTGTTTTGCAAACCCCGGTCCCGGAGGTTTCAGTAGCCCCCGCTGTGGGGGAATTTTTTTAAAAAATTCCTTTTGTTTTTAATATTTTTCTGCGCTGCTTTTGCAGACCCGGTCCCGCAAGCTTTTCTTTAGCTGCAATTTCAGAACAAATCGCCCCATTCCCTATAAAATGTTCCACATGGAACATTTTTGCCCCTCTCCCTTTAAAATTTCGCCGCTGTGTGGTAAAATATCCTGCAGAATGGAAGTTTCCCGTTTTTAAAACATTAGCGGGGTTTATACACCGGGTATCGGAGGATTTAGGATGGCTAAAATAGTAGCGGTTGCGAATCAGAAAGGCGGTGTGGGCAAGACCACCACTGCGGTAAACCTGTCCTCCCGGATAGGAAATCTGGGGAAAAAGGTGCTGCTGGCGGACCTGGACCCTCAGGGGAACACCACTTCCGGGTACGGGGTCTCAAAAAGGCAGCTCAAGTCCTCCGCCTACCATGTTCTGATAGACGGCCGGGATGTAAAGGAGCGGATAATAAAAACCCCCTACAAGGTGGATCTTTTGCCTTCCTCGATAAGGCTCTCCGGGGCAGTGGTTGAGCTTGTCAATATGGAAAACAGGCACTTGAGGCTCAGAAATGCGCTGAACAGGGTTTCCTCCTCCTACGACTACATTTTTATAGACTGTCCCCCTGCCCTGGACCTGCTGACAATAAACGCCCTGACGGCCGCTGACACCGTCCTGGTGCCGATACAGTGCGAATTTTACGCCCTGGAGGGGCTCTCGGAACTTATGAACACCGTGAGGATAGTGAAGAGGCAGTACAACCCTTACCTTGAAATCGAGGGAGTGCTGCTTACAATGTACGACGGCAGGCTGAACCTGACCCTTCAGGTGGTGGAGGAAGTGAAAAAATATTTCCCCGGAAAGGTGTACAGGACGCCGATCCCCCGCAATGTCCGCCTATCCGAGGCTCCCAGCTACGGGCAGCCGGTGAACTACTACGACCCGGCCTCCAAAGGGGCTGCCGCCTACGCCCGGGTGGCAAAGGAGTTCCTCTCCCACAATGGGGAAAGGATGTAGTGCGGTTTTGTGAAACTTTGCTTTCAAAACAGCGGGTGCGGTTTGTCATTTACAAAAACCCGGTCTGCTATATAGTGTCCGGCTGCGAAAAATCCGCCGCCCCCGGATTGTCACAGAAAAAATCCCGATCCCTCATAGAGGGGGATCATTTTAATCACAGACTGCAATAAGCAAAATCGCCGATAAATTATTATAAAGCTCACAACAAATCAATCCCCGGATTTTGCGGTTCACCTCGGGGCAAAATTTCCCGAATGAAAGCAAACTCCCTTTGAAAATGACATGTAAATACCGGTAATCCCGCTCAAAACGAGAAAAAAACCGATCCCGGGACGGTGTCAGGTGTGCAAAATAATAAAAAAGATTTTTCCACGTGGAACATTTTCTTAAAAAGCCGGGGTTAAAAGGTTATTTTATGCGGGGGTTTCTCACCTGTTTTAAAAGGCTTGTAATTGACTTTGCGGGAGCGACAAAAGCAGGGGCTTATGTTGCCTTCCCGGGTTGTTGCACGTAGGGTTTCAATTGCGGGAGTTTCGAAAACAAAGGGCTTTTGCGGGTTTATAGGTGGATTTATTTTAGATAAGATGCCGGGGGGAAGTACCAGCCCGGCGTGGTCCCATACAATCTTTTATACCCCGAAAACGGGCCGGAGGTATTACGCGGGGTAGGTCCCATCGCCACTTCGGCTGAATTGTTGTCCCCGAAAAATTGCCAGGAGGGGGGGTATCTGAAAATGGCTAAATTCTCTTTTTTAAAATTAATTTTTTATTCTTTGAAAAGGGCGGGAAATATCCCGGAGAAAAGGTTCCCCCCACCAGCTTTAAAGACGGACCCGGGCAATATTTTCCGGTTGCGGAAAATTATCTCCGCTTTTCTGCCCCCGGCTGCCAAAAATTTACAAAAATACTTGTTATCGGCAAAAAATAGTAGTATTATAAATATTTAGAAAATCCGGGGAACGGGTTTTGAGAAAGGAGGACGCCTGTGGCGAGAAAAAACACCGGGCTCGGCAGAGGGCTGGATTCCCTCTTCCTGACAGCGGACCGGCAGATATCGGATGCTTCGGCATCCAATATAAAATTATCACAAATCGACGTTGATCCGCACCAGCCAAGGAAGAATTTCGAACCCGAAAGTCTTCGGCAGCTGAGCCGGTCCATAGCAGAACACGGGGTTCTCCAGCCCATTGTACTTATGCCCAGCGGCACTGACAGGTACACTATAGTTGCGGGAGAGAGACGTTTCAGGGCGGCCATGATGGCAGGCCTCACCGAAATACCCGCTATTGTGAAGGACGTGTCCACCCAGGGAGCCAGGGAGATAGCCCTCATTGAAAATCTTCAGAGGGAAGATCTGGACCCTGTGGAGGTTGCCCTTGGCTACAAAAGCCTTATGGAGAGCTTTAACCTGACCCAGGACGAGATAAGCAGGAAACTGGCCATCCCGAGGTCCTCCATCGCCAACAGCCTCAGGATTTTAAACCTTCCGGAGGACATACTCCAGCTTGTCAGGGACGGGAAGATTTCCACGGGCCACGCCAAGGTGATCCTCTCCCTTCCCACAGAGGAGATGCAAAAGGAACTGGCGGCCAGTACGGCAGAGAAGAAATTGTCCGTGAGGCAGTGTGAGCTTGCGGCCAAGGCAATGACCAGGCGGGAAAAGCCCCGGAAGGAGCGGCAGGTGCCCTCTATCGTCAAAGAGGTTGAAATAGCCCTGAGTGAAATTCACGGCACACCCGTGAAAATCACCTACAAGGACGGAAAAGGCAATCTGACTATAGCCTTTAACAGCCAGCGGCAGCTTATGGAGCTGGCCGGGCTGCTTGAAAAAAACAATTAAATCACCAAGGAGAAAATTATGTTAGACATCAGAAGAATAAGAGAAAACAGAGACGAGGTTCTGGCAGCGGTGAACCGCCGCGGCACCGATTACACCGAGATGATAGACAGAGTCATCAAGGTGGATGAGGACCGCCGCGCCAAGGCCAGCGAAGTGGACGCCCTGAAGGCGAAACAGAACGCGGACTCAAAGCAGATACCCGTTATGAAGAAGGAGGGCAAGGACACCACCCGGCTTATGGCAGAGATGAGAGAACTTGCCGACAAGATCAAGGAGGGCTCCCGGGAGGTATCCCGCCTGGAGGCCGAACAGGAGGACCTGCTTCTGAACATCCCCAACACCCCGGACCCCTCTGTCCCGGACGGCCTGTCTGACGCTGACAACGTGGAAATCCGCCGCTGGGGCGAGCCCAGGAAATTCGACTTTGAGCCCAAGGCCCACTGGGATCTGGGCAAAGATCTGGACATCCTGGACCCGGAAAGGGCTGCAAAGGTCACCGGTGCCCGCTTCCACTTCTACAAGGGGCTGGGTTCCCGCCTGGAGAGGAGCATTTTCAACTTCTACCTTGATCTGCACACCACAAAACACGGCTATGTAGAGCTGTTCCCTCCCTTTATCGCCAACGGGGATTCAATGAGGGGCACGGGTCAGCTGCCAAAGTTCAAGGAAGATATGTACAAAATCGAAGGGGAGGACTGGTACCTGATTCCAACAGCCGAGGTGCCTGTGACAAACTTCTACCGCGACGAGATCCTCGACGGCAACAAGATGCCCATAAAACACTGCGCATACTCCGCATGCTTCCGCGCTGAGGCGGGATCCGCAGGGCGCGACACCCGCGGCCTTATCCGCCAGCACGAGTTCAACAAGGTGGAGATGGTGAAATTCGCCCGTCCGGATCAGTCCTGGGCCGAGCTTGAGACCCTGACCCACGACGCGGAGGAGGCCCTGCAGATTCTCGGCCTTCCCTACAGGGTTGTCGCCTTGTCTGCCGGCGACTTGGGTTTTTCCAGCGCCAAGACCTACGACGTGGAAGTGTGGCTGCCCAGCTACAACGGCTACAAGGAGATATCCTCCTGCTCCAACTTCACCGACTATCAGGCCAGAAGGATGCAGATAAGGTACAAGAACAACCCCACAGACCGCGCACAGCTGATTCACACCCTGAACGGCTCCGGTCTTGCAGTGGGCAGAACCACGGCCGCCATAATGGAAAACTATCAGAACGCCGACGGGTCAATAACCATCCCCGAGGTTCTGGTGCCTTATATGGGCGGGGTGACAAAGATCGAAAAGCAGGATCTTTGATTTAACTCTTGCTCCCGTGTGACGGGCATTTGCAAAGACAATTTTAAAAGACCGGGATTTCCCGGTCTTTTTTCTGTAATTAAAAACCCATGTCTTCGCTTTTAACCCGGGCAG
>CAZYZR010000007.1:2876-15697 GCA_964651945.1 uncultured Oscillospiraceae bacterium | reverse complement strand
ATTTCGTCGCAGTAAATTGTCTCGTACCACTCCCCGTCCCTTACAAACACCACTGCGGGGACAGCCGTGACCCGGTATTTTTCCAGGACCCGGTCCATATTTTCCCGGTTTTTCTCTCTGTCAAGGTCCGTGTCGTAGTAAAAGACCCTTATGGGCTGCCGCTCCATCCCCTTTTGTATTTTGTCCTTTGCCAATCTGCAGTCAAGGCAGTCCTGCCTTCCTATGTAAATTATGTAATCCTC
Organism: uncultured Oscillospiraceae bacterium; assembly: GCA_964651945.1. Lineage (GTDB taxonomy): Bacteria > Bacillota > Clostridia > Oscillospirales > Ruminococcaceae > RGIG3102. The sequence goes on along the minus strand of CAZYZR010000007.1, from coordinate 15,455 downwards.
TTTTCCGGGGTTATCCAGCTGCTCCAGAGTGATATTTTCCATTTAATACCTTGTGTCTCTCTCCAGATAGGAGTACCGGAAATGCCTGTAAAAAGCCATTCCGCTTTGAAAAACGGAAAATCCCGGCACCAGCAGGAAGGCCCCGGCGGAAAGGGCAGTGAGAGCGTTAACTTTGTCGGACTTCAAAAAAAGAAATGAACAGCACGCTGATCGCCAGCAGAAAAATAAGCAGAATCACAGGGTGTATAGACCGGAAAAGGCTCCCCTCGGTTTTGTACCCGTCATAATGGGCCAAAGCCAGATCCAGCAGCGGAAGTATAATGCATTTCAGGGCAAGGAGCGCATAGCAGAGCATCAGAAGACAGAGGTTTGGGTATTTTTTGATATAGGATTTCATTTTAAATACACTCCTTTTGACAATTTTAATTTTTAACCCTCGGATACATGCGGTTATCTCTGTAACCAAAGCGGTACATTATCAGCTGTATGCAGTATCTAAGCTTATTTTTACCTCTTTGATGCCGGCAATTTCTTCCGCATCCGGCTTTATTTAATACTTTAGGACGTCGAAAAGTCTTTACACAAATAAATTCAAAGAACTAAAAGTTTATGCAGGACGTTATTCAATCTTTAAAAAGTTTGTACAATATATTTTTCCACTTGTCAATAAAAATATTGAAAACTGTAACAATTCCGACACTACTTGCCACAGACAAAGTGAGTTGCATATGAAAGTTTATTCATTTATATGCAAAAGCAAGAAATGAGAATATACTTGTTGCATACAAAATTTTTAGATTTATACCCCGAAATTTATCCGATGTCTTCCGCGGAGGACATTATTTCCGAAGCTATGCTGTTCTCCACCAAAAATCCCTTGGGAGTCAGGGACAGCACCCCGTCTTTGAAGCTGCAAAGCCCCACCTCCTCCCAGCGGCGGAAGAGCTCCGTCTCCCTTTGGGGCAGCTCCGTGTCCCACCTGTCTCTGAGAATCCCCAGGTCCAGCCCTGAGGTGAGCCTCAGGGACAGCATTATGTAGTCGTCCCTGTCCGTCTCCCCCTCCGGGATCGGATTTTTTCCCCGCATAAAGGCTTCAAGATCCCTTTTGTAGTAAAACCTCTTCCCATTTATGCAGGAGTGGGCCCCGGGGCCGATACCCAGGTAGTCCCCCATATTCCAGTAGATTTGATTGTGGCGGCTCTCGCATCCGGGAAGGGAAAAATTTGAGATCTCGTACTGTCTGTACCCCAGCTGTTCCAGGTACCGGCAGGCAGAGAGGTAAAAATCCGCGGCCCGATCCTCATCCGGCAGGTTCGCAGGTGGATTTGACCGGTAAGGGGTGCCCTCCTCTATTTTAAGCATATAGGCGGAGATGTGGACAGCCCCCCGGCTTTTGAGAAAATCCGCGGTCCGCCTCATCTCCCGACAGGTGTACCCACCAAGGGCCAGCATTATGTCCCCGCTTATGTTTTTAAATCCCGCGTTTCTTGCCAGGGCAAAGGCCTCTGCCGACTGCCGCTGGGTGTGAAGCCTCCCCAGCCTCTCCAGGGACCGGGGGAACACGGTCTGTACACCGAAACTCAGCCTGTTTATCCCCGCTCTGCGGTAGCCATCCAGCTTATCCCCGTCAACGCTGTCCGGATTTGCCTCCAGGGTTATCTCCCGCCCGGGGGAAATCAAGGCGCAGGACAGGATTTTTTCCACCTGCTCAGGTGTCAGCAGACTGGGGGTGCCCCCGCCAAAATAGACGGTGTCAAAGCGCATCTCCCGTCTCTTTATCTTATCGCAAACCGCCAGGACGTAATCCCCCGGCACCCCTCCCCCTTTCAGGGAATAAAAATCGCAGTAGAGGCATTTTCTCCTGCAGAAAGGTATGTGTATATATAGCCCTGCGGTCATAAGACCTCCGTGTTTAAATTTATTTATGTATTATTTTAAATGAGGTTTGTAAAACTTCCCGACTGACAAAGTGCTGTTTTGGCAGTCCCCCTGTCCTTTGCCCCGGTCTGCGGAAAATATCAATAATGAAAACACAAAAAACAAAGGCCGCCAGGGGAATATATATCATTCTACACAGGGGTCTGCGAATTTTCAATACCGCCTCCGGAGAGGCAGAGGGGGAAATTATAAAAAATTTATGAAAATTTAAAAAAACGGGGCAAAATATATTGACAAAGGAAGAATTTCGATTATAATATAAATTAGCAATCGAACATAGAGACTGCTAAAAATAATCGGAGGGGCTCGGAATGGACATCAACAAAAGGCACAAGATGATACTTGACGCCATAGTTTCTATGTATATAAACAGCGGCGAGCCCATTGCCTCCTCCGCGCTGCAGGAGGCTTTGGATATAACGGTGTCCTCCGCCACACTGCGCAATGAGATGGCCCGACTGACAAAACTGGGCTACCTGGACCAGCCCCATGTGTCGGCGGGAAGGGTGCCCACAAACAAGGCATACAGGTACTACGTGGAAAACCTGGACAGGTCCGGGCAGATGTCCCGGCGGGACAAGGAGACCATAAACAAGTGGTTTTCCTCCCTGGACGGGGACAGCGGCAGGTTTTTGTCCGGGGCGGCAAAGCTGTTCAGCGACATCCTGGGCTACACAGTTATAATAACGCCCCCCAGGGACCCGGATCTTCAGTTTGTCAATTTCACTGCCCTGAAGACGGGAAGGTATGCGGTGACCCTGATTGCCACCACCGAGAGAGGGGACGTGCACACCAGGGTGATAAGGCTGGGCCGGGAGATAACCGACCGGCAGCTTTCCCAGCTTTGCGAAATGGTGAATCAGAGGCTCTGCTACGTCTGTTACAGTGACCTGGACAAAAACTATTTTGCCCTTCTGAATTCCCGGCTGGAAAAGGAGAACCCCGCGTTTTCCACTTTTCTCACCGGGGTCCTGACCCTGATGGAGGGGGCGGAAAAACCCCCTGTGTACGTCAGCGGGCAGGAAAAGCTGGCAGCCACCCATCACTTCGACCGGAACATAGGGGATGTGCTCAGGCTTCTGGCGGATACAGACCTGTTGGAAAAGATAATCACTCCGCAGCACGAGGGAATATCGGTGGTCTTCGGGGATGAACTTCCCATAAAAAATATGGACAACGCGTGCTTTGTCTGCACAAAGTACTTCGCGGGGAGCGCCGTCAGCGGCGTTTTGGCGGTCCTCTGCCCCCAGACGGTGGACTACAACAGGCTTCTGTGGGCGGTGGAGTATTTTTCACAGTTGCTGACAAAATCGGTTTCCGGCGCATAAATTCTGAAAGGAAAGCAGATGGACAACAGAAAAAAGAGAGACCGCGGCAATAAGGCCGGTGACCCGGAGATAATCCCGATTGAGGGAGAGCGGCGGGAAGAAGAGGCGGGTAAGGCCTCAGAAATCATCTCCCAGAAGCCCGGGCGGGAACCGGCGGAGAAAACCGGGCAGCCCCGGGAGGGCAAGGCAGAGAGAGAAAACCCCGGTGAAAATCCGGAAGATATCGGAGAAAAGGCTCCGGGGGACCTCAATGGCGAGAAAAAGACGCGGGAAGATGCCAAAGAAAAGCCGGAGGATGACGGCGGAAAGCCCCCGGATGACGAGGTGGTCACCCTGGATTTGTCCCGGATGATAGAGGCTCTGGAAAATAAGCTCACCGAAAATGAGTCAAAGCTCCGGGAGGCGGAAAAAACCGCCCGGGAGACGAAGGAGGCCCACATAAGGACCCTGGCGGAATACGACAACTTCCGCAAGAGGGCCCGGAAGGAAAAGGCGGACAGCTTTCAGTCCGGGCTGATATCGGCGGTGACCCGGATTCTCCCCATAGTGGACACTCTGGAGAGGGCACTGGAAGCCCCGTGCTCCGACGAAAACTTCAAAAAGGGGATTGAGATGACCCTGACCTCCGCCCGGGACGCTCTGGCAAAACTGGGGGTGGAAGAGATAGACGCCCTGGACAAGCCCTTTGATCCGAATCTTCACAGCGCAGTGATGCAGGAACAGGTGGAAGGAAAAGAAGCGGGGATTGTCACCAAGCAGTTCCAAAAGGGATACAAAATAGGAGACAAAGTTATCAGGCACACAGTGGTGGCGGTGAGCTGCTGACTGAAAAAAATTAACCGGCAAAGCCTTTGGGCTTTTACATAGATAAAACAGAAAAAATAATTTAAGGAGAAGATATTATGAGCAAGATTATAGGCATTGACCTTGGGACCACAAACTCGTGCGTAGCCGTCATGGAGGGCGGCGAGCCGGTTGTGATAGCAAACCCTGAGGGGATGAGAACCACCCCTTCCGTGGTGGGATTTTCAAAGAACGGGGAGAGGCTTATAGGCCAGGTGGCAAAGAGACAGGCCATCACAAACCCCGAGGGCACCGTGTCCTCCATAAAGAGGGAGATGGGCACCAACTACAGGGTTACAATCGAGGGCAAATCCTACACCCCGCAGGAGATCTCCGCAATGATACTGTCAAAGCTGAAACAGGACGCCGAGCGGTATCTTGGTGAGCCCGTCACCGAGGCCGTCATTACCGTGCCGGCTTACTTCAACGACGCACAGCGCCAGGCCACAAAGGACGCAGGGGCCATTGCGGGCCTCAACGTAAAGAGAATAATAAACGAGCCCACTGCCCGGGCACTGGCATACGGAGTGGACAAGGAACGGGATCAGAAGATAATGGTCTACGACCTGGGCGGCGGCACATTCGATGTTTCAATCATAGAGATGGGCGACGGGGTCCAGGAAGTCTTGGCCACCGCAGGCAACAACCGCCTGGGCGGCGATGACTTCGACAACAGGATAATCAACTGGATGGCAGATGATTTCAAAAAGGACACCGGCATAGACCTTCGCAACGACAAAATGGCTGCCCAGAGGCTTAAGGAAGCCGCAGAGAAGGCAAAGATAGAGCTGTCCGGCGTAATGCAGACATCCATCAACCTGCCCTTCATAACAGTGGACGCCACAGGCCCCAAGCACCTGGATATGACCCTGACAAGGGCCAAGTTCGACGAGCTGACCCACGACCTGGTGGAATCCACCATGGGCCCGGTGCGCCAGGCTCTCCGGGACAGCGGACTGACCCCCTCCGACCTCAACAAGGTCCTTCTTGTGGGCGGTTCCACCAGGATACCCGCTGTTCAGGATGCGGTAAAGAACTTTATGGGCAAGGAGCCCTTCAAGGGAATTAACCCGGATGAGTGCGTGGCCCTGGGTGCCGCAATACAGGGCGGCGTCCTGGGAGGAGACGTAAAGGGAATACTCCTTCTGGATGTGACCCCTCTGTCGCTGGGCATTGAGACCTTCGGCGGCGTCTTCACAAAGATAATAGACAGGAACACCACGATACCGACCAAAAAGAGCCAGATATTCTCCACTGCGGCGGACAACCAGCCCTCTGTGCAGGTGAATGTGCTGCAGGGCGAGAGGGAGATGGCTGCGGACAACAAGTCCCTGGGAATCTTCAACCTGGACGGCATCGCCCCGGCTCCCAGAGGTGTGCCTCAGATCGAAGTCACCTTCGACATAGACGCCAACGGCATAGTGTCCGTCTCCGCCAGGGATATGGGCACAGGCAAGCAGCAGGCCATCACAATAACCTCCTCCTCCAACATGTCCAAGGAAGACATTGAAAAAGCCGTCCGCGAGGCTGAGCAGTACGCCCGGCAGGACAAGCAGCGCAGGGAAGAGGTGGAGACCCGCAACCAGGCCGACAGCTTAGTGTATCAGACCGACAAGGTTCTTAAGGACCTAGAGGGCAAAATCAGCGAGAACGAGAAGAGCGACATAGCTTCAAAGCAGGCTGAACTGAAGAATGTCCTTCAGTCGGGCAACATAAGCGAGATAAAGGACAAAATGAATGCCCTGGAGTCCACCCTTCACCGGGCCACTCAGAAGATGTACGAACAGGCCACGCAGCAGTCCAATCAGTCCGGCAGCGCAGGCCCCGGAACAGATAACCGGGGCGGCGGAAACGGACCTGACGACAATGTGGTGGACGCCGACTTCAAAGACGTCAACTGACAGAGCTTTTCGGGGAAAAGGGGGGTCGGGCAAACCCTCCTTTTGCCCGTTGATATTAAAGGCGAGGTTATACTTTGGCAGATAAAAAAGATTACTACGAAGTCCTGGGAATAGACAGGAATGCCGATGAAGCCACAATAAAGGCGGCCTACCGCAAAAAGGCCAAGAAGTACCACCCGGATCTTAATCCCGGGGACGCCGAGGCGGAGAAGAAATTCAAAGAGGTCAACGAGGCCTACGAAATTCTCTCCGATCCGGAGAAAAAGCAGAGGTACGACACCTACGGCCAGGCCGGGGTGGATCCGAACTTTAACCCCGGAGGTTTTGACGGATTCGGCGGCTCCGGAGGATTTACCGGCGGAGTTGACATCAACGACATATTCGAAAACTTCTTCGGCGGGGGATTTAGCGGCTTTGGAGGCAGCACTTCCCGCAGGTCGGATCAGAATGCCCCGAGAAAAGGGGCGGATGTCAGGGTGGGAGTATCCCTGTCCTTTATGGAGGCAGCCCACGGGGTCACAAAGACGGTACAATTCTCAAGGCAGGAGCAGTGCCCCGACTGCCACGGCACGGGCAGCCGCGACGGAAAGGTCACGGTGTGTCCCCACTGCCACGGGGCGGGCTACGTGACCCAGACCCAGAGGACGCCTTTCGGAGTGATACAGAACACCGTCCCCTGCCCCGACTGCGGAGGAAAGGGAAAGATAATAAGCGACCCCTGCCGCAAGTGCGGAGGAAGCGGGAAGGTCAATGTCACAGTCAAAAAAGAGGTAAACATCCCGGCGGGGATAAACGACGATCAGAGTCTCGCCATGAGAGGGCAGGGGGACGCAGGCACCAACGGCGGACAGGCCGGGGACGCCATAGTGATTATCACTGTCCGCCCGGACCCGATTCTCTCCCGCGACGGGTATGATGTCTACGTGAATGTGCCCATCACCTACTCCCAGGCAGTGCTCGGGGACGAGGTGGTTGTGCCCACGGTGGACGGGAAAGTGCGGTACAACGTGCCCGAGGGCACTCAGAGCGGCACTCAGTTCCGCCTGCGCGGCAAGGGAATACAGTACCTGAACGGGCGCGGCAGAGGGGATGAGTACGTCACCGTGGTGGTGGAGATACCCAAGAGGATGAACAGGGAACAGAAAAAGGCCTTGCAGGCCTTTGAGCGGACCCTGAAGGAGGAAAACTACGAGCAGAGAAAAGGATTTTTCAAGACCCTGAGGGACTTGTTTGACTAGCACAGGCCGGCTTGTGAATTTTCCATTGTTCCAAAGCCGGAATTTTGCCGGCAATTCCCGCAATTTGCCGGATTGCTTGTGAAAATTCAAGCGATAAAGAAGAAATTCCAAATAAAGGCCAATTTATAAAGGCTGAGTTCCGGAGAAAATTTGATACCCGCACCATTGCCGCAGAGCTTTTGGCCCTGCGGCATTTTTATGTCAGAAATTTAATGCCACGGTCCGGGTAACCTTCCCTCTGTTGAAATCGCCCTCTGAGTGCGGGATTTTTATGATAATTTTCCATCATCCTGCCGCAATTCCCAATTCTCTCCCGGATATGCAAAATTCGGATCCCGGGGTAAAAATTGATCATCAGGTTCTTTATTCAGATACTCATAAATTTCCGATGTGGTTTTTGAATGCCGCAGACTGCGAAGAAAAATATTTTCAGCGCGGAATTTTTTCTGAAAAAATTCCCTGTCGCGGCCTGAAAAAGCCGGAGCTTTCGGGTGATGGGGAAGCTGAGTAAAATTATTTACCGGGGTTATTTTTTCGCCCCGATTATTCCGGATTTCTGTTGACAAACCGAGATTTTGAAACTATACTGTTAAAGTACACAAACCGGAGTGCCCCCGGCACAAAAGCCAGGTGTACAAAAAGGAACGAACGGCGCGGGAGACCCGCGCTCAATACATCAATAAAGGAGAAAAGCAAAAAATGGCAAGCAGCGTCACCACGCCCAACGCCTCGGGAAGTTCCTCTTCCTCCGGGCTCAACATTTTTGCCTTCTGGAAGGCACAGATGCCCGCGTGGAAAATCACGGTTATCCGCACTTCTCTTGAGCGTCTGGCATACAAACTGGTCCTGCCCTATCTGACTTTGTACATAGTCCTGATGGGGGCAAGCGAAACACAAATCGGATTCGTAACATCCGCAGGTCTTGTGGCAGCGGCTCTTCTGGGCCCGATTCTCGGGCAGCAGATAGATATGCACGGACCTAAGAAGATGTATATAATAGGCATTCTCATTCTGGCAGGAGGCTATCTGGCTTTCTGGGGAGCTCCGGTGTGGCAGGTGGCGGCCCTTGGGCTGTTTTTGCATCAGATGGGTTCCACCCTCGGAGGACAGAGCTGCTCCAATATTTGCGGCAACTGCCTTGCCAACTGCGACAGAGCAAAGGGAATGCTGGTGTGTGAGACCCTGGCAGCCGGCGTGCTGGGAATGATAGGGCCCGCCTTTTCCGGCTGGTTCCTGGTGAACGTAATGAAGGTCTCCGGCACCCCTACAAACGCAAATCAGATAAGGCCCCTTTTCTTCTTTACCGTGCTTCTCACGGTGATATCCCTTGTCATCGTGGTGTTTAAACTGGATGTCCGCGGCATGGGAAGCGGAGTTCCGAAGGAAAAGCGCAACGCCTTCAAGGACGCCTGGGCTATGATGAGAGCGGACAAAAACTGTCTTAAGTGGGTCATAACTGTTGGAGTAGCCCGCATGCCCATAGCTATGATAGTTCCCTTTCTCCAGCTCTATGCGGCTGAGGTAAAGGGGGCCAGCGCAGGGCAGCTTGCGGCAATGACCACCGCCACCGCCCTGACATCCGTGGTATGCGGATATCTCTTCGGGATACTTTCGGACAAATTCGGCAGGAAAGTAACATTGACATCCACCATTCTCCTGTATATTGCGGGTCTGCTGCTGCTGATATTCTCAAACAACACCTCCACTCTGATAGTGGTTGGAATGCTGGCAGGTTTCCAGGAGATAGGACAGGTGCTGGCTGGTTCTGTGCAGCACGAGCTCGTCCCCGCCTGGGCCAGGGGCCGCTGGGCCGGGGCCAACAACATGATAGGATCCCTGATTTCAGCTGCTATGGCGGCCATTGCAGGGTATGTCTACGACGTTATGAACCCATCTCTCCTCTTTATAATTTACATAGCGGCAGAGATATTCGTACGTCTCCCGATTCTCTTCTCACTGCCCGAGACCCTTCACTACACAGTTAACGAGGAGCACTTCGCGGCGCTGAAAGATTAATTCCGGAATATTTTATAAAACCGCCTTCGGGCGGTTTTATTTTGCCCTTTTCTGAACCCGGCTTAAGAATTTGATCTTTTGCAATATGGTTTTTCTCACGGAAAAAATACCAACCGAATTTTTAAAATTCTGTCTTCTTTGAGCGGTCACACTAAGGAAAAGCATTAATTATTAAAAAAATAATGTTTTAAAAAGCGGCCCCGATTGCGGTGTTGCCCGGCTGCAAAAGGATTTATTCACAAAAATCCTCCGCATAGAAATTTCCGTGCGCGTAAGCCCGGCTTTGAAAGTCGGGGCAGGGACATCTTGAGAAAAATTGTGAAAAGTGGTATAATACACTTCACAAAAAGGGGGAAAACCCCGGGATGGAGGAAAAAATGCGGGAAATCAAATGCCCCAACTGCGGGCGGGTTTTTCAGGTGGATGAGTCCGGGTATGCCCGGATACTGCAGCAGGTCAGAGACCGGGAATTTTCAAAGGAGCTGGCCAGACGCGAAAAGGAGATCGTCCGGAAAAAGGAAGATGAGGTAAGGATAGCCGGTATGGAGCGGGAAAAGAAATTTTCCCGGGAAAAGCGGGAAATGGACTCCAGGCTTGCCCAAAAAGACCGGGAAATCCGGCGCCTCAGCGCGGCAATGGACAAGGCCGAGACCGACAGAAAGCTGTCCGTCAGCGAAGCTGTAATGGAGAAAAACCGGGAGATAAGCAAAAACAGCGCCGAGGCGGCTGCCGCCCTCAACGAAAAGGACCGGGAGATACGGAGGCTCAGGGCAGCAATAGACAAATCCGAGGGGGAAAAGCAGCTGGCCGTCAGCCAGGCTCTCCGGGACAAGCAGGGTGAGATAAGCCGGAAGGACACCCAGATAGTGCAGCTTAAGCGGGAGCTCACCGGCAAGGACAACGAGATTCGGCTCAAAGAGAAAAACCTGAAGGACAGGTATGAGGCCGAGCTGAAGTTCAAGGACGAGGAGATAGAGAGATACAAGGACTTCAAGGCCAGGCAGTCCACCAAGATGGTGGGGGAGAGCCTGGAGCAGCACTGCTTAGCTCAGTTCAACAAAATAAGGATGACCGCATTCCCCAATGCCTACTTTGAAAAGGACAACGACGCCAGGACCGGCAGCAAGGGGGACTTCATTTTCCGAGAGTGCGACGAAAACGGCACTGAGTTCATATCCATAATGTTCGAGATGAAAAACGAGTCGGACGAAACCCGTACAAAGCACAAAAACGAGGACTTTTTTACGGAGCTTGACAAGGACAGAAGGGAAAAAGGGTGCGAATATGCCGTCCTGGTAAGCATGCTGGAGGCGGACAGCGAGCTTTACAACGACGGAATAGTGGACGTGTCCTATCGCTACGAAAAAATGTACGTGATAAGGCCCCAGTTCTTTATCCCGATAATAACCCTGCTGCGCAACGCAGCCCTGAATTCCCTGAAATACAGGCAGGAGCTGCGGGTTGTGAAAAACCAGCAGGTGGATTTGGTTCACTTTGAGGAAAACATGAACGCTTTCAAGAACCGGTTCGGGAAAAACTTCGACCTGGCCAGCAGGAGATTCAATGAAGCTATAGATGAAATAGACAAGAGCATAAAGGAGCTTGAAAAAGTAAAAGAGGCTCTCACGTCCTCCCAGAAAAATCTCAGACTCGCCAACGACAAGGCCCAGGACCTGTCCATAAAAAAGCTGACAAAGAACGCCCCCTCGGTGCGGAATATGTTCCGGGAGCTGAACAACGGGGCGGAGGCTGAATGATTTAGGCAGCTGTCTGTGACAGAAAGAGGAAATTTTTGCAAATAGCGTATTCCCCGCCGATATTGGGAATCAAAGGTGTTTTTGGCCCAAAATTGCAAAAATCGCTGCAATTTGCCGGGTTTATTGACAAAGCGGATTTTTTTGTTTTATACTTTATCTGATAGCACAAAAGCCGATTACAGAAAGGAGAAGGAAAGATGATAAGAGATGAACTGAAGCAACTCATCGAAAAAGACAGAAAAGAATTCGAAGAAGTCTCCGATGCTGTCTGGGGATATGCCGAGACCTGTTTTCAGGAGAGCAAATCCAGCCGGCTGCAGGCGGACTTTATGGAGAAGAAAGGATTCAAGGTTGAAAGAGGAGTGGCGGATATGCCCACCGCTTTCACGGCCCAGTGGGGCGAGGGGAAACCCGTAATAGCCATCCTGGGGGAAAACGACGCCCTGGCGTCCCTTTCCCAGAAGGAGGATGCAACCCACCTGGATCCCATTACGCCCGGCCAGCCAGGACACGGCTGCGGTCATAACCTGCTGGGCACCGGCGGAATGGAAGCGGCATGCGCTGTGAAGGAGTATATGGAGGCCCACAATATGAAGGGCACAATCCGCTACTACGCCTGTCCCGCAGAAGAGGGCGGCGGCGGAAAGGTGTTTATGGTCCTGGCCCACATGTTCGACGATGTGGACGCCACCATCACCTGGCACCCCGGCACCACCTGGGATGTGACTGACCACGGCCTGGCCGTCCTGTCAGCATACTTCCGCTTTGAGGGCAAGGCTGCTCACGCAGCTCTGGCGGATCAGGGCAGGAGCGCACTGGATGCCCTGGAGCTTATGAATGTAGGGCTGAACTTCCTTCGCGAGCATGTAAAGCCCGGCACCCTTATGCACTACTCCATAACCAACACCGGCGGAAATGCCGCCAACATAGTGCAGCAGGAGGCCGAGGGATTCTACATTCTCCGCAATGAGGACCAGACTTACCTCTCGGAGGTCTACGACCGCGTCTGCGACATAGCAAAGGGCGCTGCCCTTATGACCGGCACCACTTTCAAAGGGGCACAGATCATAAACAACTACGCCAACATCCTTCCCAATGACACCCTGAACAACCTGGTACTTGAGAATATGAAGGCAACCCTCCCCCTGGACTACACCCCGCGGGAGATAGAGTACGGCAAGAAGTTTGTCCGGGTCGGCACCACCCCCGATGCGGAAAAGGTCTACGATGACACCGCCAAGGTGGGAGATTCTATGATCTGCTCCGACGTGTGCGATGTGAGCTGGGTCACACCTCTTTGCAACTTTATGGCCGCAACCCTGGCAGCCGGCACAGTGGGACACAGCTGGGGCACGGTTGCACAGGGCAAATCCCGGGCCGCAAAGCGCGGAATGCACGCCTCTGCCTCAATAATGGCAAACTCAGTGATTGATCTCCTGGAGAACCCCGATGTTCTGGAGAAGGCAAAGGAGGAGTTCAAGGACAAGATAGCCAAGAATCCGCCTTACAAGACACTGATGGTCAACGTCTCCCCCAAGGACTACAGGCAGTAATTTTT
>CAZYZR010000007.1:0-2776 GCA_964651945.1 uncultured Oscillospiraceae bacterium | reverse complement strand
AATTTAATTGAAAAATCCCCCTGTTTGTGGGATAATTGTTTAGGGCATTTCCCAAGGCTTATATTGCCGTTTTGACAATTTTTAAAATTTTTTTGAAAGGATGATATATATGGAAACCGTCAGACTTGGCAGGACAGGCATAACCGTTTGCAAAAACGGGTTCGGCGCCCTGCCCATTCAGCGCGTCGGCAAGGAGGAAGCGGTAAAAATCCTCAGAAAGGCTTATGACAACGGGATAAATTACTTTGACACCGCCCGCGCCTACAGCGACAGCGAGGAAAAACTTGGGTTGGCTCTTTCGGATGTGAGGGAGAAAATAGTTATCTCCACAAAGACCATGTCCACCACTGTGGAGGGATTCTGGAGTGATCTGGAGGAGAGCCTCGAAAAGCTCAAGACCAGCTATATTGACATTTATCAGTTTCACAACCCCTCGTTCTGCCCAGTCCCCGGAGACGGCAGCGGCCTTTACGAAGCTATGCTGGAGGCAAAGCGGCAGGGGAAAATAAGGCACATCGGGATAACCAACCACCGACTCACGGTGGCAAAGGATGCAATACGCAGCGGCCTATACGAGACCCTTCAGTTCCCCTTTTCATACCTTGCGGGAGACCAGGAACTGGAGCTTGTGAAGCTCTGCCGGGAAAACGACATGGGCTTTATCTGCATGAAAGCTCTTGCCGGGGGGCTGATCACCAGGTCCGATGCGGCCTACGCGTTTCTTTCCCAGTATCCCGTGGTCCCCATTTGGGGAATTCAGAGGGAGAGGGAACTGGACGAATTTTTGTCCTACAACGACAATCCCCCGAAGATGACAGGGGAAACTGAGAAATTCATAGAAGCCGAGAGAAAGGAGCTCGCCGGAGATTTCTGCCGCGGCTGCGGGTACTGTATGCCCTGTCCTGTGGGAATACAGATAAACACCTGTGCCAGGATGTCCCTGCTCCTCCGCCGAGCACCTGCTGCCGGGTACCTGAGTCCGGAGTGGCAGGCAGAGATGAAAAAAATAGAAAATTGTCTCCACTGCGGGCAGTGCAAGGGCAAATGTCCCTACGGCCTTGACACCCCCACACTGCTGGAAAAGAACTATCGGGACTACAAGACTTTCCTGGTTTAAAAGAAAATCCCGCTGCCCGTCATAAGGGCAGAAAAGCGAAAAAAGGCGCCTAATGGCGCCTTTTATTTGTCAGTTGACAAGAACTTTACAGGTGGTATAATAAGTATTAATTTCGTACTAATCGGGGGATTTATGGAGGATATTTCAAAACAACAGGATATATTTTTCGACAGCTGGCAACGCCTTGACGCCCAGTATACGGAATTTGCCCGCAAAAACGGGCTATCCTACACGGGGCTTATAGTGCTGTGCTACATCTATATGCAGAAGGCGGGCAGCTGCACTCAGAAATATCTGTGCGACAAAACACTTTTGCCAAAGCAGACGGTGAACAGCGTGATTGCCACTTTTGCAAAAAAGGGACTTGTGACCCTGTCAGAGTCGCGGGGAGACCGAAGGAACAAGGAAATATCCCTCACAGAGGAGGGCATAAAGCTGTGTGGGAGAACCATTGCTCTTCTCGACGGGGCTGAAAAATCCACCGCCCTTCGGATGGGGCGGGACTGGGAGACTCTGGTTGTCAGCCTTGACAAATACGCCTCCATTTTCCGGCAGATGATGTCTACACTGGGATAAAATGCTGCTTTCTGCTTTTGCACTTCTTTGCCGCTGTTTTTCTGTTAGAGTATTCCTGATTTTACGGGTTTTGCCAATTTTGCGCAATAAACCGTTATTGAAAAGGGGATTTTGCGGAACCGGAAAGTTAGATTCATCAAACTTTGCACCTGTCACTGATATATTTTTTGCCTATTGAGTCCGAAATACGGACTTTCCGCTATAAATTCAGAAGGAGATTCAAAAATTGATACAGCTATCCGACCATTTTGACTACAAAAAACTGATTCTGTTTACCGTTCCCTCGGTTCTCAGCGTACTGATAAACTCAATATACGGAATAATAGACGGGCTCTTTGTCTCAAATTTTGTGGGAAAAGATCCTTTTACCGCACTGAACCTGATATTTCCCTTTGTTATGATACTCAGCGCAGTGGGAAATATGATAGGTGTGGGAGGCACTGCCCTGGTGGCAAAGACCATGGGTGAGGGGGACAGCCGGAGGGCCAACGGGTTGTTTTCCTTTTTTGTGTATGTCTGCGCCGGAGTGGGCCTTCTCTTCGGTGTGGCAGGCATAATTTTTCTTCCCTCCATTTCAAGGCTTCTCGGGGCCACGGACCGGCTTTTGCCCTACTGCGTGGAATACGGCAGGATAGCACTGCTGGGTCTTGCGCCGATGATGCTGCAGTACACTTTTCAGGGCTTTCTGATTGCCGCTGAAAAGCCCAAGATAAGCATGTACATAACCACTGCCTCGGGCTTTATCCACATAGCCCTGGAGGCCGTAATGGTGATAGCGTTCGATATGGGGCTCACCGGTGCGGCACTGTCCACTGCGATAAGCATGTGCGTGGGCGGGATAATACCCATTTTTCTGTTTAGAAGGAAGGACAGCAACTGGCCTTTGAGGCTGGGTAAGATGAAAGTGGACATGAGGGCCCTGTGGCTCGCCTGCAGCAATGGCATGTCCGAATTTCTCTCCGGGATATCAAGCTCGGTGGTGGGCATACTTTTTAACCTGCAGCTGCTGAAATACGCGGGCACCGACGGAGTGGCGGCTTACGGAGTGATAATGTACGTGGATATGATATTTTCCGCCACATC
>CAZYZR010000006.1:0-26133 GCA_964651945.1 uncultured Oscillospiraceae bacterium | reverse complement strand
TCATAGCAATAACCTCTTTTCTGGAGTATATCACAAAGGAGACATTGTAAACAATAAGTGAAGCCCTTGAATAAATTTCATCGCAAATAAAATAAATGTATAAATTTTAAAATCATTTTTTCAGAGCATTTTTTAAAAAATTGAATAAAAGGCACAAATTATTCAAAATGTAGTGAATATTTATTTTAAATTATTGAATTTTTAAAATCTATCCTGCCTTATTTCATTAAATTACTGAAAATTTACAGATTATGACATCGATTTATCTGTAAAACATCTAAAATAACAGGCAGATAAATAATATTATTGTGCAAGTCTACAAAGATTTAAAAATATATATTTATACGTTGACATGGCATAAAAATTAGCGTAAAATACTTTCATACCAAAAAACTAAACAGAGAGGTAAATAAGATGAAGAAATTTTTGGCAATGGCGTTAGCGGCCGTCCTGGCCCTTTCGCTGGTAGCTTGCGGAGGCGGAGACAGCTCCGATTCTGCGTCAGAAAATACTAGTACTGTATCTTCTGAATCCGTCGTTGATGATTCATTGGATAAAGTCCTGGATTCAGGTGAACTGGTTGTTGCTATAAGCCCGGATTTCGCCCCAAGTGATTTTAAAGATCCGAATACCGGCGAAGTTATGGGTATCGATGTTGTGGTTGCTAATTATATAGCCGATTATATTGGGGAAAAATATGATAAGGACATAACATTGAAGATCGAGGAAATGCAGTTCAAAGCTTGTATAGCAGCTGTGGATACGCAGCGGGTTGATTTCTCAGTCAACGGTTATGGTAAAACCGAGGAACGTGCTGCAAATTATTATATGACTGCACCTTATAACCTTGATGAAGATGAAAACAGTTTCCAGGGTGTTCTTATGTTGGCAGAAGATGCTCCTAATTATACCAAAAAAGAAGATTTTACAGGGAAAAAGCTTGCTGCTCAGCTTAGTTCACTTCAGGAAGGATTTGTAAAGAATCAACTACAGGCAGATGGTATTGATGTTGAACTTGTCAATATAGACAATATTGAACTTGGACTTCAGGATTTACTTATGGGCCGTGTTGACGGGTTATGTACTACAAGTGAAACCGGCTCAGTATTTATTGAAAGGAATAAAGAGACACGGCTTGCAATGGCACCTTTCCACTTTGATTACAAGAGTGAGGGAACAGTAGCTCTTCTGAACAAGAGTTCGGTTGCTCTTGGCAAAGAGATAGATGAAGCCATAAATGCTATGAACGAAGATCCAGAGATAGACTTTATTGAACTCAGGGAGGAGTACACAAAGAAGGCAATGGATCTTGGCCTGGCAATCGGATAAGGACAAAGATTTTAATTTTAAGACTAATTGATACAATATCCGGCAGACTTTTGGTTTTGCCGGATATTGCATGCCGTAAAGGGGGATATTTTTTTGTTCGCTAGAGCTTTTAATTTATTCTGGGCTTACAGGGGGGCATTTTGGCAAGGCGTTGTAATGACTGTAAAACTGTCAGTCATAACTGTTGCAATGGGACTTGTTATGGGCTCATTCATTGCCTATATGAAGATGTCCAGATTTCATATAGGAAAAATAAAACCACTTGGGGTAATAGCTACTGTTTATGTTGAAGTTATAAGAGGCACCCCTCTTCTGTTGCAGCTTTATTTCTTCTACTTCCTTGTACCACAATATTTTTCATTTTTGGATTTGAGCAAAGTGCAGTGCGTTCTTATAGCATTGATATTCAACAGCGCCGGTTATGTTGCCGAAATAATACGTTCAGGTATTGCAGCCGTAGATCCAGGTCAGATGGAGGCAGGAAGGTGTCTTGGGCTGACTTCAACGCAAACTATGTGGAAAATTGTAATGCCTCAGGCAGTAAAAAATATTCTTCCCGCTCTGGGGAATGAACTTGTTATGATGATAAAAGAGACATCCCTTGCCTCTACTTTCTTTGTTGGAGAGCTGACAACACAGTCAAATGTAATTGGGGGTGCTACCTATTCGTTCCTTCCGGCTGTTATTGTAAGCGGTGTGCTTTATCTTATGCTTACAACGATTCTCGGCACTTTTGTAAGAATGTATGAAAAGAGGTTAAGGGTAAGTGATTGACGTTATAAATCTTCATAAGTCATTTGGAAAACTTGAAGTTTTAAAAGGTATAAATGAGCATGTTGAAAAGGGAGAAGTAGTAACAATAATAGGAGCTTCCGGCAGCGGGAAAAGCACATTCCTCCGCTGCCTGAACATGCTGGAAACTCCGGAACAGGGGCAGATAATTTTTGAAGGCGTGGATATAACCAACGAAAAGGTGGATATCAACCTTCACAGGCAGAAAATGGGAATGATTTTCCAGCATTTCAATGTATTTCCTCATATGACAGTGAAAGAAAACATTACCCTTGCCCCGGTCATGCTTAAAAAGAAGACCAAAGAAGAGGCCGAAATTATGGCTAATGAACTTCTTGAAAGAGTTGGCCTTCTAGACAAAAAAGATGAGTACCCCCGCAGACTTTCCGGCGGCCAGAAGCAGCGCCTTGCCATTGTAAGGGCACTTGCTATGGAGCCTGATGTCATGCTCTTTGATGAGCCTACATCTGCTCTGGACCCTGAGATGGTGGGAGAGGTCCTCCGGGTAATAAGGGATCTTGTCAATGGAGGCCTCACCGCAATTATTGTCACCCACGAGATGGGATTTGCTAAAGAAGTCTCCGACAGGGTTCTGTTTATGGATAATGGGATAATTGCCGAGTCAGGTACACCTGAACAGATTTTCGGGAATCCCCAGAATCCCAGAACTAAGGAATTTTTGAGCAAGGTTCTTTATTGAAATTTACCTTTAAATAATTTATCCCGCCGCAATGCGGCGGGATTTCTATAAACAAATATATTCAGAAATTATTACACAGAACAATAACGCTTTAAGCTTTAACAACAAAACTTAATGCAAATGATTTTGTTTTCTTTATCGCTTTATATTCTGATATGAAGATATTCAGAATGGGTTGCCCTCATCTTTGTCATTGTCTAGTCCAAAGAATGTAAGAGCGTGCTGTATCGCCAGATCCCAGAATCTCCATTCATGTGTATAACCTGGAGTCTCTTCAAATACAGCGTCAAGCCCTGTCTCTTTTGCCCAGTTTTTGAATTCTTTGTATCCTTCAAAAAGAAAGTCATCCTCACCGCAGGCAAAAAACATTTTCGGAAGCATTCCGCTATCTTTCTTTTCCTTTATTATTCTGCGAAGATTTTCATAGGAGTCCACAAATTTTTCCCAGCCACCGGCGTTTCTGTAGCTTTCCAAGTCCCTTTCATTGTCATATCCCTTTGCCGGGTTCATATTTTCCCAGTCCCTTGCAAACATGGACAATACCCGTACCCCCGCAAATTTTTTAGGGTGATTAACCGCATATTTTAGCGCTCCTTCTCCTCCCATAGAGAGTCCTGCTATAAAATTGTCCTCTCTCTTGTCAGATGCGGGGAACCAGTTGTATACAATCGGCATAAGTTCCTCAGTGAGAAATGAAAACATTCCATATCCCATCATACAGCTCCAGTCGGAATAATTTGAATTGAGAGCACTGGGCATCACAACTATTAGATTTTTTTCACAAGCATAAAGTTCAATGTTGCTCTTTCTTATCCAGTCAGTGTAATCTCCGAATGTCCCGTGGAGCAGCCAGAGCACTTTATATCTTTTGTCCCTCTGATAAAATTCTTTGGGCTCCACATCCCTGGGTTTGTCGGGAAGAATAATATTGACATCGGTGTTGCAGTTTAAATACTGGCTTTCAAAATTAAAGTGTACAAGTGACATAACAATAACTCCTTCATTGATTTTACAAAATACTATCACACCAGGTCTGAAATTTCAATGTAATATAAGCTTTATATACGTAATTTCGACTGTTTATTTCAAGAGTAATTCCAGCTTTACAGAGAAGCAATAATTAATTTATATTTTAAACATTCTGCAAGTTTAGATATATTCCGGACATATAAAAGTTTCCCATCGCATAACTCAAAAACAGAATATACAGGAATATATCAATTTTCTTGAATTTATGGTAGAATAACTCCGGAGCGGAAATACGCAAAAATTTAAAAAAACTGATCCCATCTATAACCGTTAATTTATTTTTCTGAAAAGTTCTAATTCAGCGAGAGGAAAAATATGGAAAATAAGTATTTCGAATATGATGACAAGCGGATTGAGTACCTGTCTTCAAAAGATAAAATATTGGGAGATTTTATATTAAAGACCGGACCGATTCAGAGACAGATAAATCCTGATCTTTACTCCGCTTTGGTGGACAGTATTATGGGTCAGCAGATTTCGACTGCCGCTCACAATTCAATCAGGAACAAGGCCAGGGAAAAATTCGGTCCTTGGAAGCCGGAAGTAGTTGAAGGTCTGTCGGAAGAAGATCTCAGGAGTGTAGGTCTTAGCAGCAGGAAAGCCCGGTATATAAAGGGAATTACCCGGGCGGCACTCTCAGGGGAACTGGACCCAGAGAAAATAAAAACTCTTCCTGATGAGGAAGTTATAAAGAAATTGGTTTCTCTGAAAGGGGTAGGGAAGTGGACAGCGGAAATGATGCTCACATTTTCTCTTGGACGCCCGGATGTGCTTTCCTACGGGGACCTTGGCATAAGGAGAGGGATTTGCCGCCTATATAGCCTGGAAAGCCTTTCAGAGGAAAAGTTTCATGAGTTAACCGACAAATTTTCCCCATACCGATCTGTTGCCGCCCTCTATTTCTGGGAAGCGGCGTCGGTCAGGTTTGAGCTTAAACAATGAGTTTTTCAACATATGAATCTTACCAATGGATTCTGTAAAATTCATTTTGAAAATATTTAAAGCCTAAAATTTGACAAATAAAAACTCCGGAGAACAATTTCTCCCGGAGTTTTTTAATGAAATATTCTTTACTTTATCTTGGCAAGGGCTTCATCTGCCAGCGGCATATCATAGGTATACTTGCCATAGTGTGCTTCCAGTACCGTTCCGTCGTAATCCACATAGAACCAGGCAGGCCGCTGTTGTTCATTTCCCTCATATTCCCCGTGTACTATGCCGAGTTCTTCAATAAGACCTTTCTTATATTCCATCTTTTTCCGATCTTCGCTCGTCACATCTTCCTGCCAGTTTTCTTTCCTGCTTTTGATGTCCAGGGCTTTGTAAACAGCTTGTTCCGGGTCGCATATAAGCGGAAAGGCCATGGATTTGTCTATCATATCCCTCAGGACAACTTCCGGTTTTGACTGCATCACCGCAATAATATTGACACCTTTTTTGTCAAATTCCGGTTTCTTTTCAGTCAGCAGGTGAATATCCAATCGGCATGGCGGACACCCCATATAGCGCAGGAACCAGAACATTGTGGGTTTCCCACCTCTTAGTTTGTCAATAGATGTTCCTTTTAAAACATCTCTTCCCAGCACTGCGTCAACCTCAAGATCCGGGAACCTGTCTCCTTTTTCAAGTTTTGCCATATTAACAACCTCTTTTCCGGCAAAATATTTTAAAATTGTTTGATATAATTAAAATACATTCAAAAGATAACTTTGTAAGTGACCTTGTCACTTTGAAAATAACAATGTACTGTAAAAGGTTCAGCTATTATTCCGGCTCCAGACAAGCTCGGCGTTGTCTGTTACTGCTTTGAGCTCTTCATTTGTCATCTCTTCAAGGTCGCTGTAGTCCCCTGTGTAGTAGTCGATTTTCTCTATTTTATCGGCACCTTTTTCCTTTGGGCAGAGTACAAATGAACTGACCTCATCATTTCCAGTCATCAGATCTTCAAGTCTCGTGTCTCCAATGCAGAAAAACATAGTATACTTTTCACTGCCCAAGTCATCTTTGTACACATTTTTGATTGTCATATTTTTCACTCTGCTGCCAAAGAGTTTTCCTGTTATTTCTCCGCCCTCCATTGCAACTTTTATATTTTCCGCATTTTTCACTGTCCTTACAGTAGTTCCAAGATAGTAAACAATTCCTGTAAACGAAGCCACAGCCAGGGCAAAGGAAGCAAGGGCCACAACTATGTGCTTCTTCATAACATTTTTCTTTAATTTTCTGAATCCGTTGGCCTTACTCTGTTCATTGGCCGGATTTTCCGGCGCCCGGGGTACAGAGGAATTGTGAGTCATCTCTTCCAGTAGATTTCTGCATTCCTCACACTCTTTTATATGTTCCTCAACTATAAGGCAGCTTTCCTCGCTGCACACCCCGTCAACATAAAGCGGAAGCAGATCTCTTATAACTCTGCACCGATATTTCATTTTATCATCTCCCTGATCTTTATTTTTGCCCTGTGGTATGTAACCCTGGCCCAGCTGTCGCTTTTGCCGTAAAGTGAACCTACCTCCCAGAATGTAAGTTCATCGACAGCCCTCATTCTGAATACCTCATTATAAACATCCGGAAGATTATCCATTGCCAGTGAAATCCGTGAAGC
The DNA here is from genome assembly GCA_964651945.1 of uncultured Oscillospiraceae bacterium. Taxonomy (GTDB): domain Bacteria; phylum Bacillota; class Clostridia; order Oscillospirales; family Ruminococcaceae; genus RGIG3102. The sequence continues at coordinate 19,678 of CAZYZR010000006.1, read as the reverse complement.
TGTCCGGTCTGTCTCGATCTTTTCCTCTGGGTCATATATATTTCGATTTTCATTGTCATCAAGTTGTTCCGTTTTCATCTCTTTCCTGAGGTATGAATAGCTGAGATTTTTTGCTATCCGGCAGAGCCATACGCTGAATTTGCTCTCTCCGCGGAATGTTTCGATTTTTGTCATTGCCCTGAGAAAAGTTTCCCGCGTTATGTCCTCAACCCAGTGGGATTTTTGCAAATTGAGAGTGAATAATTGTATATAAGGTCAAAGTATTCAAGGTATATCTTTTTAAAATCCTCCGTTTGCAATTCCTCCTTTTCGGGCTATTTCAGCTTTCCTTTTTAAATAAGACGGCAATGTAGAGCCGACCGTTACAAAAATTTTTTAAAAAGTTTTATTTGATATTGAATCTGCGCTGTGTTAGACTGATTTTATATTTTCAAGGAGGATATATTTATGGCTATAACAGTAAATATTCATTATACAGGCAACTCCGGCTCTGCTTTGAAATTTGCCAGAGAAATGGAGGAAAGCGGGACAGCTGCAGCAATCAGAGCGGAAAAAGGGAACCTTGGATATGAATACTATATATCCCTTAAAGACCCGGAGACCGTCCTGCTTATTGACAGCTGGGAGGACAGCCGGGCTCTTGACAGCCATCACACATCCCTATGATGAAAGAAATATCAAGACTCAGAGAAAAGTACGATCTTCACATGAAAATAGAAAGGTTTGTGAGTGATGATACTGCAGAAGTTGACAGTAAATTTATAAGGAAATAAATTTAAAGAATTATTGACCCCATTGATAAAAAATTTTATCCGGAAGCGCCTGAAATTATAGATTTTAACGCAGCGGAAAAGAGCAGGATAAATGTTGTAAAGCTTTAAAAAGTTTATTGATTGCAGTTTTATTTTCCAATATCACAAGTACTTGACTTTTGTAAATTTCTATGGACGCAGCTGTAAATTCATAGTCTGTTAAATATCGATCAGTGTAAATATCCTGACAATCAAAATATAAAAAAGCTATTAAGTTTTAAGAAATTCCGGAAAATTTTAAAAAATTTTTCTGAAATTGTTGACATGATATATTTTTGGTGGTATTATATTTACAGGTTAGCAATAGCTAACTGAATATATATAATCAGCTGGGTTTCCGGCGGTTCTTTTCTACAATTCCTTTTTAATATAGTCCTCCATGCAGTACAGACTGCAAAAATCTGATTTAGCAAAACAGGCAGTATCTCCTGATACTGCCTGTTTTGTATTTGTTAAATTTCAGAAATTCTGCTTTTTAAATTTTTTGAAATTACCGGTTTTAAAGATTTTCACACTGTTGCAGAAATTCTCTTTGTTTTTTAAATTCTGATTATACAGTTCTCACATACCTATAGGGAAGATGGCAATCAGACCAGGAGATTTGCTATAGTGTTGCTGAAACCGGTCGGATCATCCACTGTCAGCCCTTCTATCAGCCTTGCCCGGGCGTACAACGTTTTTGCGTATTCCCGCAGTTTCTCCTTGTCCTCTGTGGCAAGGGAGATAAGCTTTTCGGAAATAGGATGATTTTTATTGATTTCAAGTATAATCTCAGCTTTTGCCCCTTCAGAGCTCGGAAGAGTGCTCAGGACTTTTGCCATCTCAACGCTCAGAAATCCGTCGCTCACAAGGCACACCGGATTTGTTTTCAGCCTGTTTGTAAATCTCACTCCGGCCACGCTGTCTCCAAGAGCTTCTTTCATAAGATCAAGCACATTTTTGTTTTCTTCGTTGAAAGCTTTGAGGGCTTCCTTTTCCTCCCGGGTGTCCAGATCCAACCCTTCCGTGCTTATATTTGTGAAAGTCTTGTCCTTGTAGCTCGCCAGAACCTGTATTGCGAACTCATCGATATTCTCAGTGAGGTAAAGGATTTCATACCCTTTTTCCTTTACCATCTCCGTCTGAGGCAGCATATCGATTTTGTCAACGCTCTCACCGCAGGCGTAGTAAATTGTGTTTTGTCCTTCTTTCATCCTTTCCACATACTCTGCCAGTGTGGTGAGCTTTTTGTCCAGAGAGGAGGTGAACATCACCAGATCGCAAAGATTTTCCTTGTTTACACCGAAGTCATCATACATGCCGAATTTAATCTGCATTCCGAAGACCTTGAAGAACTCCTCATACGCTTCTCTGTCTTCCTTCTGCATCTTGAGCAGTTCGCTCTTTATCTTTTTTTCAATATTGGTGGCGATTATTTTGAGCTGCCTGTCGTGCTGCAGCGTCTCCCTGGAAATGTTGAGTGACAGATCCTCACTGTCCACAAGACCTCTGACAAAGCTGAAGTAATCCGGCAGCAGGTCAGAACACTTTTCCATTATAAGAACTCCGGACGAATAGAGCTGAAGCCCTTTTTCAAAGTTCTTCGAATAATAGTCAAACGGGGCATTTTTAGGTATGTACAGGAGGGCGGTGTAAGTGGCATTTCCTTCGACTTTATAATGAATTACCCTTGCAGGGTCATCGTAATCACCGAACTGATCCTTGTAAAATGCCGAATATTCCTCAGGAGTGATTTCATTTTTGTTCTTTTTCCAAAGTGGGATCATGCTGTTGAGGGTGCGCTCTTCGACCACGTCCTCATATTCATCCTCAGTGCCTTCTTTGAGCTTGCGGCTCTGCCAGTCCATCTTTATGGGATATCTTATGAAATCAGAGTACTTTTTCACCAGTGAAGAGATAGTGTACTGATCCAGGAACTCGCTGTAATTTTCTCCTTCAGCGTCAGGCTTTATATGCAGAATGACTTTTGTGCCATGGCCATCCATAGTGCAGGGTTCCACTGTGTATCCGTCAGCACCGGAGGAGACCCAGCTGTTGGCGTCTTCCCGTCCGAAAGCGCGGCTTTTGACTGTGACCTTGTCAGCCACCATAAATGCTGAGTAAAATCCAACGCCGAACTGGCCTATGATGCTCATATCGTCTGCCTGATTTTCAGACTTGAAATCCAGCGACCCGCTTTTTGCTATCGTCCCAAGGTTCTTTTCCAGCTCTGTTGCGTCCATTCCACAGCCGTTGTCCTCAACGGTGAGAATTCTGTTTTCACTGTCAACAGTGATTCTTATCTGATAATCATCCCTGTCCATTTTCACACTGTCGTCAGTGAGCGAACGGAAATAAAGCTTGTCCAGTGCATCACTGGCGTTGGAGATCAGCTCCCTCAGAAAAATCTCCTTGTGCGTGTAAATCGAATTGATCATAAGATCCATCAATCGCTTGCTTTCAGCCTTGAATTGTTTTTTTGCCATTTTAATCACCTCTATAAAAATTAGCACTCGTAATATCTAACTGCTAAATTAGTATAATCCTTGAAAGCCATAAATTCAATAGTTTTTACAGAACTTTAACAATTTATTTTTGCATTCGCTATTCATAAAACAAAAAAGCATCGGATTCCTCCGGTGCTTTTTTAATTTATCTGCATCTGTTTACAAAATCGATGAACAAATCGCGGAAGATCTCAATCTGAGGCATACACTCGGGGTGCCACTGGACAGCCAGAATGCTTCCGTCCCGGTTTTCCATTGCTTCCACCAGCCCGTCCTGAGAATGCCCCACAGGCCTGAATTCTTCTGCAAGCCTTTTTATCCCCTGGTGATGGAAGGAGTTGACATAAATTTCTCTGTCCCTGAATATTTTGCCAAGTCTGCTGTCAGTTTCCATAATAACAAGGTGGGTGGGCTCATCCCTTATTGTCTGCCCCTGCATATGGCATATCCGTCCGGAAAACTGGCTCGGAATATCCTGATAGAGGCTGCCTCCGAAAGCCACATTGAGTATCTGCAAACCTCTGCATATACCGAGAATTGGCTTTCCCTGTCTTTTAGCTTCTTTAATAAGTGCTACCTCAAAAAGGTCCTCACTTCTCCTGGTAGTGGGCGCCTGGGGAATTGGTTGCTCTCCATAGAGATATGGGCTTATGTCAGGACCCCCGGGGACCAGGAATCCATCCACAAGACTGATAAGTTTTTCAGCCGCATTCGTGTCGGGAGCACAGGGGAACACCACTATATCAGCCCCGGCAGACCACAGAGAGCGCAGGTAGGTTGACCTCTGGGCGTTTACATCCATCTGCGAATTGTATGGAGCGGTCAATCCGATTAGTGGCCTTTTTTCAGCCATAATTTTGCACCTCCAAAATATTTTTCTTTAATTCTATAATAAAAAATTTGTTTTTACAACATTTTTCCGGCTTTTTGGGGTCAATTGCCGGTCAAATGGATAATTTTCCGGATAGCCCTCACAGTCCTTGGACAGAATAGTGTATTTGTTTATAATTTGTTTTTGAATTATCACAATAAATATGATATAATTTAATAACCATATTGATTAAAACAAATAGCTTTATTCATTCCGCATTCTGAGAATACCATAGTGTTTTGATTTTATTTTCGTTTTTGCAAATTTTAAGTCAATAACAATGCTTTTTCTTATAATTTTTTTCAGCTCTAATAATGTTGCAGGACTGTATACAAGCTAAGCGGTTTACTCATATACTTTATTGTAAGGATTCAGTGGTATATATAATATTCAGATAATTTTCTGCAGGTATATCTGCATTTTCTTTGATCAATTCTGTTTTGAAGAAAAGGGTGAAGTAATGGCTGACGAGAACGAAAAGAAAGTTGACGGCAGAGAACCGGATTTAAAGAATAATTCAGGAATTGTGCAAGATACTCAAACCGGGGAAAATTTGCCCGGTGGAGAGCCCACATCTGAGGCGATAAAGGCAGAAGAGAAATCTGCGGTTTCGGGCGATATCACAGAAATTGGCACTGCAAGCGTTAAAGCAGGTGCAGTAGAAATGTCCGGAAATATGAACCCTCCTTCAGAAAATGACAGCGGGAATGAATCCGGACAGATGAATACTGTTCCTTCTGATGTTCCTGCAAAAAAGAAAAGGAAATCCTCATCCTCCAAGAACGGAGGGACAAAACGGGGGACAGGGAAGAGTTCGAGAAAAAAGACCGCAAAATCTGATTTGGAACGGTCTGCGGCAGATGGTCCGAATCAGTTGGAAATTACGCAGTCTCGGGTCGAGGCAATCGAGGAATCCCCCTTCAATGATGCTGAAAAGCCAAAGAAAAGGTCAACAAAAAAATCGGTTTCTTCAAGAAAGAAAAGCACAAATGCCCCGGAGCAGGGCGAGACGGTTCTGCCACAAGCAGCTGAGGAAGCAGTTATCAATGCAGATTTAACCATGGAGCCGGTTTCAGAAAGTGCAACTGACAGTGAGCAATCTGCCGTGTCAGAGAAACCCAGAAAAAAATCCACCAGAAAATCCCCGGCAAAGAAAAAAACCGGAAAATCCCGGCAGGACCAAGAAAAAATAAATCCGGCGGAGGAAACACAATTATCCTCTGAAATTGCTGCTTTATCTGAGCTTATTCCGGACATTTCTGATAATTCACCGGACGCTGATACTCACGGGGTTTATGCTGCCATCAATGAATTAGCAGCAGAAAAAGATTTTTCAAATGGGGCTGTCGGAGATGATGATGGCAAAAACGAAGTTGCAGCCGCAGAAACTGAAGATATAGCCGTAGGTCCCGATATATATGTGACTTCCTCAGAAAATAATGAAAAAACTTCAAATGAAAATCCCGGCGGGAAAGAAAATACAGAAATCGGGACACAGACAGACAAAACAGCTTCTTTTGAAGTTCAGGATTCCGCTGCTTCAATAGACGGCCGGCAAAAACGTGATAATTTTGCATTTACGGAACCTATTATTACAGCCAGTGATTCCGGGAAAAACAGTACAAAAGATATATCAGAATTCGGGCTTTCAGCCAAAGTCCCGAAAAATTCAAGAGAAAAGTCTGAAAAAGAATCAAACGCAGAGTCAGATAATGAGAGTCCAAAAGAGGAGTTTCACAACCCGCGGGCTGACAGTTTCATAAAAACTACAGCAAAGTCGAAGACGAGGACAGTAAAATTTTTCGATTTTGAAAATGATATCGGAGAAAATGAACCATCGGTTTCGCCTCCTCAGCACAAAGATTCGAAAAGAGAGTCCGAAGAAGTCAAATCAAAAGAAAATACCGGGGAGACAGTGCCGCCTCAAAACACAGCCTCAGGGAGCAATGAAAATGCCTCTGCAAAATCCCGGCAGAAGCAGCCGAAAAAAGCTGTGGAAAAGAAAATATATAAAGAGCATTCCGGCCTGACGCAGCCTCACGTAAAAGAGCAGGGTGAGAAAAAAATCTATGGCAAGTTGGGTACCCGGAAGCCAAAAGAAAAACCTGTCCGGGGAAAATCTTCACCTGTCACAAAGCCTGAAAAAAAGGCGGAGAAGGCTTCTCTTGATTACGACAAGGAATTGAAAGAAGTTCGGCTGCAGGACAGGGAGAGGCAGGCGGCAATCACTGAAAAATCTCCTGAAAAGCAGGTCAAAAAGAGCGGTAAGGAAAAGAAAGTTACCAGGAGGCTTGTGACAGGCGGGGTAATATTCTGCCTCTGCTTTTTAGGAGTGTTGTCCATTATATCCGGTGTTGTTTTTCTTGGAATGAAGGTATTTGACGATTCAGATGAAAAGCGGGAGTACCGGAATCTCATAAGTACCCTTGTGATGTATGATCCTCTGCCTTTTGAAAGTCCGGCTGAGCGGAATCAGCAGATTCTTCTTCAGAGTTCTGTCTGGGCTACAATAATGAACGAGGACCTTAATCAGTATGAGGCCGACGAATATGGCTTTACTCTTCTTCCTGCCTCTGAAGTAGACAGATACTTCACAAGGCTGTTTGGTCCCGGAGTGTCCCTGACCCACGCTTCTTTTGATGACCAGGGAGCTGAGTTCGTCTACGATGAGGAAAGGGGAGTATATGTGGTGCCTCCTACAAACTTTCCTTCCGGGTTTACACCTTTGGTGGAGGACATTGACAGGTCGTTCAATGAGAGAATCCTCACAGTGGGGTACATTTCACCCCGGACTTCAATGGAGAGTGCCGGAAACACAACCATTTCCAAGTATATGGAGTATATATTCGAAAAGCAAAATGGTGAATTTTACCTTGTGGCAGTGAGAGAAAGCGATAAGCAGGTTCCTGCTCCTTCCCGGTCTCCTTCCTCCCCCCGGCAGCAATAACTAAATAAGCGGGGACGGCTTTTGCCGCCCCCGCTTTTTATTGGCTGTGTAAGATCAATTATTGAGATTGTAAAAACACATTGCGTTGCTATATGTCATATCCAGAACTTCCTCAGCGCTCATTCTTAGAATTTCGCCCATTCTCTTTGCAGTGTACGGCAGCATTGATGAATCGCTCCTCTTCCCTCTTAATGGGACAGGGGCCATGTATGGGCAGTCAGTCTCAATAAGTATCCTGTCTTTCGGCACAACTTTCAGGCTCTCGGCAATATTTTTTGCATTCTTAAATGTCACAGCTCCGGTAAATCCTATGTAAAAGCCCATATTTACAAGGATCCTGCAGCTTTCCGAGCTCCCGGAAAAACAGTGTATTACCCGTCTTTGAGGAGTATTTTCCTTAAGAATACCGATTGTTGCCTCCATAGCATCCCTCGTATGAACAATCAGCGGTTTATTTACCCTGTTTGAGAGTTCAATCTGCCTTATAAACGCTTCCTTTTGGAGCTCATCGCTCTCCCTGTCAGGATAGTGAAAGTCAAGTCCCGCCTCTCCCACTGCTACTGCCTTTGGATGGCAAAGAAGTTTTTCAAGTTCTCCCATTTTTATATCGTCCATTACTTCACTCGCATTTTCAGGGTGAATCCCCCGGCTAAAATAGAGAAAATCGTATTTTTCAGACTGATCTCTGCCTAAAGAAGAAGACTCAAGGTCTGCCCCTGCGTTTACAGCAGCACATACCCCCCGGTCCCTGATTCTTTTAAATGTATCTTCCAGATCTCCTGCAAAGGAGGGATCGTTGTAATGGCAATGGCTGTCGAAAATTTTCATATTTTTACCTTTAAAGCATAAATAATACTCTGCCCGTAATGGGCAGGGTACTATTATCACATTTTATCTTATTTTAGTTCCGGGGGCAAGTGAATCATCAAGAAAGATCACTTTTGCAGACCCATCCGGATTGTCTGCTGCCAGCAGCATGCCCTCGCTCACAAAACCTCTCAGTTTTCTCGGGGCCAGGTTTTCAACAATTATTATCTTTTTCCCAACAAGATCCCGAGGTTCATACCAGCTGTGAATACCTGACAGGATGGTCCTTTCCCTGTGTCCGTCGAATACAGTGCTTTTCAGCAGGTTGTCAGAATTGGGAACAGCCTCACACTGCTTTACCTCACCTACTATGAGACTTACTTTGGCAAAATCTTCTATTGAGATTTCTGCAGGACTATCCTCCTGATTTTCTTTTTTCTCCCGTCGGGCTTTCGCTGCTTTCTTTTCCCGCTCTTCCTTAGCTATCCGGGCAAGTTCCTTTTCTGCATCTATGCGGGGGAACAGCGCTTCGCCTCTCTTGACAGTCACATTTTTCTTGAATCCGAATTTTTTAAGGCTGTCGTATGTGAGTTCCTCCGGGGTGTATCCCATCTGCCGGCTTATTTTCGGAGCAGTATTCGGAAGGTATGCTTGGAGAAGCGTGGTGACAAAACGCAGTGTTTCGGTCAGGTTATACAGCACAGAGGCAAGGCGGGCCTTCTTGTCCCCGTCTCTTCCCAGAATCCATGGCTGTGTCTCATCTATATACTTGTTAGCCCTCTGAACCAGTTTGAAAATTTCCGCCAGTGCCTGAGGAATGCTGAGCTCGTCCATATATTTGTCAGTGAGCCGCGTAAGCCCTTCGCACATGGCAATAAGCTCGTCATCTATGGGTTCCGGCTGCCTTTCAGGGGGAAGGGTACCTCCGAAATACCTTTCTATCATCGCAACGGTTCTTGAAACAAGGTTTCCCAGATCGTTGGCCAGGTCTGAATTAATCCTTGAAATAAGCGCCTCGTTGGTGTAGACACCGTCATTGCCGAATGGCACTTCGCGGAGGAGAAAATACCTCACTGCGTCAACTCCATAGCGGCGGCAGAGCACCACAGGGTCCACGACATTTCCGACGCTCTTGCTCATCTTTCCGCCTTCAAGCAGAAGCCACCCATGTCCGAAAACTTTTTTCGGCAGGGGAAGATCCAAGGCCATAAGCATTGCAGGCCAGATTATTGTGTGAAAACGCAGAATTTCCTTTCCAACCATATGGATGTCGGCAGGCCAATATTTGTCAAAATCATCGTATTTGTCATTTTCATAGCCCAAGGCGGTTATGTAGTTGGAAAGAGCATCCACCCACACATAGACAGTGTGATCCGGGTCAAAAGTCACCGGAATTCCCCACTTTACGGTGGTTCTTGATACACAGAGATCCTGTAGTCCCTGGTTTATGAAGCTTATCATCTCATTTTTTCTGGCCTCCGGCTGTATAAAGTCCGGGTGATCCTCGTAATACTGCAGGAGCCTGTCAGCATATTTTGAGAGCCTGAAGAAATAGGCCTCTTCTTTTGCATAGTAAACTTCTCTCCCGCAGTCCGGGCACTTTCCGTCTACAAGTTGGCTCTCGGTCCAGAATGTTTCGCAGGGCTTGCAGTACATACCCTCATAAAAGCCCTTATATATCTCCCCCTGATCATACAGTCTTTTGAATATTTTCTGTACTGCCTCCACATGATAATCGTCAGTGGTGCGGATGTACCTGTCATAGCTTATGTCAAGGAGATCCCACAGGTCTTTTATGTTGCTGACTATTTCATCCACATATTGTTTAGGGGTTTTGCCCGCGGCAGCAGCTTTGTCCTGTATTTTCTGCCCATGCTCATCAGAGCCTGTCAGGTACATAACATCGTATCCCTGAAGGCGTTTGTATCTGGCAATGGCATCACAGGCCACGGTGGTGTAGCTGTGTCCTATGTGCAGATTGTCAGAAGGATAATATATCGGGGTGGTTATATAAAATTTCTTTTTTTCCATATATTTCTGCTCCTTTTGTAAATTTATTTTCAAAGAGGGATTTTACAAAAATCCCTCCAATAAACGTGTACAAATATAATATTATCAAACCGGGTGGGTTATTTCAACAATTTTTTTCTTATTTTAATGGCACTATCAATAGCTTTTTTGTATAGTCTGTCAAATGTTATGGTAAACTCGCCTGCAGCCTCTACGACCCTGCCCGGGAATTTTGACTTGAATAAATAAACCCCGTAAAGCTCCTCGTCATCCTCCGGGTTAACCGACACTCCCTGCATATCGTAAATCCTGCATCCGTTTTCTATTGCCCGCAACATCATGTTTTTCTGCAGAAATTCACTTGCATTAAGATTTCTCAGCTCGTTTGAAGATGCACCGTATACCCAGCTTGTGACCCCACCGTACATTATTATCAGTCCTCCGCACAGGGGAATGTCCTCATAGTAGCACATATAAAGTCTGCATTTATTCCCGAATGAATTCATAATCCTTTCAAAATAGTCTTTTGCTCTTATGTTAAAATCTTTCCTCTGCCCGGTCATCTCATATAGTGTATAAAAATCGTCAAGCCCTGCCCGGTCGGGCTGTGTGCAGATAACCCCATGTTTTCCGGCATAGTTCATATAGTAACGGGTTTTTCTGTTTGCAGATGCCATTAACCCGGCCTCGTCTATATCCTCCGGCCACTCCAGCATAAAATTGTACCTTGGCTGAATTGTATCGTGAAAAGGTGCATTTTCTTTTATTTCAAACCCCGCACTTTTAAAGTTATTAATAGTCTCCCTGTCTTTAGCCTCAACCAGCGGGTCCATTATAAACGCATAAGCGTTGTTTTCTTCGCCGAGCTGTTTTACAGATTCATAAATTTCTTTCAGGGTTTCAGCATCCTTGTAATCGCATACCGGACCTCGTGCGGCGTACATAAGGGCTTTTGTTCCTAGTTTTCTTATCAGGATCATAATACCGGCCCGGATTTTTCCTCCCTCGTCCCTTTTTACCAGAATTTCGCTTTTCCAGTCTTTTTTAACTGGAGCCCAGGCAGGACTCTGCTGAAAGAACCCATTGGGATGTCCCGAACAGAAATCATCGAATTCCCGATATTTGCTTTTTTCAAGTAGTTCCAAAATTTTTCCTCTCCACACATTGATCAGCGGTAAACTTAAGTATATTTGTTCATACTGTTCTATATGTATTTCAATTTGTGCTTTTGTGCAAAATCTGCAACATCATTGTAAAATGGGTCGTATATTATTTTAAACTCCCCGGCGTATTCAACAATTTTCCCCGGAAAATTTTCCTTGAATTTCAGAACCCCATATAACTCCTCGTCGTCCTCCGGGGAAGGGGCAACCCCCATGAGGTCGTAGATTCTGCATTTTTCATCAGCAGCCCACTCCATAAGCCTTCTTTGTACCAGATATGAGGGCATGAGATTTTTATGAACGGGCACCGATGCGCCGTATACATAGCTCAGTGTCTTTGCGTAATTTATTCCGATTGCTCCCCGCAGCGGTTCCCCGTCAAATCTTGCTATGTACAGTCTGCAGTCTTTCCCGAAGGCATCCAGAAGTCTTTCAAAATACTCCTTGCCTCTTATTGCAAATTTTTTTCTTTCGCCTGTTGCCTCGTAAAGTCTGTAAAAATCATCCAGTCCGTTTTTTCCCTCGGGCCGGCAGACAAGACCTCTTTTTTCGCCGTATTTCATTTTTCTTCTGGTGCTCCGGCTCATTTTATCCGGAATTTTATCGGCAGAGCAATCGCATATCCGGGTAGATATATAGCTGTATCTCGGCTGTATTGTCAGCCCAAATGACTCATGTGGGGTAAATCTAAGGCCGGCATCAACAATATTTGTTATTGTTTTATCATCATCTGCGTGCACAGGGGGATCCATAATGAATTGGTATGCTTTATATTTTTTTGCGATTATCTCCACTCCGGTAAGAAGATCTTTCAGAATATCCGCACGGGACAAGTCACATACCGGTCCGTGACAGGCGTACATAAGAGATTTTAATCCCAGCTTTCTAATGAGGACAGTCATGCCTCCTGCAATTCTCCCGTCCTCATCTCGACTCACTATTACTTCAGAATCCCATTCTTTTTTTACTTTTGTCCACCTTGGGCTCTGCTCAAAAGGTGTCCCTGCATTCTGCAGACAAAATTCTTCAAATTTTCCGTATTTATTTTTTCCAAGAATTTCCAAAACTTCTCTCCGCTTATTGTGGTGTCGATTTGAAATAGACTTAAATCTCCGCAATAAACTAACCGGATAAAAGTCTAAAATATTTTTCTTTTAATATTTTCAAGGGGGGGGGTGACTGTTCTCTCATTGGATTTCCTTTGTTGTAAAGATTTTCCCTTGTGTCAGTAAAAAATCCAAGCTGATTTTATTTTACAAGTCCGGTTACGCAATTATTATATCATATCCCTTAATAAGTATAGTATCATAAATAATAATGTTTTTCCACTTTAAAATTGACATAAGGTCCGTAATTTGATAAATTATATATAGTTTTTATAGTTGCCCGGCAATTCCGGGCGGGAGGTATGATGAAGTTTATGAAGAGGGCTGTTGCCCTGGCAATTTCTTTGATAATCTCTCTGTCACTTGTGGCCTGTTCGGGGAAAGGGGATTTTACCGACAGTCCGTTGGATTCCGCCATACAGGATGCGGGAAAATACCTTGTCTCAAAAATTAAAACTCCGGATTACGGCGATGAAATAGCTATTATCTCCCTTGTGAGGAGTCAGTATATAGATTACTGGCACAACAGGGCAATTACATATGAGAGTTCACTAAACAATGTGATCAGGCGCAACGGTTATATGGTGGGGACCAACGGGGAAGGCCGGTCAGAGGACTATCCGGATGTCGCTCTGGCATTCACCGCGATAGGCAAATATGCGGATAAAACAGCCGCTGCCAACTTTATTGCAGCACTTAGCAATGACAGCTTCGTCCTTGAAGGGGGATATATTAACAAAATAAAGGCGTATATAGCTGTTGAGAGCGGGGACTATCAGCTCAGTGAAAACGGAGATCTCACCGACGAAGATTATAAGGCTTTTATCACGGGACTGCAGCAGGAAGACGGTTCTTTTACATATAAAGGTATGGATGTTACCCCGATATATTCCACTGCGAATGCTGTTATAGCGCTTTCGATGACAGACGATGATCAGTGTCTGCAGGATGCGGCCAGAGGCGCGGAATTTATTGCCACTCACATCAGAGAAGATGACAGCATACAGGATATAAGCTATTCTATTGCAGCTCTGAATTCATTGGGGCTTTCCGCACGCGATGTGGACGGCAATGACCTTGTGGACTGGATACTCAAGCTTCAAAGGTCTGACGGTTCATTTACCCAGGATGCTGAAGCGAAAAAGGGAAATATAAGTGAAACAGCTTTTGCTCTCCTCGGTTTGGCCAGTCAGAGGAGATTTGAAAACGGTATGACTCCGTTTTTCGATATGACTGATATCCTTGGCGGGACTCACAACAAACTGAGTCCTTTGTGGACAGCTTACGTAGGGATAATAAAATATTTCGGATTGTTCATAATTGTATTCCTTATCGGGCTGTTCATAGTGTCAAGGGTCAGAATTCACAAGTGGAGAAAGGCAGGCATATACAATGAGGAAAAAGGAAGGAGGATGGATCCCGAAGAGGTAGCACACAGGGATCGGGCTCTGAAAGCCCGGCAACGGCAGCAAGAAAACTCCGTTACCCGGGATATAATCTCTTCCGATGAACAAAGCAGCCAAGAGACTCGGGAGACAGAGGAAAAAGGCATTTCACAGGATGATTGTGCCGACAAAATATCTCCAGAAATAGAACCTGAAGAGACTGAAAACCGGAAAACAACATCAGTGGACACCGATCATCCGGATAAATAGCCCATTGCAGCCTGTGGGGAATAAGTAAATAAGCAAAAGTTTAGTAGTTTTGAAATGCCGCCTTTTCAGAATGCCTGAAAGGGTGGCATTTTACTTTTTCACATTCAAGATAAAATCTTTAATTTTAATTTTATTGTCTGAAAATTCATCAAAAAGCTTTAAATATTACGAGTTTTGATTAGCATTATAATAGATTAAAAGATATTTTTTAAAAAAGTCTAAAAGCTTCAGATCAATCCTTGTTTACCTCAGAAGTTCCCTTTTCCAATATATACGTGGCCTCCAGATCTGCCAAATGAAGCATAACTGCCAAAGGATATCGCCTGTATGCATCGCTTATTGCGTAATTTCCTGCTTTTGCACTGTCGTCAAATCCTCCCATATGCCAGCGTATGGCAATGGCCTCCTCAGTGTTTAGCCTCATAAACCTTTCCACGAGAAACACGCTCTTTTCTCCATGTCCATAGGGAAAAGCGTCATCCACATTGTAGACTTTTACTTTTTCCCACTGTCCCGTCTCATCGTTTTTTACATTTCTCGTGCCTTCCCTGTAAAAGTTTATTTTGCAGAAATCGTGGCACAAGCCGCAGATGGCTATGGAATCATCGGGATATATTTTTTCTTCATCGTTTCTCTTTTTCAGCACGTTGTAGACATTGAGGCTGTGCATGACTAGGCCTGATTCACAGGCACCATGGTATCTCGTGGATGCGGGGGCAGTGAAAAAATCCGTATTCTGCAGCCAACTTATCATTTTGTCCCGCCCGGGTCTTTGCACTTTATCCCGAAAAATCCGCAGGAATTCTTCTTTGTACTCATTCATAAATCTATTTCATCCAACAATTCTTTGAGTACTGCCAGTTCCTCAGCCGTCATAGATATTCCCTTGCCCATTTTGGTGCCGTCAGGGGACCAGTCTCTTATGTCATATTTTGGGTCTCTTTCTCCCCAGGAAACAAGATTAAGTTCTCTGCGCCAGCCGCTTTTGCTCTGGCTTATTGTCCCCAGTTTCTCTACAATTTCGTATTTGAAATCAGGCATCTTTGCTCTCCTAATTCTTTTTGCATTACATTGTACTTTAATTGACACCCAAATGCAATAGACAAAAAGCCATATTTTATCATTTAATTAAAAATTAATGAATGCCGGAAATGCCAATTTTTTCATTGTTGACATTTGCTGAACTTAATGTTAAAATTTGTAAATATAAAAGAAAAGCTGTGACAAAGAGTCATCGGAAAGATGCTGCTCAAAGAGAGCCGGGAAGGATGAAAACCGGCAGCAAGTGCTTCTGATGTGTCGCTTTTGAGCCGGCCGGGTGAAATCAAGTAGTCCTGTCCGCAATCCTGCGTTAAAGGAATAGGAGTGGCCGTCTTATGGCGGCAATTTGGGTGGTACCACGGTCATAAATCGTCCCTTTTTGCGGGACGATATTTTTTTGGAGTATTTTTTGCTCTGATAATGTTTTATGGAGAATAATTATGAAAGAACTAGAAAAAGTCTACAACCCCGGGGAAGTCGAGGACAAAATATATCAGATGTGGCTTGACAAGAAATACTTCCATGCCACAATAGACAAGGATAAAAAGCCTTATACAATCGTAATGCCTCCTCCGAACATAACCGGACAGCTCCACATGGGTCATGCCCTTGACAACACCTTGCAGGACATCCTGATCCGCTTTAAAAGGATGCAGGGTTATTCCGCTCTCTGGCTACCGGGAACTGACCACTCTGCCATAGCCACTGAGACAAAAATTGTTGAAGATATGGCAAAAGAAGGGCTCACCAAAGAACAGATAGGCCGCGAGGCTTTTATGGAGAGAGCCTGGGCCTGGAAGGAAAAATATGCCGGCAGGATTGATGAACAGCTTCGCAAAATGGGTGTTTCCTGTGACTGGGACAGGGAGCGCTTCACAATGGATGAAGGCTGCAGCAGGGCAGTGAGGGAAGTCTTCGTAAATTTGTATAACAAAGGACTTATTTACAGGGGCGAAAGACTTATTAACTGGTGTCCGAACTGCAAGACCTCACTGTCTGACATTGAAGTTGAGTTCCAGGAACAGGATGGGTTCCTGTGGTATGTCAAATATCCCGTGGCGGGGACAGATGAATACATAACTGTGGCCACCACACGTCCTGAGACTATGCTCGGAGACAGTGGTGTCTGTGTGGCACCGGATGACCGGAGATACACCCATCTCGTCGGTAAAAAGGCAATACTCCCTCTTGTTGGCAGGGAAATTCCCATAATTGCCGATGAATATGTAGACAAGGAATTCGGGACTGGTGCAGTCAAAATGACTCCTGCCCACGATCCCAACGATTTTGAGGTCGGGCAGAGACACAACCTGGAAGTGATAAAGATCTTCACAGATGAAGCCCGTATGGCCGAAAATACAGGCAAATACGCTGGCATGGACAGGTATGAGGCCAGGAAAGCAGTTGTAAAGGATCTTGAGGAACAGGGTTATCTTGTGAAGGCCGAACCATATAAGCACAATGTGGGTACCTGCTACCGCTGCCACCATAACATAGAGCCTATGCTTTCAAAGCAGTGGTTCGTAAGGATGGAACCCCTTGCAAAGCCTGCAATAGAAGCTGTCAGAAATGGCGAGACAAAATTCATACCCGAGAGGTTTGACAAAATATATTATCACTGGATGGAGAATATAAAGGATTGGTGCATCTCACGTCAGATCTGGTGGGGACACAGGATTCCTGCCTGGTATTGCCAGGACTGCGGTGAGGTGATCGTCTCAAAAGAGGATCCCACTGAGTGTCCGCACTGCCATTCAAAAAATCTCCTTCAGGACGAGGATACTCTTGACACCTGGTTTTCTTCTGCCCTCTGGCCATTCTCGACCCTCGGCTGGCCTGACAAGGACAGTGAGGATTTTAAGTATTTCTACCCTACTGATACCCTTGTCACAGGTTATGACATAATATTTTTCTGGGTTGCAAGAATGATATTTTCCGGTGTTGAACACACCGGAAAATCTCCGTTTGAAAATGTACTTATTCATGGAATCGTCAGGGATGCCAACGGGGTGAAGATGTCGAAATCTCTCGGCAACGGAATAGATCCCTTGGAAGTTATAGACAAATACGGTGCGGATGCATTAAGATTTACCCTTGCCACAGGCTCCTCAGCGGGGAATGACACCAGATATTCAGATGAAAAAGTAAAAGCTTCAAGAAATTTTGCCAACAAGTTGTGGAATGCCGCCAGATTCATACTTATGAATACAGATGATGACCTTCCGCGGGGATTGCCGCAAACTCTTGAGCAGGAGGATAAATGGATCATCTCAGTGTTCAACAACACGGTAAAAGCCGCCACGGAAAACCTTGAGAATTTTGACATCGGCCTTGCAGCCCGGAAAGCCCATGACTTTATATGGGATGAACTCTGCGACAGGTACATAGAGATAGCAAAGACGAGGCTTTCCAGCCCTGATATTACGACAAGGCAGAATGTGCAGAGAGTTTTGGTTTACGTAATGAACGGCGCTTTGAAACTTCTTCATCCGTTTATGCCATTTATAACAGAGGAGATATATACAGCCCTTCCTTCAAATGAGGGCAATATCATAGTCAGCAAATGGCCGGAGTACAGCGAGGATCTTCATTTTGCCCGGGAAGAGACTTCTCTTGGAAGAATATTCGATCTCTCAAAAGAAATAAGGGCACTCAGAGCGCAGATGGGTGTCCACCCGGCCAACAAGACCCGTCTGATTATAGAGACACCTTACGGTGAGGACTTCCAAAATGGAATGAAATTTGTGGAGAAATTTGCATTTGCAAAGGACGTGGAAGTTGTTGAAACATTCAGCGGAGATACATCCGGTTACTCACAGGTTGTGGTAGAAGGTGCAAGAGCATTCATACCCACAGGGGATCTGGTTGATGTCGAAAAAGAGGAGGCAAGGCTTTCAAAGGAGCTGGCATCAGCCGAGAAAGACATATCAATTGCAGAATCCAAACTTTCCAACCCGGGCTTTCTGAACAAGGCACCTCAGAAGGTTGTGGAAGCCGAAAAGGAAAAACTCGCCGTAGCAAAGGACAAGAGAGAAAAAATTCTTGCGAATCTTGCGTCACTGAATTAATGTTCTGGAAGTCTGCCAAAATAAGAACAAGGACATTTCTGATTTAAATTATCATATTATAAATTTTAAAATTCAAAGAGACTCATCAATAATGGGTTTTAATAACTTCAAATAACTCCAAGTTGATTTTTATCATAAAAAGGAGGCTTAAATAATGGAATACGAAGAAGCTCTGCGGTATATCCATGGGCGTCCCAGGGTCAAAACTCCCGGGCACATAGCAATGATAAGAGTCCTGGAAAGACTTGGCAATCCTCAGGACAGCCTCCGTTATGTACACATTGCCGGAACAAATGGCAAAGGAAGCTGCGCAGCGATGTGTGCAAATGTGCTTACAACTGCCGGCTATAAGACAGGACTTAATATTTCTCCTTTTGTAATTGATTTTACTGAGAGATTTTCCATAGACGGAGTCTATATCTCGAAGGAAGCCCTGTCACAAATAACTGAGACAGTAAAGGCACGGCGGGATCGGATTGAGGCTGAAGACGAGCTTGCTATGACTGAATTTGAAACCGTAACTTCCATCGCCTTTACATGGTTTGCAAGGGAGAAATGCGATGTTGTCTGCCTTGAGGTTGGTCTTGGAGGGCGCGATGACTGCACAAATGTGATAAAGGACAGCTTGGTGAGCTGCATAATGCACATAAGCTACGACCACACTGCAAGCTTAGGTGAGACTCTCCGGGAAATAGCTTCCCACAAGGCCGGGATAATAAAGCCCGGTGGGAGAGTTGTATGTTATCCGGATCAGCCCAAAGAAGCTCTTGAAGTTATAAAAGAACAGGCTGAAAAGCAAAATGCCATTTTCATTCAGCCGGATATAAAAAGCATAAAACATATCAACACGGGTTTTATGTCCTCAAAGCTTCTTTACAGAGGCCTTTCCATAAATCAGTCATTTACCGGGCTTCATCAGAGCTATAATGCCTGCGTGGTTGTGGATGCAATGAGGACTCTAGCCCGGATGGGCTATAAGATATCGGATTGGGATATAAAAGCCGGAATAGAAACTACAAAATTTCCTGCCAGGATTGAGGTCATAAGCCGCAAGCCTCTCATCATCCTCGATGGGGGACACAACAGGGATGGGATTGAGGCTCTTGCAGCAGTATTGCGAGAGAACGGAATAAAAGGACTTGCCGGCGTCTGGGCCACCTTGTCGGATAAAAATCCCCGGGATGTTATTTCAATTATGAAGGACTTCATAGATGTTCTTTATACTGTCGATCTTCATGGAAACAGGGCTGTACCAAGAGAAGAACTTGCAAGAATGGCATCTCCTTTCTTCGAAAGGGTCATTCCTGGTGAGAGTGTGCAGGAAGCCGTGGACAATGCCTTGGCGGAAAATAAAAACGGAGTTTTAATATTTGGTTCCCTTTATCTTGCATCTGACGCCAGAAAATATCTTATGGAGAAATTCCCGGGCAATGATATGTCAGAAATGTAAAAAAATTTCAAATTAAAGCAGCGAACTGACGAAAACTCCAAATTATAAAAAAAGCAGTTGACAATTGTATTTTCCATAGCTATAATTGTTTATCACATTATCAGAGTATCTGAATGGTTTGCAGTAGTATTATGAAAATTTTAAGAAATTCTGTTGACAAACCATTAAAACTGTGATATTATGTAAAAGCTGTAGTGAGATACAGTATTTTGGACCTTGAAAATTAAACGATCTCTGAAGCGAGAGCGAGAGGGAGAGTTTA
>CAZYZR010000005.1:25542-29470 GCA_964651945.1 uncultured Oscillospiraceae bacterium | reverse complement strand
CCGTTGAGCCAGTGGAGCATATACACGTCAAACCAGTCCGTGCCACATCTCTCGCACTCCTCTTCAAAAAATTTCCGGTTGTCCCGGTAAGATTTGCAGTTATATCCCGGAAGTTTTTCTGCCAGCCTGAAAGTATCCCTTGGATACCTTGAAACCAGACAATCCTTTACGGCTTTTTCGCTGCATCCGTTCAGGTAAGTATAGCAGGTGTCAAAATAATCTCCCCCTAAGGCCAGGAATCTGTCCACCATTCGACAAATCTCCCGGTAATCGTAATCATCGGGAATATCAGGATTCTTTTTGGGAAATCTCAGCATTCCAAAACCTAATTTGTTCATTTTTAAACCTCTTTAATCCCTGAGGCCGGCACCAAATGCTCTTATCTCTTCAAGCTTTTCTGCGGAGCCATTTTCGTTTCCCCGGGAAGTGATTATTCCCATCGGTTCACATCCGAGATAGTCTACAAAATCCCCGTAGTAGGAGAACTGTGCACCATCGTAAACTCCGGGGGAACCGGAGGATAAAAACATGGCTATGCGCCTTAGTTTCCGAGGTTTGTCGGGAGCATAAAATCTGTCAATTGCACATTTCAGCTGCCCTGACAGGTTATGATAATATATGGGAGATGCAATGACTAGCATATCGGCCTTTTCCAGATATGGATAAATTTGCTGCATATCATCCATCTGAATACAACGGCCCTCCCCCCTCGTATGGCAGTATTCGCAGGCCAGGCATCCATGTATATTCATCTTACAAACTTCAAATACTTTCACGCTGTGCCCGGCACTTTCTGCCCCGCTTCTGAAAGCTTTGACCATCTTTGCAGTGTTTCCCCGGGGACGTGGGCTCCCATTCAATACAAGTATTTTCATTTTTATTCCTCCAGATAGTCTTTTACTTGTTTAATCCATTTGTCAAGGGAAGCCTTGTCTGTGAGCATATCTCCCCTTTTCCCCGGGTCAGATGAAAATTTTACTTCCATCCGGAACCTGGAATTTGCCCCTTTTGCCCGGGAATTCATATTTTTTATTACTTTTCCCGGCCACCCCGCATTCGTCATAAACGGTATGAAAGTCTTGCCCGTAAAGTCATTTTCCGAAAGGAAAGTCAGAACCGGAGATGCCATTGTGTACCACCAGGTAGGAGTTCCCACGGCTATGACATCGTAGTTCTTTATATTCTTCCCAATGGGATATATCTGAGGCTTATACCCCTTTTCAACCTCTTTTTGCCCCTGTGCGGAGGTTTCCTCTTCTGTGTCAGGATACGGCACCACCGGAACTATCCGTTCAATATCGGATCCGGTCCGCCGGGCAAGGGTCTCTGCTATTTTTTTAGTGTTTCCAAAAGCCTGAGAGTAATAAACAACCAGCATTCTTTTCATAATTGATATCAATTTCCTCCATTTATTTTTTTAAAATTATATTTTTAAGACTGAAAATCCTTTTAACATGTTATTTAATACATATTATTTTTTCTTATCACGAAGTAATCTTTAACAATCAAATCCCCCACCTTTACGGCGGGGGATTTATCGCATTGGTATACTCAGTCAATCCAAAGGAAAATTTATAATAAGTTGTTGTCTTCCTTTATCTTGGCCTGTGCAGCTGCAAGTCTCGCTATAGGCACACGGTAAGGTGAGCAGGAGACATAGTCAAGTCCCGCACTCTGGAAGAACTGGATAGAGACAGGATCTCCTCCGTGTTCGCCGCAGACGCCGAGCTTTATGTCAGGCCTGCCTTCTTTAGCCCATTTGCAAGCCATTCTGATGAGTTTGCCGACACCGGCCTGGTCGAGCTTTGTGGTGGGATCAAACTCAAATATTCTGTTCCTGAAGTAGTCATCAAGTATCTGGCTGGCATCATCACGGGACAGACCATAGGTTGTCTGAGTCAAGTCATTGGTACCAAAACTGAAGAACTCGGCATACTTGGATATCTCATCGGTCATCAATGCAGCCCTCGGGAGCTCAACCATAGCACCAACCTTGTACTTAAGGGTCATTCCCTGCTCTTCAAATACCTGATTTGCAGTTTCATCCACTATGTTCTTGACGAAGCTGAGTTCAGCCGGGTCGGAAACAAGCGGTATCATTATTTCAGGGGTGACATCTATGCCTTCGCGCTTTACATTTATAGCAGCCTGCATGACGGCTCTTGTCTGCATCTGGGCTATTTCAGGATAGGAAACAGCCAAGCGGCATCCACGATGTCCGAGCATGGGGTTTGTCTCTCTCAGACGGTTTACTGCTGTCTTGAGATCCGTAAAGGACATTCCCATCTCATAAGCTGTTACAGATATTTCATCATCACTGTGAGGCAGGAATTCGTGAAGAGGAGGATCCAGAAAGCGGATAGTTACCGGGAGTCCATGCATCTCCTTGTACATTGCCTCAAAGTCCTTCTGCTGCATAGGAAGAATCTTATCAAGGGCAGCGACACGCTCGGCCTTTGTAGAAGCCAGAATCATCTGTCTCATAGCAAGGATTCTGTCCTTTGCGAAGAACATATGCTCTGTGCGGCAAAGTCCTATGCCTTCAGCGCCAAAGAGTCTTGCCTGACGGGCATCTTTCGGAGTATCTGCATTGGTCCTGACCCCAAGGGTACGGACTTGGTCGGCCCATTCCATAAACCTGGCAAAATCTCCGCTCAGGGTAGCATCAACAGTGGGTATCCTCTCAAGGTACACATTGCCTGTTGAACCGTCGATGGATATAAAGTCGCCCTCATTCACCTTTATGTCGTCAAAGTAGGCTATTTTATTGTCGATGTCAACTCTCAGGGAATGGCAGCCGGATACGCAGCAGCGGCCCATACCTCTCGCAACAACTGCAGCATGGCTGGTCATACCGCCTCTGGCTGTGAGAATGCCTCTGGCACTGGCCATACCCTCTATATCCTCTGGGCTGGTTTCCGCCCTGACAAGAATTACGGGTTCATTCCTCTTGCTGGCAGCCATCTTGGCGTCCTCGGCTGTGAAGTAAATCTTGCCCCGGGCAGCTCCCGGTGATGCGGGAAGTCCATGAGCTATTGGCTTGGCTTCTGCAAGGGCATGAGGCTCAAACTGAGGATGGAGAAGGCTGTCAAGCTGATTTGGCTCTACTTTCAGAAGAGCCTCCTCTATTGTGCAAAGTCCCTGATCAACAAGGTCAACCGCAATCTTTATAGCAGCCTGTGCAGTACGCTTGCCGTTCCTTGTCTGAAGCATATAGAGCTTGCCCTTTTCAATGGTGAACTCCATATCCTGCATATCCTGGTTGTGGACTTCCAGTGTCTCTGCAATCTTCAGAATCTCATTGTAAGCTTCGGGCATAACCTCGGCGAGCTGATCAATCGTCTGAGGCGTCCTTATGCCGGCAACGACATCCTCGCCCTGGGCATTCATCAGAAATTCACCATAGAGCTTGTTTTCACCGGTGGCAGGGTTGCGGGTAAAGGCAACACCAGTACCGCTGTCATTGCCCATGTTTCCGAACACCATTGACTGCACTGTGACAGCAGTGCCCCAGGATGAAGGAATATCGTTCATTCTGCGGTAGACAATTGCTCTCGGGTTCTCCCAGGATGAGAAGACGGCTTTGACTGCCTCAAGGAGCTGCTCTCTGGGCTCTTCAGGGAAGTCCTTCCCTATCTCCCTCTTGTAGATCTCCTTGAACTCAACCACCAGTCTCTTGAGGTCATCTGTGCTGAGCTCATGATCATACTCAATACCTTTCTCAGCCTTTACGGTATCCATTGCCTTGTCAAAGTACTCTTTTGATATTCCCATAACCACATCTGAGAACATCTGGATAAAACGGCGATATGCGTCATAAGCAAATCTCTCGTTATCCGTAAGTTTTGCAAGACCCTTTACAACCTCATCATTAAGGCCAAGGTTCAGTATGGTGTGATTGTTAGATGGTATTGTAGGGATTGATTGT
>CAZYZR010000005.1:0-25532 GCA_964651945.1 uncultured Oscillospiraceae bacterium | reverse complement strand
CCATCATACCGGGCATTGAAGCCCTGGCACCGCTTCTCACTGAGCAGAGAAGAGGATTTTCAGGGTCGCCGAATTTCTTGCCGGTAATGCCCTCAAGTTTCTCAAGGTATTCAAAAATCTGCACCTTGATCTCATCGGAAATATTCTTCCCGGTCCGATAATAGTCAGTGCAGGCCTCAGTAGTAATGGTAAATCCCTGGGGAACAGGCATTCCAAGCCCTGTCATCTCGGCAAGGTTGGCACCTTTTCCGCCCAGCAACTCACGCATTGTGCCATTGCCTTCACTGAAAAGATATACATATTTGTGTGCCATAAATTCGCCTCCAAATTCAGTTAATATGGATATCCGTTACTTTAAATTATACTACACAGCCCATTTTAAAACAATACAACATATATACATAATATTGATAGAATTTTATATATATATATTTGTGCATTTCGACTGAAAAATATTGATTCAAGATAAAAGTTTAATAAGATATACACAAGTAATTCGGCATAATATATAAATTATAGCATTAATCAAATTATATTTTTGTATTAATGTTTCATATTATCGGATTTTCCGTAATAAAGAATTTAAATAAGGGAAAATATCTGTTTGACTTTATATATCCAAGAATCTTTTCTGAATTTTAATCTCTTTGTGATAAAAAATAACTGCCAAGCCGGTATATATGTCACAGTAAAACTTTAAAAAATTCTTTATTCTTGTTACAAATGCAAAATTTATTATATAAGAACATTCCATCATAACTTAATGTAAAGGAATGTTTATCTGAAATCCGGTATTCTATTTATTAAGACAGGAATAAAAATTCCGGTTATATCACCTTGGCAAGGTTCGGAATATTCCGGAATTAATCTGCAAAGTCGGGTATTTGCACTTTTCAAATTTTTAGAAGGCAAAAAGCACCAATTCAAAGCGGATAAATAAAAACATGCATATGTGGTTATACCTATATAAAATAAAAGGCCAAAAAATGCTGCAAAATCTGCAATGTCGGCTCCAATACGAAAAATATAATATAATTAAGACCAAAAAAACCGAAATTTGCAATACAAAAACGCCCCGCAGCAAGCGGAGCGTCATGGCGGAGATAGAGGGATTCGGACCCTCGCGGCGGTTGCCCGCCCTACACCCTTAGCAGGGGCGCCTCTTCGACCTCTTGAGTATATCTCCAAAAATCGAAGCTAATCGGTATATTCAAATGAAATGGCGGAGAGGGTGGGATTCGAACCCACGGTTCTTTCGAATCACCAGTTTTCAAGACTGGCTCCTTAAACCGCTCGGACACCTCTCCATTTCCCATTGCAAACTATATATTAACATACAGAAATTATGTTGTCAATAATAATTTTTGAGACACGTTAAAATACAGAAGCACTATATAAGTTTTTCATTGCAAAAAAGAAACTCAGGCGACATTCGTCCTTTTCCCGCGCTTTGATGTCATCTTTGCCCTTCTTCGGGCTGCTATTGCATTTCTTTTGTATCTCTCTCTAGCAATGTTTTCAAGGTCAAAAAGCCTATAGGTAATGTATCCGAAAAGAGCTGTAAAGAGCAGACCGTCAAACAAAAATCCTGACTGCAGTGCGCCCGTCGAAAGTATGAACAAAAGTGCGGAAAGTACCGTCATAATGTTATAAAAAGCAATCTTTAATTTCAGCATAACTTAAACCTCAATTAACAACTGTCAGTTGTACCGATATTTACAGAATACTACAACCGAAAGTTGTTGTCAAGAAGATTTTCCAAAAAAATATTCAAAATTACTACCGGCAGTTGTTTACAAAGCAGTTTTTATGTTGTATAATTTACAAATAAAACAACTGAAAGTGGTGAATTCATTGTTTAAAGACCGGATAAGGAATCTTAGAAAATCCCGGGGGCTCACACAAAAACAGCTTGCGGAAAGGCTCAGAGTGACACAGCAAGCTGTGGGAAAATGGGAAACCGGCAAGAGTATGCCTGACAGCGAAACTTTGAAGGATATTTCAGATTTTTTTGGCAGAAGCGTTGACTGGCTTCTAGGATACGAAGAAAACATTGCCCGCTATTCTTCTCCATCTCCGGACAGAGCCGTACCGGTAATCGGCACTGTAAAGGCCGGATACAATGCATTGGCTTTTAACGAGGATCTCGGTTATGAGTATGCGGATGTGAGAGACCCTGAAAATTACTTTTACCTCGTAGTCAGAGGGGACAGCATGGAGCCAAGAATAAAGGACGGCGATCTGGCCCTGGTACACAGGCAAAACACTCTGAACGACGGAGATTTAGGTGTAATCGTTTACGGCGATGATGAGGGCACATTGAAAAAGTTCATAAAAAAAGGGAATACAGTTATTCTGCAGCCTTTTAACCCCGCATATGAGGCAAAAGTGCTTGTGGGGGACGAGCTCAATGATGTATACATAGCCGGAAAAGTAGTGGAAACCAAAACAAAATGGTGACGAAAATTTTTCTTACTTTTACCTACCGAAATTTTAAATTTATACAAATTTTATATCTAAATTTGTAGCTTCAATGTAAAAAGCCGCCTTTTTAGGTGGCTTTTTATGTTTGGAACATTACATTGTAAAATATGAAACTTAATTATTTTTTATTGTTTTGTAATTTTTAATTAAGCTCAGAATAATATTTTATATGATATAATTTTAGGCAAAGGAGTTTTTTGAATGCCCGTTTACAAAAAACCAAAATCCGATGACAAACCCGATAAAAAAGGGAAAAAAAGCCGGCATCGCAGGAAGAAAAAGGTCAGAAGGCTGTCCAGAGTCCTGATTATTTTCTTCGTTTTCATACTGACTGTGGGGTTTGGTGCGTTTATTCTCAGAGAACAGCAAGATGAAAGTCGTACTTTTCCAACGTTGAATTTCAAACGGAAATCAGGGGTCACTGTCAATGTACACGACGATACAGGGCTGCTCACTGAAAGTGAAAAGGAAACAGTCAGAAAATACGCTGAGATGTACGGTGAAACTATACTCAGGCTTGAAGTCCGGGAAATTACATCTCTCTACGAAGACCCTTACGGAAATGCCGCTGTACTGAATGACTCAGCTTTCAGAACTCTTGTCAAAATAAGAAAAATGTCAGATATCGACCTGAGGCCGGAATATATAATTTTTGATTACACAGTGGATAGCAAAGACAGCTGGAACGGCAATCCGGTTGTCACCATAACAGAAAAAACCGAGCAGAAATTTAAGCATATGTCAGAGCCGTCATATACGGATCATGCGAGGCATTTCTTTGTATTTTCAGATGACGGCGGTGGAAAAATCGAGACTCACCTGGAGGACGAGGATTTTTATCTCCTTGCACTGCAGGCTATGGAAGATCTCCCTCAGCGGCAAAGAACAGCAGAAAATATATCCGACATTCTCTTGTCTGATGCCGGGGAAAGTGTCAGAGACCAGCTGAGCTGGCAGAGCAATTCGGATATTCCCCGGGGCAATTATCAGTACGACAGGGATGGGGCAATTGACTATGCAAAGCAGTTCTGGAACACTGCCAATCTTGCCCGGGGTTATGAGGAATTCGACGATTACGGAGGCAATTGCCAGAATTTTGTGAGCCAATGCCTGAGGGCGGGTGGCCTTGAAATGGATTACTCGGGACCCGCAGGTGCTCAGTGGAAATGGTACGGAATAGGAGTAAATGAGAGCCGGACACCCAGCGGACGCTCCTACTCCTGGACCGGCGTGGATGCGTTTTACAATTACGCAGTTGCAGATTACTCGAAAAATATGGTCTGTACGGCTGAAGTTCCGCTGAGTATGGCTGAAAAGGGAGATGTTCTGCAATTCGGAGCGTACGACGAATGGAGACATTCTGTACTAATTACAGATATAATCTACAACCGGGACGGATCGGTCAAGGATATGGCAATAGCATCCAACACTGCCGACAGGTGGAACTGGCCGGCACGGGCTTATGTATACAAAGCCCACAGAATAATACATATATCCGGCAATCCTTTATGAGATCGGGATATTGCCGACCTTTACAGTAGTAAATTTCAATTTTCTGCTTCTTCTGTTAATCTCATTGACTGAAAGTCATATGTTCCTTTAATTTAGATATTTTAATCCCGGTATTTTTGAAATTTATATATCGGAACAAGTAAACAGGCGGTCACAAACGACTGCCTGTTTTTAATAAAATCTGGTGAAATAAAAAATTTATAAAAAATGGATAACTCCACCATACCGCTTTATCCAAGCGGATGACATAAAATATATTGTCTTGAATCAGTACCTGCAGGGAATTTTTCAGGAGGAAAATTTCCAGGTCTTGCCGTACTGTTTCCAGTCGAGCCAGCAAGGGTGCGGACATCCTCCGCAGGCCCCCGTACAAATGTTCTGATTGGAACAGGGATTTTTGCATTTTGAGCAAATATGACAACAGGTATCGTTGCCTTTTACCACGCTGTAATACTCCATGATGATACCTCTCTGCAGAAGGTATAAAAGTTGAATAAATTTATACTTTAAACCCTAAAAATCTGATATCAAAGCAGGATTTGACATTCAGAGGAACAGCCCGATTCCCAATAAAAAATCAAATGTTTCCTAATAGAATTTACCGCATAAAATATCTTCACAGTCCATTGTCCGGTGCTGTCTTGAAAATATCAGGAAAGTTGCTCTTCTTTGAGCTTACACACGTCCACCCACCGGGTTGCCCCGCTGTATTCAAAAAGCTGCTGAGGAGTAAGCTCGATTGCGCTGTTTGAAGACCCGCAGGCGGGAAATACAGTATCAAATCTCTTGACGCTTTCATCTATATATACTGCTTTTACCCCATCTTTTACAGCGAAAGGGCACACTCCGCCGACGGCATGGCCCACATACTCCACAACTTCATCGGGGGTCAGCATCTTTGCCTTCATACCGAAAGTGTGCTTGTATTTCCCGTTATCTATTTTCACATCCCCGGCAGTCACAACTAGGATGCAGCCGTCATCTTTTTTGAACGACATGGTTTTTGCAATCCTTGCCTCCCGGGTACCGAGGGCAACTGCCGCTAGCCGCACAGTGGCACTGGATTCGGGAAGTTCAATAATTTTGTCGTCCATATCGTATTTTTTAAAATATTCCCTTACTCTCTCAATAGACATATATTCTCCCCCACTATTAAGAAATTTTATGTACTTAAGTAAATATATATCACATTTAAGTGTTCACTGCAATATTTAACAACTGATAGTTGTTAAAATGTGTTGAAAATACAACTATATAGTGTTAAAATATTATCGGAAGTGATATTATGGATATATCAGAAAAGCTTGCAATACTTGCCGACAGTGCAAAATACGATGCATCCTGTTCCTCGAGCGGTACGGATCGAGGCGGAAATTACAAAGTCGGGACAGCGCGGCTGGGTGGAATTTGCCACACCTGGTCCGCTGACGGCAGGTGTGTCTCTCTACTCAAAGTTCTGATGACGAATGACTGCCGGTTTGACTGCGCTTACTGTGCCAATCGACGTTCCAACAATATCCCCAGAGCTTCATTTACACCCCAGGAACTGGCAGATCTCACCATAGAATTTTACAGACGAAATTACATTGAAGGACTTTTCCTGTCTTCCGGAGTTTACAAAAATCCGGATTACACTATGGAACTGATGATTAAGTGCCTGAGGATATTAAGGGAAAATTACGGTTTCGGAGGTTATATTCATGCGAAAATAATTCCGGGGGCCTCCCCCGCCCTTATCTCAATTATGGGAGGACTTGCGGACAGGATAAGTGTGAATATTGAACTCCCCAGTGAAAAAAGCCTTAAAATAATCGCTCCTCAGAAAAGCCGAAACAATATTCTGAACCCAATGAGGACAATAACCGAAAAAGTGCGGGAAGCCAGAGAAGATCTTATAAAATACAGAAATGCCCCGAAATTCGCTCCGGCAGGGCAGTCAACACAGATGATCATAGGTGCAAGCCCCGAAAATGACTTTCAAATTATAAAGCTGACACAAGCTTTATACAAAAGATATTCGCTCAAGAGAGTTTATTATTCGGCTTATATACCTATAAATGAAGATTCAAGACTGCCCGGAAGGGACACAGAACCTCCGCTTCTTAGGGAACACAGAATATATCAGGCTGACTGGCTGATGAGATTCTATGGATTCAGAGCAGATGAAATCCTGAGTGATGAAAACAATATGTTCGACAATTCCATAGACCCTAAATGTGCATGGGCACTCAGGAACATCTCGCTTTTCCCTGTTGAAGTAAACACAGCGCCCTATGAAATGTTGCTGAGAGTGCCCGGGATAGGTGTCACAGGGGCAAAAAGGATAATAAAAGCGAGAAAAGTGGCATATATTGATTTTGACGGGGCAAAAAAGCTGGGAATAGTTATGAAAAGAGCAAAATATTTTATAACCTGTAAGGGAAAATATTATTCGGGAATACCCTTGGAGCCCGGGGTAATTTACAATCGCCTTGCCTTGGAAGCTGCAAAAGACAATTTCAGGGCTGAAAACGGCAGCACTGTGCAGATGAGCCTGTTCGACCGGTCAGGTCCGGAGGTGCGGCTTGTGAAGACGGGTGACCACTGATGCCCGGAGTGGCAAAGACAGGTGAGGGTATCTATATCTACGACGGAAGTTTTCCGGGACTACTTTGCTGTATATATAATCTGTACTACAACAACGTAAAACCTGCCGGAGTGGCTACTTTGGATAATTTTTCTTCTTCTTTATATCAGAATATTGAAATACTGACTGTCCCTGAGCAGGCGAGGCGCGTGCAGAGTGCCCTGGAGGAAAAAATTTATCCAGGATGTACCGACTTCTTGTTCAGGTGCTACCTTTCAGCGCTTGACGAAAAAGAAATGAAAATTCTGAGTTATGTGGAAAAAGGATTCAGCATAGGAGAAAAAATAAGGGATTTCCTCACCGATGAAGATGTAAACATTCTTTTCAGGGCAGTGAGGAGCCTTAATGGGGAACGGAATCACTATCTTGGAATTGTGAGATTTTATAAATCGGATGATGTATACATTTCAAAAATTAACCCAAAAGGAAGTATCCTCCCGTTGATAGGAGGACATTTTGCGGTAAGGTTCAAGGATATGGATTTTATGATATACGATGAAACTCACCGCCTTGCTCTGGTGCGGCACAAAGGAAAATATGACATTATCCGGGCTGAAAATATTTCTTTTCCCAGCCCTTCAATAGAAGAAAGAAGAATGATAAAGCTGTGGAAGCAATTTTATGACACTATAGCCATTGAGCAGCGTGAAAACCCAAAGCTGAGGATGAACTATCTTCCAAAATATCAGTGGAAAAATCTGCCGGAGTTGGAGGAATAATATATTGACAAAGTAAAAATTGAAAATCTTTACAAACTTCTCTTTCCATTTTAGTAAATCGAATATATAATTTATAATATCATAAATAAAAGTAAAGGTTCCTTAAATAATCATGAATATCGAATTTATATATGAATCTGATGCCAAATACATTTCCAATTCTCAAAAAGCTAGGAGATTGACCGAACATTGGATGTCAGATAACATGTATTGTCCAAGATGCGGAAATCCTAAGCTGGAAAAATTCAGAAATAATAAGCCAGTAGCAGATTTTTATTGCCCTTCCTGTTGCAATCAATATGAATTAAAAAGCAAAATAGGAAACTTCGGCAGAAAAGTTCCTGACGGAGCTTACAAGACTATGATTGAAAGAATCACTGAAGATAATAACCCTGATTTCTTTTTTATGAAATATTCTTTGGAAGATATGTGCGTAACAGACCTTTTCCTGATACCAAAGTATTTTTTCTATCCTGATATCATAGAAAAGAGAAACCCACTGTCACCTACTTCAAGAAGATCCGGATGGATTGGATGCAATATTATAATAGAAGATGTCCCATCCCAGGGAAAAATTAATATAATATCAGACAGTGTCATACGCGATAAAGAGCAAGTATTGAGGGAAACAAATTTAGGGACAAGACTTGAGATAAAAAATATAAATCAACGTGGTTGGTTGTTTGACATTGTTAATTGTATAAATAAACTACCAGAAAAACGTTTTACGATAAGCGATATTTATCAATTTGAAACAATTTTAAGCAAAAAACACCCAAATAATAACAATATAAAGCCAAAAATAAGGCAACAATTGCAAATACTCCGTGACAAAGGTTTAATAGAATTCTTAGGAGACGGAAAATATTTAAAAATATAATTATACTTTTATCTAATGTTTCTTAAATCAGCACAGTTCAGTTTTAAGAAAAGCTTGTTAAATAATTCTAATCTAAACCTTTATATTTTAACATTCATCATTTAATTTTTTACTCAACAGTTAAAAATTTAATTTGTATCTA
Source organism: uncultured Oscillospiraceae bacterium (assembly GCA_964651945.1). Classification (GTDB taxonomy): domain Bacteria; phylum Bacillota; class Clostridia; order Oscillospirales; family Ruminococcaceae; genus RGIG3102. Next base: position 17,169 of record CAZYZR010000005.1, on the reverse strand, counting down.
AATCAAACAAAAGCCTTTAAAAATTTGTTTCTCTGAATATTATTTATAAATTTCTTAACAAAAAGCCGGCGCAAAGCCGGCTTTTTGTTATATTTTTATTGTTTGGTTATTCAGATAATAACAATATAAACTGAATCCTAAAATACGTATCGTTTTTATTGTCAATAGAGGTCAAAAGTTCAGTCAGTCTTTTTTCTTGGAATTGAGCTTCGCAATTGCAGCTTTACGGGAGAGGTTTATCCTGCCCTGGTCATCAATTTCAGTGACCATTACAAGAATTTCGTCCCCGATATTGACTATGTCTTCAACTTTCTCCACATACTTGTCATCGAGATTCTTGATCCTCACAAGGCCTTCTTTTCCGGGTGCTATCTCAACAAAAGCCCCGAAATTCATAAGCCTTGTAACCACGCCTTTGTAAACGGCGCCAACCTCAGGATCCTCTACTATAGTCCTGATTATCTGATAGGCCTGTTCAATCTTCTCAACATCAAGGCCACTGATGAAGACATTTCCTTCCTCATCTATGTCGATCTGAACGTCGCACTCTGCACAGATCTTCTGGATAACCTTTCCGCCCTTGCCGATGACATCCTTGATCTTGTCGGTGTCGATCTTCATATTCTTCATCTTAGGCGCATACTTTGAAAGCTCCGGTCTGGGCTCGGCAATTACAGGCTTCATAATGTCGTCGAGAATGTGAATTCTCGCTTTGCGGCATTTTTCGAAAGCCTCTGCTATTATGTCATAGGTGAGTCCGTCTATCTTTATATCCACCTGGATTGCGGTTATTCCCTTGTGGGTGCCGCCGACTTTGAAATCCATATCGCCGAAGAAATCTTCCACGCCCTGAATGTCAACCATAGTCATCCAGCGGTCGCCTTCAGTCACCAGCCCAACGGAAATCCCGGCTACCGGGGTTTTAATAGGAACGCCCGCATCCATAAGTGCAAGGGTAGACCCACAGATTGAGGCCTGGCTCGTGGAGCCGTTGGAAGAGAGAACCTCCGACACGACCCTTATGACATACGGAAACTCATCCATAGTGGGAAGAACCGGGACAAGGGCCCTCTCGGCAAGGGCGCCATGGCCTATCTCACGTCTGCCCGGACTCCTGGTGGGCCTGGCCTCCCCCACTGAATAAGGCGGGAAATTGTACTGGTGCATATATTTTTTCTCATATATGTCCTGAAGGCCATCTATCAGCTGAGCATCCTTGATTGTGCCAAGGGTAGCAACCGAGAGGACCTGTGTCTGTCCCCTTGTGAACATTCCGCTGCCGTGGGCACGGGGGAGAAGACCAACTTCAGCTGAAAGGGGCCTTATCTCATCTATTCCCCTGCCATCCACACGCTTCCCTTCGTCAAGGAGCCAGCGGCGGACCACAAACTTCTGGAGTTTGTACATGCACTCATCGATCATAGCCTCCTGCTCGGGGTACACTTCGTCAAATTTCTCGTGTACTTCGGCATAGACAGGCAGGAGTCTCTCGTCGCGGACAGTCTTGTCATCTGTGTCCATGGCGTATCTGACTTTTTCGATGGCGAATTCCTTAACAGCTTCAAACATTCCCTCATCTACTTCAATATGAGGGAATTCTTTTTTCGGCTTTCCTATTTCGGCTACAATCTGCTCTAGAAAATCAATAAACTTCTTTATCTCCTCATGCCCTGTTTTGATGGCCTGCAGCATAGTGGCCTCGTCAACTTCCTTTGCCCCGGCTTCTATCATAACAACCTTTTCCCTGCTACAAACAAGGGTGAGGTCAAGCTCATTTGTCTTATTCTGCTCAGCATCGGGCATGAGAACAATCTGTCCGTCCACAAGGCCCACAGAAATGCCACCTATCGGCCCGTTGAACGGCACATCGGAAATGGATGTGGCTATTATTGCACCCAGCATGCCTATTATCTGTGGATCGCAGTCGGGATCTGTGGACAACACTGTCATTACTATGGAAACGTCGTTGCGCATATCTTTCGGGAAAAGAGGCCTCATAGGCCTGTCGACTACCCTGGCAGAAAGAATTGCGCTCTCGGGAGGACGGCCTTCACGCCTGAGAAAAGACCCTGGAATTCTGCCTACTGAATAAATTTTTTCCTCAAAATCCACGGAAAGCGGAAAAAAATCTATTCCCTCCCTGGGCTCCCGGCCCATAGTGACGGTTGCAAGGACCGCAGTCTCGCCATATCTGACAAGACAGGAGCCGTTGGCAAGCTGTGCCATTTTGCCGGTTTCAACAGTAAGTTCTCTGCCGGCAAAAGTGGTTTTGAATACTCTGTAACTCATTTTTATCTCCTTGTATTTTTATGTGCAATACCGGATATTGAACGGCATAAGCCTTTTCATTTGTATAGTCTCTGCATTTTCAGTTTTTCTAAGTTTTTCCGGCAGCTGCAGGTTATACAGCACTGAAAATTCTCCGAAAATTCCGCAAAAGCATACAAATAAAGATCACATCCGGTGTTGCGTTAAAAGCGCAGGGAGATCGCATTTTAGCAATAAATTCAGCCTTCGAAACAAAAGCTCAATTTACCGCTAAACCGATTCCCTCCGCTTTATAAACAACAGACTTAAAGGCAGATGTTGCCACCTGCCTTATAAACTACTTTTTATCTGCGCAGTCCGAGTTTGGCGACTATAGCACGATATCTGTTAATATCTTTTTTCTGAAGATAAGCCAACAGATTCCTTCTTCTGCCGACCATCTTGAACAGACCACGGCGTGAGTGGTGATCCTGCTTGTTGTTCTTGAGATGCTCAGTCAGATGGTTAATTCTCTCGGTGAGAATAGCTATCTGCACCTCAGGTGAACCTGTATCGCCCTCATGAGTCTGGTACTGTGCGATAATTTCCTTCTTGTCGATCATTCTTTTTTCACCTTTCGTTTTCTGTCCTCATAACTCAGCAGAGGGCTGGTGAAAAGCCTGAAACAGGCAAAATCCCTGAGCCGATTTAAAGGACGCAAGATATTATAACATCTAAATATATTTTTGTAAAGAAAATAATTTTACTTTATATAATAAACAAATATACAATCAATAAGGGCAATACGGATTTTAAGACTGAAAAGCCAAAATAAACATAAAATCAGTGAATAATAAACCTTCTTTGGCACAAAATCCATTGATTTCAGAAACTTTACAAAAAATTCAATGTTATCTTTGTTGATTCAATGTCTTTGAAAGGTTCATTATTTCAATATTCCGATTTCGGAGAGATATTTTTCCGATTCATCTGCACTTTCCGATATCATTTTCCCCAGCCGGGAGAGGTCCGGATACTTTTGGATGGGATGAAGAAATCTGTAAAATTTGACTCTCACTTTCCTGCCGTATAAATCCCCGTCAAAACCTTTTATGTATGTCTCGCAGGTTCTTTCTCCTTGCCGCTCTACAGTCGGGCGGCGGCTGAGGCCTGTAGCGGCAGGGTATACCCTGCCGTTTAACTCTGCACTTGTAATGTAGACCCCCTCAGCCGGACTTGTCATATCCTGAGGAAAAACCTGGTTGATTGTGGGAGTTCCCATTTTCTTCCCCAGTTTTTTTCCGTGGATTACCTCAAAATTAACACTGTATGGAAAGCCGAGGAGAGAGTTTGCTTCTTCTATATCTCCCAGCTCCAGGGCCTTTCTTATCCTTGTGCTGCTTATCGGAGCATTCCCTGAATAGAGCGTTTTTACCGGGAAGAATTCAATATTGTATTTTTTGCAAAGAAATCCGAGGGTATTTACATCACCCCGTCTGCCTTTTCCAAAGAAAAAATTATCTCCGCAGAACACTGCTTTTGCTTTCAGGGAAACTGCAAGTACATTTTGAACGAATTCTTCACAGGACAGGGCATTAAAAGAGGAAAAAGGCGGACAGAAATACAGGTCTATTCCCATATCTTCCATCGCTTTTTCCCTGTCCTGAGGGCTGAAGATATCCATTCCCTTGCTTTGCAAGGGGATGTCCCTGTAGAAGGTGAACACCCGCTTTTCAAGGCTGTGGCTGTCTGCAAGGCAGGCCATTTCTTCCAGGATTTTGCGGTGAGCAGTATGTATTCCGTCAAAATAGCCCAAAGCCACAGCATTTTCCGCAGAACTTACAAAATTTATGTCATTCGTTTTCTGCAAAAGACAACTCCTGCCTTTCAACAAATATTTTTTTTGATCTCATAATATTCTCCGAGACAGATGCCACGGCAAGGAATTTGCTCTTAAAGTAGACTCTGTACAATCCGTCGTCACGATTTACAGGCTGCTGAACGCCGTTTAATAACCCCAAAGCCCGGTCAAAATCCAGACAAACATCAGGCAAATCCAAAAAGGCCGAGTCAACAGGCAGGATCAAATCTGTCTCTTTCCCTAAGGATTTGCGGTTGACGAGTTCATCCACAGTGACTGCATCCTCTGCCAGAAAGCCGCTTGCCCGTGTGCGCCTGAGGCTCGTCAGCGTCGCGCCGCAGCCCAGCATTTGTCCCATATCCTCCACCAATGTCCTTATATATGTGCCCTGTGAACAGGTAACTTTTATGCTGTATTCTTCCCCGGTTGCCAGCGGCAAAACCTCAATGTCTTTTATAAATACTTCCCTGGGCTCACGGTCAACGGTTTTCCCTTGCCTTGCCAGTTTATACAGCGGCTGTCCGTCCTTTTTCAAAGCGGAATACATAGGCGGTACCTGCATTATTTTCCCTGTAAAAGAAGGAACAATTGCTGTTACTTCATCAGGTGTGCAATCTACTGTGTGTGATGACATTACCTTACCGGTAATATCCCCGGTATCAGTGACAATACCAAGCCTGAAAGTCCCGCTGTACTCCTTTTCCTTCGTGGGCAGAATTGAAATCGCTTTTGTGGCTTTTCCGATAAAAACGGGGAGGACTCCTGTAGCCATAGGGTCAAGGGTGCCGGAATGCCCGGCTTTTTTCACACCATAAATCCCTCTGACTTTTGCAACCACGTCAAAACTGGTCCACCCCCGGGGCTTATCTGCGACGAATATTCCGGAAATATCCCTCATAATTCTTTTTCGGCCCGCTTTACAAGAGCATCTTTTACAAAGTCAAGGTCTCCCTGCATCTCACACCCTGCAGCCCTCAGATGGCCGCCTCCGCCCAGCTGAATAGCTATTGCGTTAGCCCGGACTTTTTCACTTGTCCTGACTGAAATCTTCCATCCTCCCCCGGACTGGGCTTTGATAAGTATTGAAATATCCACCCATTCAAAATCCCTTGCCATAGAGGATATCCCTTCAATATCTGTGGGAAGCGGCCTTATTCGCTCAAGAACATCTTCAGTCAGGCAGAGAACTGCTATTTTTTCATCGCAGTAGTATTCCGTATTGTTCAGAGCAAATTTTTCAAGCTCCATCTGCCGCCTTGTCTTGGACATAAAGAATTTTTCAGACAGCCCGGCATGATCAGCTCCCAGCTCGAAGAGTCTTGTGGCCGCCCTGTGTGTGTCCGCCGTGGTGGAGGAAAACCTGAAACAGCCTGTGTCGGTAATTATTCCCGTATAAAGGCAGTCCGCAATATCCCTGTCCGGCACCACGCCCATTTTTTCAATTATCTCCAGCATCAGCTGTGCCGCTGCCGGGGACCTCCGGTCAAGACAGAGATACTCCGCATAGCCGGAATTGGATACATGGTGGTCTATGCACAGGTTGACTTTGCCTTTGAACCTGCCTAGCTTTTCACCGAAAAGCCCTTCGTCTGCCACGTCAACCGCAACTATAAACCCGGGAACAAATTCTTCATTCCAGACGGGTATATCCATAAAAGAAAATTTTTCCGGGATCCTGTTATGGCAGATAACTCCCCGCCTTTTGCCTGCCAACCTCAGAGCCTTTGAAAGGGCGGCTGCACTTCCCAAGGTATCACCGTCGGGGTTTTTGTGACAGATAATCAGCACATCGTTCCGGCCGGAAAGCAGCGCAGCTGCACCGGCTGCGTCAATTCTTTTCATCATTCTCCTTAATTTCTTTTATTATCCTGTCTATCTTCCGGGCATAGGCCGCCCCCTGGTCTCTGACAAACACAAACCGGGGGCTGCGCCTTATGTGCAGCCTCTTTGAGAGCTCTCCGCGAATATAACCGTTGGCGTCGTTGAGAACTTTCAGAACGGTATCGCACTTTTTGTCATCCTCCAGGACACTGACGTGGACTTTTGCATCTGTGAGGTCGGGGGATGTCTCAACCCTCATCACAGTCCAAAGACAGTCCAGCCTGGGGTCCTTCATGCCTTGGATAATGAGTATAAGTTCTCTTTTTATATCTTCATTCAGTCTTGCGTTCTTGGTGGAAGACATATATACCTCCTGCGTATATAAGGCAAGGCTTTATGCCCTGCCTTACAACTAAATTTATGGGAAATTATTCCTCTGTGTACTCCTCTGTAACAAAGGATTCGAATATATCTCCCTCTTTGAAATCGGAAAATCTTTCCAGGGCAATGCCGCACTCGTAGCCCTCGGAGACTTCTCTGACATCGTCTTTGAAACGGCGCAGGGAGGCTATCTCATCCTCGGCAACCACAATTCCGTCCCTCACGACTCTGATCTTTGCATGGCGGGCCACTTTGCCCTCTTTTACATAGCATCCTGCTACAGTGCCGACTGAGGATATTCTGTAAACTTCCCTGACTTCTGCCGAACCCAGGTCCACATCCCTGTACTTAGGAGCAAGCATTCCCCTAAGGGCATCCCTCACATCGTTGATGGCATCGTATATTACCCTGTAAAGCCTTATTTCTACTCCATTCTGCTCAGCTTCGGCCTTGGCAGTGGCATCCGGCCTCACATTAAAACCTATTATAATTGCATTGGAGGCTGCGGCAAGCATCACATCACTCCTGCTCACTGCTCCAACTGCAGAGTGGATTACCCTTACTTTGACCTCGTCATTTGACAATTTCTCGAGAGATTGCCTCACTGCTTCGGCGGAACCCTGCACATCGGCTTTGACCACTATTGCGAGTTCCTTCCTCTCTCCCTCTTCAATGTTCTCAAAGAGAGTATCCAAAGTAACCCTTTGATACGAGCTGAACCTCTCCTCCTTGATATCCCGGCTGCGCCTTGCTGCGAGTTCCCTGGCGAGTTTTTCGTCTTCAACCGCGTCAAAGAGATCTCCGGCAGCCGGAACTTCAGTAAGTCCGGTTATCTCTACAGGAGTTGAGGGACCGGCGGACTCAATTCTCTGGCCTTTGTCGTTGGTCATAATCCTGACCCTGCCTACTGCAGTTCCCGCAATGAGAACATCTCCCCTGTGAAGGGTGCCGTTCTGAACAAGAACTGTGGCAACCGGACCCAGGCCTCTGTCAAGGCGCGCTTCTATAACCGCTCCCTTTGCCCTGCGGTTTGGATTAGCCCTCAGTTCGGCAACTTCACTTGTGAGGTTTATCATCTCAAGGAGTTCGGGGATGCCCTCCCCTGTCAGTGCGGAAACGTTGACACATATTGTATCGCCGCCCCATTCCTCGGGAACAAGACCCTGTTCCGTGAGTCCCTGCTTTACTCTTTCGGGATTTGCAGTGGGTTTATCTATTTTGTTAATGGCGACTATTATGGGTATTCCGGCTGCCTTTGCATGGTTTATAGACTCAATTGTCTGAGGCATTATTCCGTCGTCGGCAGCCACAACCAGAATCGCAATGTCTGTAATCATAGCACCACGCTGGCGCATAGCGGTAAAGGCCTCGTGCCCCGGGGTATCGAGGAAAGTTATAGTCTTTCCGCCTGCTGTCACCTGATACGCTCCTATGTGCTGGGTAATGCCTCCTGCCTCACCCCGGGTAACATTGGTATTCCTTATTGCGTCGAGAAGACTGGTCTTCCCGTGATCCACATGTCCCATAACCACGACCACGGGAGCTCTGGGCACTGTGTCGCTTGATTCATCCTCGGGTTCGTTGAAAAGCCTCTCTTCAAGGGTGACTATTACTTCCTTTTCGACTTTGGCACCGAGTTCCTCGGCAACAAGGCTGGCGGTATCAAAGTCAACAACCTCGCTTATAGACGCCATGACCCCAAGGGACATAAGCTTTTTTATGACTTCACTTGCGGTGACTTTCAGCCTTGAGGCAAGCTCTCCCACAGTGATTTCATCCGGAATCCGTACCTTGAGCTGAGCCTTTCTGGCCTTCTCGAGATGCATGCGTTCAAGCTTTTCGGCTTCTGTCTCTTTTCTCTTTCTGGCGTACGGGTTGCGCCGGGGCTGTCTTCCTTTCCCTATTTTTTGCTTCCCGCCGGACTGGTTTCTCCTCTGTCCGCTTCCGTAAGATCTGGTCTGGGCAAGCTGATCATATTTTTCGTTAAACTTGTCCAGGTTGACACTTGCGGATGACCGGCGCGTATCTACGGTTATCGCGACCTTTTCAGTCCTCTGAACGGGAGCATCCGTCTTGGGCTTTTTCTTTGTCCTGACAGTCTGCACTACAGTGCCGTCGGCTCTTTTGAGAGGCTCGTTCCGCCTTGGGGATGTCTTCGGAGTCCGTTTCGGAGCCCGCCGGGCCGCCTTTCCGCCCTTTTCAGGCCGGGATTCCCTGGGCTTGGGTGTTTTTTCGGCGGCTTTTTCTTTCTTTTGCCCCTGTCCCGGCTCTTTTGCGACGGATTTCGGCTGTCTTGGTTTCTTTTCCCGTTTTGGCCGGGAGGGCTTCTTTTCAGCCGGCGGAGTAGGTACTATGTAATCAGCAATATTGTCGATCATTCCAAGTCGGGAATAGTACTCAAAGGCCAGATCCGCCTGATCTTCCGAAAGTACTGTTGATTTCTTAATGTCAGTACCCAGGATCTCGGAAAGTTTTGCCAGACCTTCTTTTGCATTGAGGCTGAAATCGTTTATCAAATCTCCCGCTTTATATTTTATTACCATTTATTCCTCTCCTCCTGTCGATATGGCTCTTAAGCAAAGGCGCGCAAGGTTTTCATCCGTAACCGCCATTACCCCCCGCTGCCTGCCAGTGACCTGTGAAAGTTCATACCGGCTGAGCCCGGATTTGTAAAAAGGTATATCATCGTCAGAATAATGTCGTATATTTTTTTCACTTTTGGGACTCAAGTCCCCGGCTGTGATAAGCAGTTTTACCTTGCCTCTTCCCAGTGCATTTTTTACCTCATCGAAACCGAGAACAAGGTTCCCTGATTTCCTGGAAAGTGACAGGGCATAGAGAAATTTAGTCATGCCCCTCCATTTCCACAGCTAAGCGGGCCCACACCTCATCGCTTATTTTGGTTTCAAAGACTTTCTCCAGCTTTTTCCCTTTTCTTGCCAGAGCAAGGCACCGGGGATCCCTGCAGATATATGCACCCCTTCCGGGCTTTTTTCCCGTGGGATCCACTGATATTTCTCCTTCAGGGGATTTTACTATTCTTATAAGGTCTCTTTTGTCCCTGGTGGTGTTGCAGGCAACACATTTTCGCTGAGGAATTTTCCTGACTGCCAAGTCCGTCCCCTCCTATAAGATCACTCGCCGAAATATCCGCTCTCGGGATGGATATCAATGTTGTACCCAGTGAGCCTTGCGGCAAGTCGGGCGTTCTGCCCTTTGTTGCCTATGGCAAGGGAGAGCTGTTCATCCGGGACAGTAACCTTGCAGGCTTTCGGCTGCTGGGAGAGAATCTCCACCTTCACTACTGTCGCAGGAGACAGAGCTGAGCCTATATACTCCTCAGGTACATCGCTGTAATCGACTATGTCTATTTTCTCCCCGCCGAGTTCCCGTATGACATTGTCTATGCGGCTGCGCCCAGTGCCGATGCAGGCACCTTTGGCATCCACATTCTCATCCTTTGATCTGACTGCAATTTTTGTGCGGGACCCTGCCTCGCGGCTTATGCCCTTTATCTCAACGGTACCGTCAAATATCTCCGGAACTTCTATTTCGAAAAGTCTGGCGACAAAGCCGGGATGTGTGCGGCTGAGCATTATTTTCGGCCCGCGGTCCGTGGTAACTACATCCACCACATAGACTTTAACGTGATCTCCCGGGTAAAACTCCTCTCCGGGTATCTGCTCGTCTTTGGGGAGGAAAAATTCATTTGTCCCTATCTGGAGTATCGCTGCCCCGGTTTTTTCGCTTACCCTGTTCACAACACCGGTCACTATCTCATGGGCTTTAGCCTGCATATCCGCAAAAATCTGGTCCTTTTCGGCTTCTTTTATTCCCTGACGGATAACATTTTTCGCGGCACCTATGGCTATATATCCAAAATCTTTCGTCTTTATGGGGATAGTCACTGTGTCTCCGACTTTAGCATCAGGGTTTATCCCTACGGCCTCCTTGACGCTTATCTCATTGTGTGAATCGGCGACCTCATCTACAACCTGCTTAATAACGTAGACCTGAAAATTCTGGTTTTCCTCGTCAGCCACTACCCTGACATTTCCCTCGTATCCCAGGTCCTTTTCCACTGCCACTTCCATCGCCTTGGTTATCTTTTCAAGCAAAACCTCTTTTTTTATATTGCGCTCTTTTGCAATATCGCCGAGAGCCTCAAAAAATTCCTTGTTCATTTTTCGTTTGGTCTCCTAAAATAAATCCTCATCGTCGCAAAGCTTTACATAGGCTGTTTTTTCAAGGGGAATGACTGTCAACTTTCCGCTGCTGTCCGCAATTGTAATATTTCCGTCGGAAAATCCTGTGAGAGTCCCCTTTATTTCCTTCCCGTCCTCTGAAGCCCTTATCAGTCTTGCCAGGACCTCCCGTCCCATTTTCTTTTCAAAATGAAACGGCTTTGTGAGCTTTCTCCCAAGCCCGGGGGATGAAACTTCCAGGCAATAGCTCCCGCTTATAGGATCGGCCCGGTCAAGGAGCGGATCGACTGCCCTGGAAACTGCCTCACAATCATCTATACTTACATAATCCCCGTCCTTGTCGATGAATATGCGGAGGAACCAATCGGGACCCTCCTTTTCAAATCTGACATCCCAGAGGACCAAGCCCAGATCACGGCAGACAGGTTCCGCAATTTCCCGGACAATGTCCGCAGTTTTCCTGCCTCCGGCCATAATATCCCTCTCCTTTTCTGCCCTTAAAAACAAGAGAGTGGGGCCAACCCACTCTCCTTTTGCAAACGAGAATAAATTACGTTGATAATAGTAACACAATTGTTTTTATATTGCAATACTTTTAATTAAAAAATTTTCAAAAACTTGAAAAATCATCAGAACCTGGGTTAAAAAGCCCAGTCTCCGTTTTCAAATATATTTATTTCAGACCCGTCTTTTTTTATCCCGGTGACATTCATGTCTGGTGTACCTATCATAAGATCTTCGTGGCAGATGGCGCTGTTCAGGCCCCGGTCATAAAGCTGCCTGGGGCTGAGTTTATTTCCGTTTTTAATCGTGCCGGGATATCCGCTGCCCAAGGCAATGTGACAGGCTGCATTTTCATCAAAAAGGGTATTGTAAAAAAGTATGCCTTCCTTGTTTACAGGGCTCTGGGAGGAAACAAGCGCCACTTCCCCCAGTCTTCTGGCTCCTCTGCTGAGATCCAGGAGATTTCTGAGCAAATCAGCCCCTTTTTTGGCCCGGTATTCCTTTACTTCCCCGTTCTCAAAAACAAATCTCGCTCCCTCTATCAAAGATCCGTTATATACATAGGGTTTTGAGGTATAGACAACTCCATTGACTTTTTCCCTGTGAGGAGCAGTAAAAAGCTCCTCTGTGGGAATATTCGGAATGAATTCATACCCCTTTTCACTGGGTTCGCTCACACCTTCCCATATCCGCCTATTTGCCAGCCCCACAACCAGGTCGGTTCCGTTTCCCGCTGTAAAGTGCAGCCGGGAAAGATCCAGTGAATTCAGCATATCCCTGCGGACTTCCCGCCGCCTGGCGTGCCTTCTCCAGTTTTCCACAGCATCGCCCTCCGCCCTTGAGACTCGGAAAATTGTGGCGGCTAACTTTTCAACAGCCCGATCCCCATCCAGGTCAGGAAACACCATTTTTGCCCAGGCTTCCTGGGGATATGCAATAATGCACCACTGAATCCTGGATTTGTGGGTATAATTTGTGTATCGCGCCATAGCTTTTCCCCTGGCATAAAGGGCAGAACTCACCTTATCCGGGTCTATGCCGCTGTAAATCCGGGGGTTTCCCCCTGTAATTGAAAGAATTGCCGCACCGCCCTCGCTCCTTATGTACTCCAGATACGAATTCTGCACCCAGGGCTTAACATCACAGAGCACATCAAGGGAAGTCCTCTCCATTTTGATTCTGGAGATTTTTTCATCGGAATAACGCACCTCCACCAGGGCGGCGCCTGCGTCATAGGCGGATTCTGCACACAATCTTGCAAGCTCCCGCGCTTCAATAGGCGAGTCTATTATGAGTGTCTGGCCGGGCTGGATATTGACCCCTGCCCTTACTGCAAGTTCAGCGTAATTTTTTAAAAGATTTTTGTCCATAGACATCTCCTGTATATGAAAACTTGTGCTACTCTGAATTTTACCACAATTTGCAATTTATTGTAAAGCCAAAAATTTTTATCGTTTTTCGATAAATTTTGCTTGACAATCAATAAAAGCTGTGATAAGCTCAGCTTCAGAATGATTTTGGAGGTATTGTTTATGCAGTGGAACAAGGACAGGAGTGTGAAGCTCTCAAAAGTCTGTATAATAATTTTCGCAGTCAGTATGATCGCATTTGTGATATTTGCCTCAAGGATATTTTTGTTTCTGGAAGAGGAAAACTATATGTTGTTTTACGGGGAACCACGCCGATTTTCAGTTATCATCTACTTTCTTGCCGTCCCCGCCGCAACAGCACTGGCAGGACTTTGGAAACTGCTGGCAAATATCGAGAAAAACAAGGTATTTGTGGAATATAACGTAAAAATTCTCAGAATTTTGTCCTGGTGGTGTTTTTTAGCTGCCATTATATGCATTGTAAGCTCCATCTGGTATTTTTCATTCCTTATTGTGGGTGCGGCTGCCGGCTTTGTGGGAATCCTCTTGCGAGTCGTAAAAAATGTATTTGCCCGGGCTGTTGATATAAAGGCAGAAAATGATTACACGATATGAGGTGAAGTATGTCAATTGTGGTTAATATAGACGTAATGATGGCGAAAAGAAAGATGACCGCCGGGCAGCTGAGCGAAAAAATCGGAATAACTCCCGCAAATCTTTCAATACTTAAAAACAACAAGGCCAAGGCAATCAGATTCACCACCCTTGAGGCTCTTTGCAGGACTCTGGAATGCCAGCCTGCGGATATACTGGAATTTGTGGATGACTGACGAATTTTACCCGTATTCCTGTTTTTGCAAAATGTGAATATTGCATTTCAGCTGAAATCAGGCGTAATTCAATATATTGTCATTTTCCAGCAAAAAATTTAAGTTTTCAAAGGAGATTATACTATGGGAACAGAGATCAATAATCAGGGTTTTGATTCTTTGGAAAAGTCCACGGATTTGCCGGCACAAGCCCGGGTAGCGGAAATAGAAACAATGGAAATTCAAAATAATCCAAGCGAAAACGGAAAAAATGTCACTGAGAAAAAAAGCAAAAAAATTTACACGAAAACAGACGGCATTGCGGCAGTTGGCAGCTTTATAATGGGATTTCTGTACTTTAGGCTTCTTATAACCTCTGCGGGAAATTTTCAGGTATATTTTCCGGTTTTTACAATTGTGTACTTATTGCTGATTTTTCTTTACGGCAAATCGAAAAATGCAAAATTTCCGCGGGAAAGCTTTATCTGGGCAGTGGTTTGTATCCTGTCTGCGGTGATATTTAAAATCGATGGGTTTTACAGATTTGCCATTTGCACCTTGTCCGCCGCTTATTTTACCCGGTGCCGGGGCGGAGCACTCATAGATAGCGGAACCGGAGGATATATACCGGTGGATATTCTTAATGTATATGTGACTATGCCTTTCGGCAACTTTTTCTCCGTATATCCTGCCTTTGCCGGCCTTTTCAAAAAGAATAGGCGGAATGGCAAAAAGCGCAAAATGCCATTGCGGGCAATTCGGGGAATCGTCCTTGCAGTGGCAGCCATTTCAATTATTATGCCTCTGCTTCTCTCTGCTGACAGAAACATGGCGGGTACTCTGGAAAAGTGGACAAACGGATTTTTCCATATGCTTTTCCCCGAGAAAATAAGTTTTGGTGAAATTCTATTTAACCTGATCCCCAGCCTCTTGGTGGCACAGTATATTTTCGGACTTACTTTTTCTTCTTTTTCTGCAGAGAAATACGGGGCGGTAAGCAGGCGGACTGCAGTGAAAACGAGAAATTCCGTAAAAATCGCCCCGGCTATAACAATGCAGATAGTTCTGTGGGCAGTATGTGCCGTATATCTTGTTTTTATCGCTTTTCAGGCAAATTATCTGTTTGGGGCCTTTGCCGGAAAACTGTACGGAAATATGACCTACAGCGAGTACGCAAGGATCGGGTTTTTCCAGTTGTGCCAGGTGTGCCGGATAAATCTTGGTATTCTGGCCTTGTGCAACCTGTTTACAAAAGATGAAGACAAGAGAAAAACACTGCCACGGAAAATCGTGCTTTGTCTGTTATCCATCCTCCTCCTTGCAACTGCGGGAGCTAAAATGGGAATGTACATTCGGGCATACGGCCTGACAAGCAAAAGAATATTCAGTTCGGCTTTCCTGATCTGGCTGGCAATAACAATGCTCTTTACACTTGCAAGGGAAAAAATCGATTTCAACCTTGTGAAGTACTGCGTTTTCGCAGGTGTGATAATTTTCTCAGTTTTATTTTCCTGCGATATCTATACATTGAGTGATAAATTCAACACAGCTTATGGATATGACGAAAAGCCGGAGTTCAGTGAATTTCTTTACACTGCGGAATATGATTATGAATCAGGTACCAATGTGATTGTTTTTGAGGATGTGAAATTTTTGCCATACAGCCCCGGAGACCGGGATTTCCTGGGGGATTATCTGGGCTTGTGCTATGTGCCGGCAAATGAAGACGAAGAAGTACACTCGGATGCCGTATATTCATTCATTAACTACTCTCCGGATGAAATCATAATAGATCACGATTATGTAACAGGAGACTATACCGTTTATCGAAGGGAGGGATCGGACTTGGTGCCGGAAATGCCAAATTGGGATGCTTTTTAAGCCACTTTCTAGACCACGGGCCTGATAAAAGTAGTTCCCGAAATGTTCCTCTCAGGAAAAGAGGACCGGCACAATAACCTGAATTATCGGATAAAGGCTACATTCGAGAAAATATAAATTCCGGATTTAAATTTAACAATAAAAGACTGAGAAATGTATTTTGTTCTTTCCTTCCCTGCCCTGATTTATTGACAACAGTGGCTGCAAAATATACAATTAACTGATTATAAACAACAAAAGAGGTAAAAATGAAAGCCAGAGTACCAAAACACAGGGAATTTGAGATCTCTTTCAGAGAGGGTTACGACAGGATTGACGAGCGCTGGGAAGAGCTGGAGAATATTTTAAAAGAATATCAAAGAAACGGTGGCAGTATATACACTCCCACATTTATTGAGGACAATGAGGAGAAAGTCAAGGCCCTGCAGGAAAAATATGAGTTCACATATTCTGTTGTGGAAAAATAGACAGGAGTAAATAAATGGAAATTTTTGACAGCCACACCCACTATGAGGATGCGATGTTTGACACAGACAGGTTTGAAAGGCTGGAACACCTTAGAAAAACGGATGTTAAGTATATCCTGAACTGCTGCAGCGATGTTTCGGTTATGCCCACTGTAATTGACATTGTGGAGAAGGTGGATTTTGCCTATGGAAGCATCGGCGTTCATCCCCACTGGGTGTGCGACAATCCCCCGGATTACCTAGAAATAATAAAGGAATATGTAAATCACGAAAAAATAGTCGCCATAGGGGAAATCGGACTGGACTATTTCTGGAATGAACCCGTAGAGCTTCAGAAAGAGGTGTTTTGCCGGCAGCTGGAGCTTGTGAAGGATCTGGATATGCCGGTCATAATACACGACCGCGACGCCCACCGTGACACAATAGAAATACTGAAAATGTACAGGCCAAAGGGTATATTGCACAGGTACTCAGGGCCAACGGAAATACTGCAGACTGCCCTTGATATGGGAATGTACGTAAGCTTCAACAACGACCTCACCTACCCAGACTGGAACAAGCGGCCGATGGAATGTCTTATGATAACCCCTTGGGACAGGCTTTTAATTGAGACGGACTGCCCTTATGCCCCTCCCTATGAAAGGGAAAATGACAGGTGTGAGTCATACGACGCTCTGAGAGTCATTTACGAAGTGGCCAGAATCAGGAAAGTGTCCCCTGATTTTGTGGCCAGGGTGTCTGTGGAAAACGCCCTGAGAGTGTACGGAATAGACGGCTAAGGCAAATCAGGAATTAAAAAAAAGCGGAGCCGGAGGACTCCGCTTTTTTAAAACCGGATTTACGCAAAATCACTGAAATTTCCCTTCATTTTATATTCACAGGGAATTGTTGAATTTTCCTTAAAATGTTATCATATATATAGGAAACTCTTTTAAGAGCAAATAGATTAATTTTTGGAAAGGCGGATCTTTATGAAAATCAAATCTGTATCATTTAACGGGACAAGGGACGAAAATATCACACACAGGGAAATTGAAAACGGAAAACTCCGGAGGAGGGCAGCTGCGGAGGGCATTGTCCTACTGGAGAACAGGGACAATGTTCTGCCACTGAGTACTGACAAACCCATTGCACTGTACGGGGCAGGGGCAGTAAAAACCATAAAAGGAGGCACCGGGTCCGGGGATGTTAACTCAAGACACACAGTAAGCATATGGGAAGGGCTGGAAAATGCGGGGTACAGGATCACAAGTGAGGACTGGCTCAGAGAGTACTCCGAGATATATGACAACGCCCGTATTTCCTGGAGGGATGAAATCCGCAGGAAAGCCGGCCGGGCGGGAGCGGGAGACGATATGTCCTTCTTTGTGGCGTATTCCTCAACGGTGTTTACCATTCCCGCAGGTAGAGTGCCTGATACAAAAAAAGCCCTTGATGACGGAGCTGACACCGCAATATTCGTACTGAGCAGGGTTGCGGGTGAAAACAAGGACAGAGTTGACCGGGAAAACGACTACTATATCTCAAAAGAGGAAAAAACGGTCCTGTCACGGGTGTGCGGGCGGTATAAAAACGTGGTGCTGGCAGTAAACGCCGGCGGGCCGGTTGAGCTGGATTTTACAA
>CAZYZR010000004.1:7847-29825 GCA_964651945.1 uncultured Oscillospiraceae bacterium | reverse complement strand
TAAACTCTCCCTCTCGCTCTCGCTTCAGAGATCGTTTAATTTTCAAGGTCCAAAAGTTGCCGTCATTAATGACAGCTTTTTTATTATACTATACAGAGATAAGGATGTCAACAAATTTTTTAATAAATTTTTATGTTTTTTAAAAAATTTTTTATTCCTACGCTCTTTGGTACTTTTATATAATACCACACTATCCGAAAATGTCTATGGTAAAAAATTTTTATTTATTCCTTTTATGAAATTTTGCAATGCTTTCTGAGAATCAGGTTTTGGGAAGCTTAAATTTTGAAAACATAGTGATCATCAATTTATTAAATCTTAAATCGCATTTATTCAGTAACAGAGGAAATTTTAATCGTTTAAAAAGCAGTATTTACCTCAAATTGAATGCTATTGAAAATTTCTGAGTTTAATATATAATTTATTTATAATTCTTTATTAAATGAACAGTCTTTTAAACTGGTTTCAGAAATTTTGTGAGGGGAAAGTTGAGAAGCGCGGGGATTTTGTTGCACATATCCTCCCTGCCGGGGCCGGAGGGCATAGGAACTCTGGGGGACGGGGCAAAGGATTTTGTGGATTTTTTAGACAGGCGGGGGCAGAGCTACTGGCAGGTGCTGCCGGTGGGGCCTACGGGATTCAAAGACAGCCCTTACCGGGGATTTTCCACCTTCCGGGGAAACCCTTATTTTGTGGACCTTGAGGCTTTGAGCCTGGACGGTCTTATCGCTCCGGAGCTCCTGGCTATGTACGGGGGGAACGGCCCTTTGGACAAAGTGGATTACGGCCAGGTTTACGCCGGCAAATTCCGGGCGCTGAGAAGGGCTTTTGAAAATTTCAATGTGTTCTCCCCTGAATACCTCGGGTTTTGTGACGAAGAGGACTGGTGGCTTTCCGATTACGCAATTTTTATGTCGCTTAAGACGCAGACTAACCTGCCCTGGAACAACTGGCCCCCGGAGTTAAGGCGAAGGGATCCCGAAGCTTTAAAAAAATACCGGGCAGAAAACATAAGAGAAATAAAGTTCTGGAAATTTGTGCAGTTCGAATTTTTCAGGCAGTGGGAAAATCTAAAAAAATACGCAAATGTCAAAGGAATAAAAATAATCGGCGATCTCCCAATATACCTGGCGCAGGACAGCTGCGAGGTGTGGGCAAACCCGTCTCTTTTCTGCCTGGACGAGGATCTGCTTCCCACAAAAGTGGCAGGGGTGCCCCCGGATGCATTTTCCCGGGAGGGGCAGCTATGGGGAAATCCGGTTTACAACTGGCCAGTCCACCGGCGGGATGGATACAGCTGGTGGAAGAAGAGGTTTGAGCAGTCTTTCAGACTTTTCGACGTGGTGAGAGTGGACCATTTCAGAGGTTTTGAGAGCTATTACACAATACCCCGGGGCTCTGCAAATGCTGTGGAAGGTGTATGGGAGCCGGGACCGGGGACGGAGCTTTTCAATCAGGCAGGGCTTATAGGCGGTGACTTTCGAGTGATCGCGGAGGACCTGGGAATAATAACCCCGGAAGTGACCAAGATGCTAAAAGAATGCGGATTCCCGGGAATGAAAGTGTTGCAGTTTGCTTTCAGCGCCGACCTTGAAAACAACGACGGAAGGTACTTGCCCCACAATATAGACGAAAACTCGGTGGTATACACCGGAACCCACGACAACAACACCACACTGGGCTGGTGGAAGGAGCTTTTGCCCGCAGACAAAAATTTCTGCCTAGAATATCTGAGCCTTGAAAGCGATGAGAATATACCCCAAAAACTTGTGAATACCGCCTATGCCAGCCGTGCTGAACTTGCGGTTATCCCGATGCAGGATCTGCTGGGGCTCGACAGCGTCGCAAGGATGAACACTCCTGCCCGGAGCGACGGAAACTGGCAGTGGAGGCTAAAAAAATCACAGCTTACTGAGGACCTGGAAGAGGCGATCCTCAGAAAAATGAAAGTCTATATGAGAGAATAAAAAAGGCCGCGAAATGCGGCTTTTTTGCTGACTGATAATTTGAATCGTTATACTTATATATACTAATAATATAATTTGTACTTGTATATTTTGCGATAAAAATAGAGTTCAAATGGCAAAAAACATAAGCATTGTTTAAAAATAATACCTGAATTTATAATCCAGCATAAAAATTTGTGCATTGACATTATTGCCATTATTGCTTTTAAGATATCTTTATAAATATAAAAATTAAAAACCGGCAACCAAAGTTTATGGTTTTAGTATTGACCTCATTTCAAAGCAAAAAGTTTTTGGCAATTAAAAATATCCCGGATAACCTCCGGGATATATATCTGATAAAGGCATCCGCATGCTGTTATGACCTGAGGATGGATTTCAAAGTTCTGACGGCAAAGTGGTAAATAGGCATTATATTCAGCACCACCACTATGGCCGTTATGATTATACTTATGGGCATCCAGTATTTTATCTCGTTTACCATCGCATAGGAAAGTGCAATGGTGAGGAAAAGATTTATTGCCATATAGGGAACGGAGATATCGATGTCTATGTATTTTTTCGTGCCTATGGCCCTGAGGACAAAGACCAGAAAATAGCTTATGAATGTGGCTATGGCTGCCCCCTGAGCCCCCCATCTGGGGATAAACAGAAGGTTCATTCCTATGTTTGAAAATGCCCCTGCCATCATCGTTATGAGGTTTGATTTCCCGTTTTTTTCAACCATATAAATGCTGGAGAGAAAAGCGGAAAAGCAGGAGAAAACAGTGGCGATAATCAGGACGGGGATAAATCTCCAGGACTCGTAATACCGGTCAGCAGTCATAATTTTAACAAGGACTCTGCAAAGAAGTATGAGACCCGCAGCCGCGATAAATACAATCCCCTGATAAGCCCTGAAAACCCTCTTGAAAAAGACCTCCGGATGCTTTTCCTGTCCTTCCTTCACAGCGGAAATCTGCCAGGCTTCGGTAAAGACGGTTGAAAAAAGATTTACTATCGATGGGATTTTGTAACTTATTCCGTAAAGTCCTCCCACAGTGGCACCTACCATTGCCGTGACCAAGTAGCGGTCGGAGACGTTGGTGATCCACCAGAAAATTCCCGTGGGAATTAGGGGGAGACAATAGGAGAGCATCTCCTTTGCCAGGGAAGCTTTTGCCTTGGACAGGTCAAACATATGCCAGCAGCCGCTGACAACGGAGAGAAAAAAGAAGCTAAGGAAATCCGCCACTATAGTGGCAAGAATATAGCCTCTGGCCCCCAGGTGGAAAACCCTGAGGAAGACATACATAAGGGCTAGAGTATCTGCAGTTGCAAGAATTCCGTCCACAGCGTAGAGTTTGGTATAGGTCCTGGCGCGGGCAAACTGCTGCACCATTGATCGCAGGCAGCTGCATATGACATAAAGATAAAGATATAGAATATATTCGGCCACATAGGTGACTTTTGATATTATCGGGTAGCACAGCCCGAAAATGAGAAATCCGACACCGTAGGTGAGGACTGCAATTGTGAATACCCCGCGCTTTGAGTATTTTTTGTCAAGTCCGAACCTTATTATGCTGTTTGCCATGCCAAAGCTCACTATAGGCAAGAGAAGATTCGCCGCCTGAGTCACCAGGTCGACGGTGTTGAACTCCTCCGGAGAGAGCACCCGGGTGTACATCGGCATCAGCAGGAACACTAAAAACTTGCTGCTGAATGTACTTATGAAAAACAATCCGGTATTTGACAAAAGGAATTTATATTTGTTGTTCACCGTAAAATCCCGCAAATTATTTCTTATATTATATTATCACGTATCAATTTTTACAAGTTGCAAATTGAAGGGAGAGAGAAACACAGGGGACTGTTCTGCATTTTGTGCAAGTGAGATAAAAATATTTTTGCATTGCCGTTATATCTTATGGGAGTGTGATAACAGAGCAAAAATCAATATGTAACTGCAATAAATATGACAAAAAATCTTTGTCTAAAACATAGAAAAATTTTCGCTATTATTTGTTTGACACACAACATATAGTGAGAGTATAATTGAGAGCGTAACAACATATTGACTTTTGAGGGGAAATAAATGCTGAACACTATCGTTAAAAGAGACGGGCGCGTTGTGATGTACGACGCGGGGAAAATAAAGATGGCCGTACTCAAGGCAATGGAAGCCTGCGGGGCAACTGACTTCGATGCAGCGGAAAAAGTGACAAAGGAAGTCGAAAATTACTTCCTGGCTCAGGGGGCTGAAAACACCCCAACCGTGGAGCAGATCCAGGACCAGGTTGAGATCCGGCTTATGAGAAACGGGCTTGAGACTGTGGCGAAAAAATACATTCTCTACCGCGCCTCGAGGAACAGCATCAGGGAGAGAAATACCAGCCTGATGAAGATTTTCGACGAGATAACCTTTCAGGATGCTCTGAACAGCGATGTGAAGAGGGAAAACGCTAACATTGACGGCGATACCCCTATGGGTACGATGCTGAAGTACGGCAGCGAGGGTGCCAAGGACTACTACCTGAAGTTCCTGCTGGCCCCGGATCAGGCCCGGGCTCACAGGGACGGATACATACACATACACGACTTCGATTTTTACGCCCTTACCACTACCTGCACCCAGATAGACATAAAAAGACTCTTCAAGGACGGGTTTTCCACAGGGCATGGCTTCCTCAGGGAGCCCAACGACATTCGGAGCTATTCCGCCCTGGCCTGCATAGCAATACAGTCAAACCAGAACGACCAGCATGGCGGACAGAGCATTGTGAACTTTGACTACGGGCTGGCAGACGGAGTCAGGAAGACTTACCGCAGACTTTACCTCCAGAACCTGGCAAAATATTTTGAAATCGTGGGTGTGGACCGGGACTATGAGTATCTGAAAGAGATCTGCGCAAAAGTAGAGGAGGAGACCGGGAAGATACCCACACTGGAGGACAACCGGGAATATATCCGGGCGGAAAAAGAAAAGCTTTTGGACAAGGCCGACGGCGACACTCTGGACAAGGCTCAGGAATGGGCGGTCAAGACCGCCTGGAAGGAGACTGACAGAGCCACATACCAGGCTATGGAGGCGCTTATCCACAACCTTAACACAATGCACTCCCGCCGGGGGGCTCAGACACCTTTCTCTTCCATAAACTACGGGATGGACACCTCCCCCGAGGGCAGGATGGTGATGAAGAATGTGCTCCTGGCCACCGATGCCGGGCTGGGCCACGGGGAGACTCCCATATTCCCGATACAGATTTTCAGGGTAAAAGAGGGAATAAACTACAACCCCGGAGAGCCTAACTACGATCTGTTCAAACTTGCCATAAAGGTCAGCGCAAAGAGGCTTTTCCCCAATTTTTCATTCCAGGATGCACCCTTTAACCTTCAGTATTACGACCCCAATGATGTCAGAACTGAAATCGGGTACATGGGGTGCCGCACAAGAGTCGTCTCAAACGTATATGACAAGACAAAGCAGATAACATACTCCCGCGGAAATCTGAGCTTTACTTCCATAAATCTTCCCAGGCTCGCAATAGAGGCAAAGGGAGACGAGGAGGGGTTTTACAAGAGCCTAAGGAAATATCTTGAGCTCTGTACAAAACAACTCCTTGACCGCTTTGCAATACAGAAAAAGAAAAAAGTCAGGAACTTCCCGTTCCTTATGGGACAGGGAGTCTGGTTGGACAGCGAGAACCTGGGGCCTGACGACGAAGTGGGAGAGGTGCTGAAACACGGCACCCTGTCAATAGGTTTCATAGGCCTGGCCGAGGCCCTTACGGCCCTGTACGGACATCACCACGGGGAGGGCGAGGAGTACCAGCAGAAAGGCCTTGAGATAATAGGCTATATGCGCAGATTTGTGGATGAGCAGTGCGAAAAGACGGGTCTGAATTTCAGCCTCCTGGCCACTCCTGCGGAGGGTCTGTCCGGAAGATTTATCAAAATGGACAAAAAGCGCTATGGGGTAATCCCGGGAGTGACCGACAAGGAATATTACACCAACAGTTTCCACATTCCGGTGTCCTTCCCCATTTCGGCCTTTGACAAGATAAACCTGGAAGCTCCTTATCATGCACTCACCAACGCCGGCCACATTACATATGTGGAGCTGGATGGCGATGTAAGTCAGAACCTTGAGGCCTTTGAGTCTGTTGTCAGGGCTATGAAGGAGCGGGGAATAGGCTACGGGGCAATAAACCACCCGGTGGACAGGGACCCGGTCTGCGGATACAACGGAATAATCGGAGATGTGTGTCCCCGCTGCGGAAGGCGCGACGGCGAGGGAGTTCCGCTGGAAAAGCTCCAGAAACTGGGCCTTTACAGAAATCTCAACGCTTCCACATTGGGACGGCATGGAGATCCTGCGGAGGAAGCAGACAGGCTTACAAACCCGTTGTATTAAAAAGCAATATGGTGTATAATAAATTATAGGATTTATATGCCATTTGTCATAAAAATTAAAACATAGAAATAGAATGGAGAGGTGGAAATTATGAAATACGATCCCGAGACAGGTCTCGTGGGAGAGGGAGTAAAATTTGAGAGGATAAGGAGAATCACCGGATATCTGGTGGGGACTGTGGACCGCTGGAACGACGCAAAGAAGGCCGAGGAGGCCGACAGGGTAAAGCACACCCTGGTGCAGAAGACCCGGCAGAAATAATCTTTTCTGACAATTTTACAAAAATTAAGGCGGGTTTTACCCGCCTTTTCTGTTTTGCCCTTCTGCGCCTGTCAGCCAAAACCTTGAAAATACAGCCGTGGTGGCATGCAATTATCCGAAATTTTGCCAAAAGCACCGGACTGCACTTTAAAAGAAAATCGCAGAGGAAAAACACGGAAATCCGGGGTGTATCCTGTTTTGCCGCTTAAAATATTGTTTACAATCAAAGCGGCTTTTATTCTTGAAATATACATATTCCGGTGATAATATTTTAATAAAAAAGACAGGGAGCTGACAGAAAATGACAGAGGAAGAAAAAATATTCGCGGGGAAAATGTTTGACCCCAGGAAAAAAGAACTCAAAGATTTAAAGCACGCCGCCCATGAGGCCTGCAGAAAATACAACTCAATGGACGAGTACGACCCGGAAAGGCTGGGTGTGCTGAAAAAAGTGCTGGGAAGCACGGGAAAGACGTTTTATTTCCAGGGACCCGTGCAGATAAACTACGGTGTCCACACTTTCATAGGGGAAAACTTCTTTGCCAATTTCAACACTATGATTATGGACGACGCCAGGGTCTACATCGGAGATAATGTGTGCTTCGGGCCGAATGTTTCCCTTATGGCCACAAACCACCCTCTAATTGCAAAGGAGAGGATGGGGCAAAACCCAGACGGCAGCACCACAATGGCGGAATACGCAGAGGAGATACACATCGGGAACGACGTATGGCTCGCCTGCAACGTGGTCGTCCTTGGCGGGGTGACCATAGGAGACGGAGCCGTGGTGGGGGCCGGAAGTGTAGTCACAAAAGATATTCCCCGGGGGTATCTTGCCTACGGCAACCCGGCAAAACCAGTAAGGCCGATTACAGAGGCGGATTCAAAGCTCTATCTGTACCTGGAAGAGGACAGGCCGGATAAATAACTTTAAGGGTTTTAAAAAGGCGGGAATTATCCCGCCTTTTTTGTTTTCTTGGATAAATCCAACATTTAAATGATGTTGCTTTTTGCCGGAAATTTTTCTCTGAAATTCAAATGATAAACTTTTAACAATATCAGGGGAATCCATATTCTGTTGACAATAGCGGCCCGGGATGAGATACTTATTGCAAGGCGGGATATGAATTCAAAGGAGTTTTCAAGGATGTTATTTGTTCGCAAAATTTATTTTAAAATGCCCAATAATAACGGCAACACCGGGGCATATTTTAACAGTGACCGGCTTCTCCTGCAATCCGCCTCTGGACTATTCGCTCATAAAATAACACTGATAAGATCGGTGCGCGGAATATGAAAGACAGAATAAAAGGGGGCTGTGAACTTTATACTGAGAAACCTTGCCACAATTCTGTTCGCAGTGCTGGTTTTATACGTGGCGATGCTGAATGACGTGGGCTGCAACTATCTTCAAAAAAATCTATATATCGGCCCTTTGCCGAACAGTATGTTTATACAACCTCTCGGGTTTGATTATGCGTTTTTATGACTCGTTGTATTGATCTTGAACTTTGTTTATCATCAAAAGAAAACTGACATCGGATTTCACGTTGCCGTGGCGGTTATCAATCTGGGCAAGCTGTTTTGTGCGGTGAAAACATCATCCTGTGTCTTTACGGGGCTTTACAGAATACGCAACAAGGAAAATTTTCGTTTCGGGATAGACGAAGTTGCCTTGGAGGAACTGGAAAAGGAAGATTATTATGACAGTGAGATAGTGATGATAAGCAGAGCAGGATGCCCCGACTGTGAAAAACTTTACAGGGAGCTGGATGAGTTTATACAAGAATATCCCGTAAATATAAAATATTACGACTGTTACAACGACAGGAACTTAAGTCCCGAAAGGCTGGAAAAAATGCTTTCAAGGTATGATATTACGCAGGTGCCGGCTGTTGTTATTTTTGACCGGAGAAGTTACGAGGTGATCCCTTTTTCCGAGGATACGATCGACACCGTGAAAGCCCGCGTATACGAAATGGCCCGGAATGATTTCTACTACACTAATTTTGATGAGGAAGGAATAACTTTTGTGGATCTGAACACCTGAACGTTCCGCCCATAAAAATTATCCGGGATATAAAAAGTAAAACTCCGCAGGGAAATACTCTGCGGAGTTGTCATTTGCAAAAATTATTTAATGCCAAAATCAGAAACAAATTTAAACAAAAAAATTTAAAAAGTCCCCGGGATAAAACAGAAGAATAAGATGTTTCAGAAAAAATTTACTGCAATACCTCCACAGTGACGGAGTTTATCGTAATATCCTCCTTGGGTCGCCCGTTTTCATCCAAATCAGCATGGTTTATGTCGTAGGCCACATCCAGCCCTTCATATATCTGACCGAAGACAGTGTAGCGATAGTCCAGCCGCGGTTCTCCTCCCGCCTCCCGGTAGGTGTCTATGACTTCCTGCCTCCAGCCGGCCCGGCTCATGCCGTCGATTTTCCCCTGCTCAATCTCACCCACGGGCGTAGTGACAAAATAAAACTGGCTGCCGTTTGTATCTTCCCCGTAGTTTGCCATACCCATGGCGCCGCTGTAATTGTGAAGAAGGTCGCTGAACTCATCGGGAAAAGGGACATTCCATATGCTCCGGCCCCCCTTGTCTGTGCCATCCGGGGACCCGGAGGAAATTATAAGGTCTTCCACCACCCTGTGAAAAGTTAACCCGTTATAATAACCCTTCTGGGAAAGGAGAATAAAATTCTGCACAGCAAGAGGAGCCAGGTCCGGGTACAAAATTACTTTTATTGTCCCCCGGCTGGTCTCAATTTGGGCTACGGTATCCCCCCGGGTGGGCTCTTTGAACTGGAGTTCCCCACTGTCCACATTGAGTTTGCCCCCAGATATCCCCGAACCGGAGCAGGCGGAAAAAATAAGGCAAAAAGTTAAAAAAACAACAAATAATTTCTTCATATTACTTTGAATCTAATTTAAACGAAACCCGGGGCAGATAAGGCCCGAGCATTTAAATCGGCTTGTCACAGTTGTCACAAAGCTATTTTACCATAAAAGGAGAGCAATTAAAACAAGCAAGGTAACTTTTTTTATTTTTTACACATTTGTCTGTCCCATATTCGGCGAATGGGCCTCTGAGAGAAGCATTTCAATATCCCTGTGGCTTGTTGACTTGATACCCAAAATAGTGTAATATATACTTAAAGGAAGTGATGATATGTCAGAAGAAAAAACGGAGAATTACGACGACGATTATTCCCCCACCATCATCACTCTTACCGATGAGGACGGAGAAAACTTCCAGTTTGAGATCCTTGACGAAATGGATTACAAAGGCGAACATTATCTGGCTGCGGTTGAATATTTCGAAGACCCCCAGGAGAGCCTTGAATCCGACGGGGTGCTGATAGTGTTCAGAGCGGGGGAGGAGGACGAGGAAGGGCTGGAGACCTTCGACGTTGTTGACGACGACGAGGAATATATGGAAATAGGCGGTATATTTGAAAAACGCCTGGAAGAACTCTTTGATCCCGAGGAGTAAATTCCTGCCGTCGCAAGCGGAAATTTTCCGCGACCTTTGGGAACTTAACAGATATAAGCCTGTCTTGTGCGAGTAAATGTGGCTATTTTTAATCCTACAAATATATTATCCGGAGGCTGCCTTCGCGGCAGGGATTGTAGACCTCCCCGCAAGGGATGAAGGGAACGTGAAGCGCCGGGGGCGGCATATCCACCTGTGCATACAAGCCGGGTTCTAATTTAGCCATACACGGCTTGACGGGTTTATATATAGAATCAAGGCTGCACCGAAAAAACAGAATATCAAAGGTTATCTCCCTAGGGGATGCCTTTGACGGCTGACAGGTGAGGCCATTACATAGGGCGCAGCGTTAGCTGCGCCTTTTTGTCATATAAAATATGAGGCTTTGGCTAAAAATGCCTTCTTGCCTGTGGGCAGCTGATACAAAGACGGGGGCAAACGGGCAGCCAGAGAGTAGCCTATTGGTAAAAATTATTTTTCACCTTCACTGATTTGTCAGCACCCGGGAAAGAATACAGATTCGATAATACTCGGATTAAATTTTCCACTTGGATTTTTAAAAAATAAAGAGCAGCCTGACGGCTGCTCTTTGTCTGTATGGATTTTACTTTTTCGTAAATCCCCCTGTGCGGCTGCCGCCGTAACTGCCACCGCGGGAGGAGGAGCCGAAGCCCCCGCCTCTTGAGTCGCTGCTTACGGGAGGATGGCCGGGACTGCCGGAAGAGCCACCGGAATTGCCCCTCGGAGGCGGTGCCGGGTCGGAAGACGTAAAGCCCCCTGTCCTGGTATCCCCGGAATAAGTCCGGGAAGAACCCCGGGAAAAGCCGCCCCTTCTTGAGCCAGGCCCGGGTGCGCTGTGAGACGGATAAGATCCCCTGGGAGGGTAATTTCCCGTCCTCGGAGGAGGGGGAGGAGGCGGATAAAAGGGCCTTCCCAAAGGGCTGACTCTTCCCACATACCTGCGGGCCCTGCGCGTGGGAGACAGGAGGGCAACAAGAAGGACAACCACCACCAGTATAATCAGGCAGCTTACCACCACTCCGCTCAGGGAATTGCTCCCTGTTTCCACAGGTGCGGGAAGATAGTTCATTGGCTGTATACTTACTCCGTAATCGTTTTCATACCCGGTTATCAGCCTGTCAAAGGCCGTCACTATACCTTCGCCCACGGACTTTTCCGGGGTCCGGTCAGGGGAGTAACTGTTTATATTTAGGCTGAAAACCCTCTCATACATTTGCGTCAGGGAGTCAAAAATCCGCCTTATTCCCTCGGCTATATCCTCATCGCTCCCCCGGAAAGTGTCCCGGTCAAGTCCGGTATCCGCTATTACCCGGAGGTTTTCCCGGCTGTAATCGCTGTAAGACCCCAGGTCGTAGCCGGGTATTATCTCCACAGCCCCTTCATCCGGGCTTATGGCTATCATGCAGCTGTTGCCGGTGAGGCCTATATCCTCCGCGAAATCTGTGGCATCGGCCCTGAGTTCCCCGGCGCTGCTGTCGGTGGTAAATATATATATCTCCCCGCCGGTAAGCGCCCTGAGAGCGTCATTGATCCCGTTTATGTACTCCTCGGTCTGCCGGGGGATAATGTCCTCGTTGTCGGTGACTGATACAAGCTCTGTCCCGGAGAGATTTTCAGACAGTTTTGTGCCGGAAAAACTCCTGTAAAGAATGTCGCTCAGCTCCCGATCACCGAAGGAGGGCCAGTACATTATCTCCTCACCCGCAACTATTGCCGCCGTGCCGTCTTCCACTGCCACCAGCATAACGCAGCTGTTGCCGGAGAGATTTTCGTCTACGCCCAGGTTTACCGCCATGGTGTTTATGTCCTGGCCGGAGGTGGTGTCAATTGCCGCCACCTGAATTTCAGCTCCCAGCAAAGAAGAGAGGCCGTTGTTGTAGTTATTTATGTACTCCTCATCGGCATCCGTGAGAACATCGGCCTTGTCCTGCACATACTGCCCTCCCGGGAGGACTTCCGGTTCAGAGGAGTGTACCTTCCGCCTTCCTATGAAGAAGGCTATTATTACGGAAAGCCGGAAGACGGCCCAGGCCGTTGAGCGCTTTTTGAAAAATTCCATTTGTCGTCTCCTGAAAGATTATATCCGGAGAGCCGTTTACGAGTGCAGCTCAAGAAGCTTGGCTTTGAGCTCTCCCTCTATCTTTCCCAGCTCTGCCTCGGCTTCCTTGCGCTTCTGGGCGCCCTCGTTCTGTATTTTCATAACTTCGTCCAGGGAGTCTATAAGCTGCTTGTTTGTGTGCTGGAGAGTCTCTATGTCAATTATGCTCCTCTCTGCCTCTTTTGCGGTCTCAACAGTGCTGGTCTTCAGCAGATCGGCATTTTTGCGCAACATTGAGTTGGTGATCTCGGTGACTTCCCGCTGAGCCCGGGTGGCCTGTTTTGAGTGCTCAAGTCCCAGGGAGAGAACCATCTGGCTCTTCCACAGGGGTATGGTGTTGACAAGGGTCGACTGGATCTTTTCAATCATCAGGGTGTCGTTGTTCTGAATAAGTCTGGTCTGCGGGCCCATCTGAATTGATATCTGCCTTGTGAGTTCCAGGTCGTGAATCTTTTTCTCAAAGCGGTTGACGAGGTTTACCATGTCGTTATAGGCCTGGGCATCCTCGGGGGCCCCGGTCTGCTGGGCCTTCTTCCTTGCCCGTTCAAGCTCGTTGGCCTTGTAGTCCTCTATCTTCTTTTTGCCGGCAATAATGTACATGGTGAGCTCTTTGAAATATTTTTCATTGAGGGCATACATCTGATCCAGCATAGCCACATCCTTCATCAGTGTGATCTGATGATTTTCCAGGGTCTTGACTATCTTGTCCACGTTTTTCTCCGCAGAGGCATACCTGGTCTTCATGTTGTCCATTGTGTCAACGGGTTTTTTGAAAAATCCGAATATCCCCTTCTTTTCCTCTGTGGCGTCAAAGCCCTTGAGTTCTCTCACAAGGTCAGTGAGGTCTTCACCTATCTCGCCCAGGTCTTTGGTCTTGACGCTGTTGAGCGCATTCTCTGAAAAATCGGCTATGTTTTTCTGAGCCGCCGCCCCGTACTGTAGAACAACGGAGGAATTCGAGATATCTATTTTCTTGCTGAACTCGTCTACTATCTTTCTCTCCTCCGGAGTCAGCCGGTTTTCATCCAGAGTCACGGCCTCCCGCTCCCTTTTCGCCTCCTGTTGGACCTGCCGCCGGGGCTCCGCTCCAAGGTCGGGCTCCAGGGTCAGCCGCGGGGTGTCCCGGAGAAACTCCTCTCCTCCCAGGGTGAGTTCGGGGGTGTATTTATCGTCTGCCATATACTTCTCCTTTATATATTATTATTTTTTATCGTTTTGCCTTTTGTGTCGTTATTTTCCCGGCAAATTTCCGTTTACTGCTGGGTGGTCATACTGCCCATTTCGTCGTCAGTGAGCCCCTGGTTCTTTAAAAGGTTTTCAAGTACGGTTATATCCGTGGAGACATCGAGGGCTTCTCCTGCGAAGAGGTTGTCAAGCTGTTTGTGGAAGGCGGTTGTGACCGTGTCAAGGACATCCTCCACCTTGTGCATTGTGCCGGATATGTTTTCCCCCTCCACGCCCTGGGACCCGAGCCTGTCGTAGCTGTTGAGGATTTTCAGCACAGTGGGCAGCTGGTAGTTGAAAAACTGGTCAATCTGATCCGATTTTTCGGGGTGTGCTATCACAAAATCGAATATCTTTCCCGTGGTGGCCTCCAGGTCGTCGATCTGTGCGGAAACCTTGGGATCTTCTATGTTGTCATTGAGCCTGCGAAGCTCTCCCAAGGACAGGTTTTTCTGCTTTATCAGGTTGTCCACCACCGGATCCCCCGTGGTTGCCTCTGCTTTGGGCTTTTCGGGCCGGGGCTCCGGGGGCTTTTCCTTTGCTTTCCTTGCGGCCCGGGCGGCTTCCTCCCTCTCTCTTTCCTTCCTGGCCTTTCTCTTTTTCACGAAGCTGCTGGCAAATTTATATACAACTATCGTTACCAAAATCAGGGGAATGTACTGAATCAGCGAAGCCAAAGGGAATAGCAGCGGCCAGAGCAGCCACAGAGCCGCAATTATGTAAATAGGACTTACAGGTCTGTCGTTTTTATTCTGCTTCAACTACAAGCCTCCTTCGGCCATTGTTATTTATTATTTTACTATTTATACCGCGGATGTGTCAATAAATAAAGATATGTACCCGAGATAATAATACCCCACAATTGTGAAAAAACAATAAATTCCTCCCTGCGATTTATGACGGGACTGAGGGGCAAAAATGCAGAGTACACCGCTTAAAAGCTCATAATTCATTATCGGCATTTGTGCCATATTTTTGCCCTTGCCGGTTCCACTCGGTATGCCTTGGAAACTCTAGTTTTTAAAAAATCCGCAATTTGGGGAAAATAAAATATTATGGTAAAACGGCAAGGCGGACATCTAAAGGAGATGCTTTAGGCCTTTGCAGGGGCGAACATTGCTCCGCCGATGATAAACAGAGAGCACAAAGGAGTAGAAAACAAAGATATTTTCCAGTTTGACAGCCTTGCCGCTATTTTTCCCTATATAAATCCATATATTTAAAATTGAAAATATATATTGTAGAAATAATAGATACTGGTTGAAAAGTCTATTTATTTATATCCTATATTAAATTTATCAAATATATCAAAATCACCGCTTTTTAATTTTTTAACGGCTTATTTTATAAACCTATAATATCAAATAGAGGCTCGCAGTCCAAAATATAAACAGCATAAACAAAAAGAGCCGGCAATGCCGACCCTTTCTGTGAAATGTAAAAATTACTTTTTCAGGCTGTCGCGAATTTCGCGGAGAAGGAGAACCTCTTCGCTGGGCTCCGGAGGAGCAGGCTCCTCTGCGGGTACTTCCTCTTTCTTTGATTTGAATTTGCCTATGATTTTTACCATTGCAAACACAACCGCCGCGATTATCAAAAAGTTCACCACAGCCTGAATAAATCTGCCGTAGTAGACAGCAGTCTCCGCCATGCCCTCGGCGGCGGGCTTTATTACTATCTTGAGGTTCTCAAAGTTCAGTCCTCCGACTATAACCCCTATAAACGGCATAAACACGTCGTTTACAAGGCTGTTTACTATTGAGGTGAAAGCCGAACCTATGATGACACCTACTGCCATATCCACCACGTTTCCCCTGGATATGAACTCCTTAAATTCAGCGAGAATGCCTTTTTTCTTCATTTTCCCTACTCCTGTCTTTCGATTTTACCTTCCCGGAGGCGGTAAATAACTATACCAATTATAATATCAGAACATATTTTTTACAATAGAACTCCGCAATCTTGACACCCGCAAAGCCGGTTAAGTTCATAGGACTGCCGGGGAGGAAAGCAGGGGAAAACAAAGGGAGGGTAATACGGATTTACCGCTCCCGGGAGCTATCCTCCCCGCTTTCCGCCTCTGGTGCGGAATCCGGCGATCCGTTTGCCTCTGTGGATACAAGTTTTGCAGCCACCACAAATCTCACATTCTCATCGCTGGTACAAGTCGAGAGGATCAGTATTCTGTCATCAGTACCCACTTCAGTGCCGAAATCCACATAGCTGTGCTTTGTCATATACTCAAGGGTATCCCGGAAATCCTCATCCTCCGGGTTCGGATCAATGTAGTCAATGGTTATGGGAATGTCTGCCACGGCAAAAATCTCCCACTCCATATCCCGGTAAAGAAGGGAAAAGTTTATCGTCTTGTTTTCAAGGGCAAAATCTTCCTCTTTAAGCCTTTTAAGCTTGCTGAATTTGTCCTCCTCAACTACGTCGTCAAGGGAATGGCCATATATTATGTTCACCTTGTCCCGGAGGGAATATCCATCGTTTTTGTTAATGTAGTCAAGGAAATAGCATCCCCAGATGTCGTATTCCCCTTCTTCGTTTACCCTGAGGTACTCGTCGTTGTCATCCCCCTGAAACACGGGGTTATCCAATTCACACCCGGGGAAGGAGAGCCAGCCCACCACATCATTGTTTTTGTCGTAGGCCTCTTTCACCTCCCGGCTTGTAAAGGGGTAGTACGCGGGGAGGGTTTCCTCTGAGGAATCCACAGGGACGCTGTCGTCTTTGCCTCCCCATAATCCGGAAAATACGAACACCCGGAGGATAACAACTACTACGCAGCCTATGCATCCGTAGAGAAATCTCCTGTCGTTCACGATTGCCCTGAGCTTTTCTTTCCAGTCCAATGCGGACCTCCTTTCATAGAAAAAAGGGGCTGTAAAAGCCCCTTTCCTGAAAAATTTTTCGCCGGAACGGCCGGGAGCGGACTGAAGGTGACAAGCCCGTTTATTGCCGCCTTTTTGTCCATCCCGAGGCCGGGTTCCTTAACCGGGTCCCGGCGCACTGTTCCTTGACGGAAAATCTCTGGTTTGTCAATCAGAGCCTTACGCCTGTGTTGGGGTTGGCTCTGCCGGGCCGTGCAGCGGGTGCCGCAGGTGCCGGAGCCGGAGCAGATGAACCACCGCCGCCGGAGGGAGGATTGGGAACTGTGTATCCGTTTCCTGTTTTCTCCCCTTCGGTCATAGCATGTCCGTTTACACTGATGTCCTTGCCCTGAGCGGCCTCTTCAACAGTGACTTTCTTGCCGGACTTGAGGTTCTTGAATTCCGCACCGTTTGCGGCCTTGTTGACCTTGATGTCGGATTCTGATGCATTGGCTGCAGCAACAGCGTCTTCCTCTGTCACATAGTGCCTGCCGTCAACTTCAAAGTCATTCTCAGCCCTGTCGGGTATGTTCTTGTAATTGCCGCCGTCAACGGAGACATCAGCTGTGACTGTGCCGTCAAATGTGCCATCTTTAATGGTTTGAGCAGTGACATTGCCTGCAAAAGTGCCGTTCTTTATAAGTTTAGCAGCAACCTGCCCCTTGAACTCTCCGCCGTTGATTGTATCAACATTCTTGACATCGCTGGCTGCAGTGAAAAGACCGTCGTTTATAACGCTGGCGCCGTCGACCTCGTTCTCGAATGTTCCGTTGTTGATTGTGGCACCTGTGGCTGTGACTTTGCCCTGGAACTCGCCGCCGTCAATCTGCTGGGTAACAGTGACTGGTCCTTTGAATACGGGTTCGCCGGATACCGTTGTGGCTGTGACAGTGGCGCCTGACTCAAATGTGCCGCCTGTGACTGCAACATTGGTAAATGTGCCGGCTGAATAGGTACCTGCGCTCACTGTGCCGCCGGTGACGGTGCCGGAAAATGAACCTCCGGAGATGGAAGCGTCGTTGACTGCCCGGGAGAATGTGCCGCCGGAAATTGTGCCGCCGTCAACCTGTCCGGAAATTGTGCCACCCTGGATGTTGCAGCCTTTCATCTCATGTGAATAGGTACCTTCGACAACAGTTGCCCCTGTGACCTCTGCGCCGTAGGTGCCGCTGCCTTTGAGGATGACATTTGCGGAACCGTAAATTCGATGACCCAATGTCCCGTTGTTTACAATGGTTACCAGTACTGAGGGGCTAAAAGGGACATCCTCGCTAGTCCCGAGAGAGTTGCTTATACCTGAAGGATCAGTAAGGGTGATTTCCCATCCGCCATCCTTGTTGGCTATGGTTATCTTTGTATCGTCATAATTCGATCCGCCGAGCCAGGTCTTGATCTCTTCCGGGAGACCCTCGTGGTCAGTGTAGGGTTTATCCGCCGCAAAAGCCATCTGTGGAACCATAGTCAGTGCCAGGGCAAGGGCAAGAGTCCGTGAAAGAGCTTTGATAAGTTTCTTCATTTTTTCCTTTCTGTGGCTCAAAAATTTTTACGGGCAGGGCCACTTTTGTTTCTTTTTCCTTCCCGCCCGGGGCTTGTTACAAAGGGAAAATTCTGCTTCATATGACCCGGGCGTGAAATGGTATTTTTATTGTACCCCCCCCCCGTCAAAAAAGTCAAGCCCTTTTTTAAAAAATTTTTATAATATTTTTTATGCGGCAGTAGAAAAATATTTTCCGTAATACGCATACAAAAAACGGCCCTCAGGCCGTTTTTGAATACAGCTATTAATAAGTACAATACAGGGGGAAGAAATCCGCTATACCCCGCCTCGGAAGTTTTGCCCGCACAGGGCTAAACTCTGCCGAACATCACCCGGTAAAGAGCCCCCTCCACAGAGGTGCCGTTCAGGGGTGTAAATTTGCCCACGCCGGTGTGAGCCTCGTATATGGCCTCCACCTGCCCGCGGGGACACTGGCTTTTTATGTACACCTTTACTCCTCTTTCCTTGAGAAAGTCAAAACCTTTTTCCCGCTCCGCAGGCATCCCTCCCGCCCCCAGGACCAGGGCGATCACCCGGTCAAAGCCGGAATACATCTTTACCGTGTCCCGGGAAAGGTTAGGGGTTATGTATATAAGGGCTGTCTTCCTTTCGGGGGTGAGGAGGGAGGGCTCTCCCCGGGGCAGGGGCAGGTCGTCGGAATATTCCCCCGTGACGCTCTCAAAAGCCAAAAAGCTCTCGGTGTCCACTTTTGTAGCCAGTGAGGCAGGGATCACCCTGCCGCCTATGGCTATGACGACACCTCTGTACCCCCCTTGGGCGGTGTTTACGGCCAGGGTGAGGTTATCCACCGCATCCGTCCCCTGCCGCCCTATGGGCAGCTGGGAGCCGGTGAGCACCACCGTTTTGCCAAAACAGGAAAGGGCGCAGTCAAGATAAGCCCGGGTGTATGCGCAGCTGTCTGTGCCGTGGGTTATTACAAAGGCGTCGTAGTTGTCCCTGTTTTCAAAAATCAAGCGGGCAAGCTCCCACCTGTCCCCGTCGGTCATTACCGAGGAGTCGATAAGCCTGAAATCAAGGGTGTGAATGTTTTCCGCCTCCAGCCCAGCAGCCCGCAGGATATCCCGGCCGCGGAGGGTGGGGACAAGGCCCTTTTCCGTGGGAGTGCAGGCAAGGATGCCGCCTGTGGTTATCATAAGTATCTTTTTCATATTTTCTCCTTTTATATTGCGGGAAACAGGTCCCGGATTCTCTTTGACCCCCTGCAGGAAAGTTTAGCCTGCGGAGGTCAGAAGGGCAAAAGTCAGAATACCCCGCAGACTATCATAAACACGTTGAACACCACACCTATTCCCGCAGCAAGGACGGAAAACGCCAGCGGTCGGGACAGGTCTCTCGTTACCTTTACGGGCCCCACCCCCCTGAGACAGGCGAGGAGCGGGATCAGGACGGGAATAAAATATCTCCCCTGTATCCCGAAAATCACCTCGTAGTTGGCAGGGGTCCACATTATGCAGGCCAGGACCACGGCGCAGAATACCGCGGCAGATGACAGGAAAAACAGCAGTTTTGTACTCTTCCCCGGCTTCACGGGGTCATCTTCCGTCCCAACTGCGGAAAGCAAAATTGCGATAACCAGGATTATGAGGAAAATATCCGAGGCCGTGAGATCGGTGAGTATTATTTCCCCCAGTCTTGTGCCCAGCATAGAAGAGATGTACCTGTCAGGCAAGGTGAGGAACGTGGTGACCACGAGTTTTGCCGTCTGCTTTATGTGGCTGAGAATATAAGGTATGCTGAAATAGAAGCGGCTGTCGCCATTGGGGAGAATGTCCGGATCCGGGTCTACGGGGACCGGCTCCCGGGGAAGAGATGATACGTAGATGTCATAGGGGTACTCCACTTTCACCCGTTCCTCTTCAGGAACCTCCTCCCGCGGACGCTGCCGGGAGACTTCCCGCCGGGGTCTCTCCCGGTCGTGGACAGTGAGGGCGGACTGGACCATCCCGCTGTTTGTGAGTGCCCAGAGAACCAGGCCTGAGAGCAATACGGCCGCTTTCCGGCCCGCGGAGGTCTTTTTGTCGGAAAATTTTGAGCGCGGAATCGCAAATACCATCAGCCCCATAAGGACATAGACTGTCTTGGCGGGGGCAAGCATGGCAAATGAGAAAGCCAAGGGAATAATGTTCTTAAAAGTAAGTTTTTCCTTTCCTCCGTAAATCAGGTCTAAGAGAAGTGCCACAAAGAGAAGGGAAAAACCGCTCACCCAGGCGTCGTAACACATGCTGCCCGCCAGCTGCAAATTCATTGGCAGGAGGGCAATCACCCGGAAAAGACCCTTCAGCCCCGGAGCTTTTTTCAGTGAAAAATACACCAGCACAGCATACAAAAGCAAGTTTGCGAGCCTGCCGAAGAACACAAGGGTGGCAAAGTTAAAACCCATCACCCATCCCAGCAGCATACCCGCAGCGGAGGCCAGGTACATGGGTCTGAACACAGGCCTTCTCTCGGGCCAGAAAAGCACATCACCGCTGTCGCTCGCCCTGCCGAAGAGATTCCTCCGGGTCTTTTTGAACCGGAAGAGATCATAGCCCTGTGACTCAAAGGGATTATCAGTGGTTACAAATTCCATTTCCTCTACCCTGTAAACCCCCTGTCGCGTCAGCTGCGCATTGCACTCCATCCGGTCGGACTTCCTCATAATGACCCAGCCCCAGGGGTCGATTTTCCCCTGGGCCGCAGCTGCCATATAGTAGGAAGTGCCTATGTGGATATTTTCATCGGGGGCAGCTCCGGGAGGGGTAAACACCGCAAAGAGGATTCCCCCGGCTATGACTGCAGCCGTGACCCGGACTTCAATTTTTACTTTGAATACAAAAAGCAGGAGGAAAAATACCGCAAGGGCAAGTAGGGCTAGAGCAGCTATAATAAAATAAAATTTATAAATATAACTGCCGGTGTGGTCAGTCACATACTGAAGGGCAAGGGTGCCCCCCTCTCCCTCTATCTCAAAGCCTGAATATGAATCCCGGCTTTTCCACAGTGCGATTTTGCCGTCCCCGGTGCCCTCAGTCATATACACTTTAAGCTTATAAACCTTGTCGGTGCCGCTGCTGACGGGCTCGGGAAAGAGGAATCCCTTGAAAGTGTCGTTGAGAAAGTACTCCGTCCTCTCCGTGCATTTTCCAAGGAGAGTATCGCCGTCCCACAGCTCCACATTTATTTCCCCGTACTGTATCCGGTCGTAGGTGTGGAAAAGCAGGTTGACCCCGTAGATTTCCTCTCCACCCTTTACTCCCATATTCCGGGTGATCCCCCGGGGAGTTATGTCGGAGGTTAAAACGGAATAATCGTCGTTTATTATCCGTCTTTCGCTTTTCCCGGAGGCGTCTTTCAGGGTTATAAGCCCGGTGAGGGCTATGAGGCAAGCTGCGATTGCCATTGTCAGCGCAAAGACAACGGCTGTTTTGTGACTGTTTATGAATCTCTTTATTTTTCCCATACTTCCGTTCCCCGGTGCGGATTTAATCAATGATTAAAAAGTATACCATAAAAAAGCCGGATAATAAAGGACTTAAAACGCACTTTGCGGGAATACTCGCAAATCAGTCTGTAAAGAAAAAGGCATTTGTGGTAAAATAAAAATACTATAGCCGGAGGAAAAATATGGCGGATATCCTTGAAAGTGATGTCAGATACCTAAAGGGAGTGGGAGAAAAGAGGGCAGCCCTACTGGAAAAACTGGGAGTTAAGACTGTCAGGGATCTTCTATACCTGCTTCCGAGGAGATATATAGATTACTCAGACCCTTATGCTGTGGCCCTTGCCCCATTTGACGAGCAGTGCGCCGTCAGGGCAACAGTGCTGGAAAAAGGGGAAGGGAGGAGAATCAGTGGAGGCAGAATGCTGTTCAAGGTTTTGTGCTCAGACGGGCAGACTGACCTGGAACTCACCTTTTTCAACAGCCGGTACACCGTGGCAAGGCTTAAAGAGGGAGAGGAGTACATTTTTTTCGGAAAAGTGGGCGGAAATATGTTCGGGAGACAGATGTCCTCCCCTCAGTTTATCCCTGCTTCCTCCCCCGTCAAAAAGATCCCCGTATACCCGCTGACCGCAGGACTGACCACAAAAGTAATATC
>CAZYZR010000004.1:3149-7747 GCA_964651945.1 uncultured Oscillospiraceae bacterium | reverse complement strand
TCAAAAAGATCCCCGTATACCCGCTGACCGCAGGACTGACCACAAAAGTAATATCTAATATGATGGCCTCCGCCTTTGAAAAAATCGATGAGATACCCGATTTTATGCCCCGGGAGATACTGGAGAGATATGCCCTCCCGGACCTTTACACGGCACTGAGGGACATACATTTTCCGAAGACGGACCGGCGGGCAAACTCTGCCGCGAGGAGACTTTCCTTTGACGAACTTTTTATCCTGCAGCTCGGTCTGTACCTTATGAACTTAAACGGCAGAAAAAAGACAGGGGTGAAAGTGGGAACCGTAAATATCGACGATTTTCTCACTTCACTGCCGTACAAACCCACAAGGGCACAGTTTATGGCAATAAGGGACATACTGCTGGATTTCAAAAGCGGCACGGCCATGAACAGGCTCCTTCAGGGGGATGTGGGGAGCGGGAAGACCCTGGTGGCTGTTTCCGGGATGTACTGCATGGCAAAAAACGGGTACCAGAGCTGCCTTATGGCCCCCACGGAAATACTTGCAAACCAGCATTTTGTGAATATAGCAGAGATGATGGCCCCTTTCGGGGTCAGGGTCGGGCTGCTCACGGCTTCCCTCAAAAAAAAGGAGAGGGACAGGGTGCTGAAAGAACTGAAGGATGGTGATATCGATATACTTATAGGCACCCACTCCGTGATAAGCGAAAAAGTGACCTTCTGCAACTTAGGCCTCTTTATTACCGACGAGCAGCACCGCTTCGGAGTAAACCAAAGAAATGCCGCCCTTACCAAAGGGGAAAATCCCCACATTCTTGTGATGAGTGCCACTCCTATACCCCGCACATTGGCAATGATAATATACGCTGACATGAAAATAAGCGTGCTGGACGAGATGCCGGAGGGGAGAAAGCCGGTGAAAACCTATCTGGTGGGAACCGACAAAAGGCGGAGAATGTTCGGATTTATAGACAGGCACATAAAAGAAGGGCTGCAATGCTACATAGTCCTCCCCGCGATAGACGAAAACGAGGAGGCCACGGACATACAGAGCGTAAAGAAATACCGGGATGAAGTTGTCAGAGAAATGCTGCCGTGCGCCAGAGTGGGGGTTCTCCACGGAAAAATGAAAGGGCGGGAAAAAGAAGCGGTAATGAGGTCCTTTGCACGGGGAGAGACTGATGTACTCTGCTCCACAACCGTGGTGGAAGTGGGGGTGGATGTGCCAAAAGCAGCGGTAATGGTGATAGAAAATGCCGAGAGATACGGGCTCTCGGCCCTGCACCAGCTGAGGGGAAGAGTCGGCAGAGGCCGGGCTCAGAGCTACTGCATACTCGTGAGCGACAAGAAAACCCCCCGGGTGGCGGAAAGGCTGAGATTTTTGTGCAACAACCCGGACGGGTTCGCCGTAAGTCAGTATGATCTGGACCACAGAGGGCCGGGAGATTTCTTCGGCCGGAGGCAGCACGGCCTTCCTCTAATGAAGACAGCCGGACTGTTGTCGGATATGGAACTTGTGAACCGGGCCTCCCAGCGGGCAAAAGATATACTGAGGAAAAACAGGGATCTGTCACTTTACCCGGAATTAAAAAGCAGAGTGGCGGGGCTGTTCCGGAATATGACCCTGTAAATTTTTTTATAAAACCGCCCTGTTACTCAGACGCAATATTTTTGCACCGGAGCAAAGCGAAAATCGAAAAAAGAAAATTTTTGCAAGAGCAAAAATGTATTTTAAAATTCCGAGCTTTGATATATAATCAAATATAGTTAATGAATGCGAATAATCAAGGAGGTAATTTTTATGAGAAAACCTGTAGTTCTCGTCAGCCCGCAGATGCAGGGCTTTCCGGGGGGAGGGCTGGATATATCCCTATATCTCACCACTGATTCTAATTTCAACTGGGTGAGCAGAAACGGGGGCATACCGATAATGTCCTCTTTCCAGGAGGGGGAAGACCTGGATGCCCTGGTAAAGATGAGCGACGGAGTGTTCCTCACCGGAGGAGCGGATGTGGACCCGGGACTTTACGGGGAGGAGAAAAAGGACTACTGCGATGAACCCGAACCCGACAGGGACAAATCCGATTTCGCAATAATATCCGCTGCCCTGAAGTTCAAAAAACCCATACTGTTTGTCTGCAGAGGAAGCCAGATAGGAAATGTGTATTTCGGCGGGACTCTGTACCAGGACCTGAAGACGGATTTCGGAGACAAGATAATTCACCCGGACTATGCCACCTACAAGGGAGAAAACTCCCACGCCCTGAAAATAGTAAAGGGTACACCCCTTTACGATCTTATGGGGCGGGAAGAGATAGGCGTGAACAGCCTTCATCACCAGGGGATAAAGGACCTGGGCAAAGGGCTGAAAGTGATGGGCACGGCCCCCGACGGGCTGGTGGAGAGCTGGTACTACGACGAGGACGGTCAGTGGGCCAGAGCGTACCAGTGGCACCCGGAATTTCAGGACGAAAATCCTAGGAACATCCTGATAATGAAAGATTTTCTCGACAAATGCAGGGAAGGTATAAAAGAGTAGGATAAGGCAATAATTTTGTTTTGACGAGAAATTTAACAACAAATAAAAAAAGCGGCTGTGAAGGCCGCTTTTTTATATAAATAGGAACCACAGGTTATTTTAAGTAAAATTCAAATGTTGTATATACAGGACAATACCGGAACAGGGAATCCTCTCAGTTAGAATCTCTTGCTTTAAAATTAAAGTAAAATACTGATTTCCGGATTTTTCCCGTCAAATATTAAAATTTTCAGTAAAGTGAAGCGGAAAGAGATCAGTGCTTTATAGCGGCCCGATATGAAAAGATATAGAGGTTTCCATACTTTTCCGTAAATTTAAATCCAAAATTTTCTGCAAATAGGTAATATTCTCCGCCAAGTTTATTTTATCTGTATTTTCAGCCGATTTGTCCGTGTACCGGACTTGACAAAATATTGATATAACACAGGATAAATTTAGCCATAAAGGGGATTGATAAAATTTTAACGATATCCCTCCCTGTGTTAAAAAATTCCCCTTTCCCCGGATTCAATGATATCATTTATACTGAACAGCGATCTACTGGCTTTGCCGTCAAGATGTTATTGCATAAATCCCGGCAATGTGGCCGCAAAAATATAGTCGGCAAGCGGAACGGTATGTGCCCCTTTATGGCCTGTTTCTATTTACCTCAGGGTACACAGATATGATAACCGGATATCCCTTAAAACCGGCGTCAGGCACGGATTTGCCGCTCCTTTTTAAGATCGCCTTGAAAAACTATGGCATAACAAAAAGAAATTAAATACAGTTAA
The DNA here is from genome assembly GCA_964651945.1 of uncultured Oscillospiraceae bacterium. GTDB lineage: Bacteria > Bacillota > Clostridia > Oscillospirales > Ruminococcaceae > RGIG3102. The sequence goes on along the minus strand of CAZYZR010000004.1, from coordinate 4,455 downwards.
GCCGTTTCAAATATGTCTGTGAAAATTAAAGAGGCAAAAATTATTCTCTCTGAAAACAAAGGGCAAGTCCTGAGGACTTGCCCTGTTTTCCGTTATAATCAGTATTTTGCCGGCTTTGCCCGGTACTCCGTGTGCAGGAGGTGATGTGCCTTGCTGCTGCCGGGTTTGCCGAGATAAGTGTCGTAGAGTTCCTTTATCATGGGGTTTTCATGGCTCTTTCTCAGCTCCATTTTGGCATCCCGGGTGTAGAGGGCAGATGCGCGCAGACCTTTCAGATCTACAAAATTCCTGACTTTGGCAGGCTGCGTGGGCTGTCCGCCTCCGTTTATGCAGCCTCCGGGGCAGGCCATTATCTCTATAAAGTCGTAGGTGCTCTCCCCGTTTTTGACCTTTGTCAGAACTTCTTTGGCGTTGGCAAGGCCTGAGACGGCCCGGACCCTTACCTGCCTGCCTTCCACTGTGTAGGTGGCCTCTTTGATTCCGTTGTTTGTGCCCCTGACTGCGGTGAAATCGGGTTTGTCGAGTTCCTTGCCGGTGAGAGTCTCAACCGCTGTCCTCAGAGCTGCCTCCATAACCCCGCCGGAAGCTCCGAAGATGTAGCCCGCTCCTGTAGTCATACCAAGGGCAGGGTCAAAGTCCTCATCGGGCATCCTTGTGAAATCTATCCCGGCCTTCTCTATCATTCTGGCGAGTTCCCTGGTGGTTATCGAGATGTCCACATCCCGCAGCCCTTCCCCTGCCCCAGAGAGTTCGGGGCGGGAGGCCTCGTATTTCTTGGCTACACAGGGCATTATCGACACCACGACTATCTTCCCGGGATCCAAGCCCATTTTCTCTGCGTAATAGCTCTTCGCTATCGCGCCGAACATAGCCGCGGGGCTCTTGCAGGTGGAGAGGTTCGGAATAAATTCAGGAAAGAATGTCTCGCAGTACTTTACCCAGCCGGGGGAGCAGGATGTGATCATGGGAAGCTTTCCTCCCTTGGTCATCCTCTCCAAAAGCTCATTTGCCTCCTCCATTATTGTGAGGTCGGCCCCGAAATCGGTGTCGAAGACCTTGTCAAATCCCAGTCTCCTTATGGCGGACACCATTTTCCCCTGGACATTTGTGCCAACAGGCATCCCGAATTCTTCACCCAGGGTGACCCTCACTGCGGGGGCCGTCTGTGCAATCACGAATTTATCCGGGTCGCTTATTGCCCGCCAGACTTTGTCCGTGTCGTCTTTTTCCGCAATTGCACCCGTGGGACAGGCGACTATGCACTGCCCGCAGCTCACGCAGCCGGTTGCGGCGAGAGGCTGTTCGA
>CAZYZR010000004.1:0-3049 GCA_964651945.1 uncultured Oscillospiraceae bacterium | reverse complement strand
GCGACTATGCACTGCCCGCAGCTCACGCAGCCGGTTGCGGCGAGAGGCTGTTCGAAAGCACTGCCGATGTGGGTCTCAAAGCCCCTGTCGTTGGCGCCTATTACCCCTATCCCCTGGGTTGCGATGCAGGCTGCCGCGCAGCGGCGGCAGAGTATGCACTTGGTGTTGTCACGGTACATGTGGACGGCCGACAAATCCTCGCTCCATTCGATCTTTTCGCCTTTCCAGGCGTCGGTGTTCTTTATGCCATAGTCATGGCAGAGTTTCTGAAGCTCGCACCTGCCGCTCTTTACGCACCCGAGGCAGTCCTGGTTGTGAGTGGACAGGACGAGCTCCAGATTAGTCTTCCTGGCCTCCTGAACCCTCCTGGAATTGGTCAGGACTTCCATGCCGTCGGACACAGGGTATACACAGGCGGTGACCAGGTTCCTCATACCCTTAACTTCAACCACGCAGATGCGGCAGGCCGCAATCTCATTTATATCTTTCAGATAGCAGAGGGTGGGGATATCAATCCCCGCCTTGTAGGCAGCCTGGAGGATCGTGTAGTTGTCCGGGACCTCCACGGAAACGCCGTTTATCTTAACATTTACGTTGCTCATTTGTTCTCCATCCTCCCGTTATTCCTTGTAGACGGCGCCGAACTTGCAGGTATCGAGGCATGCGCCGCATTTTATGCATTTTCCGGGATCTATGACATGGGGTTTTCCGGGCTCCCCGCTTATGGCATCTGCCGGGCAGCCCCTCTTGCAGGCCGTGCAGCCCCTGCACTTGTCCGGGTCAATCTTGTAAGTCAGAAGATCCTTGCAGACACCGGCAGGACACTTTTTGTCCCTGATATGGGCCTCGTACTCATCGCGGAAGTAGCGAAGTGTTGAAAGCACCGGATTGGGGGCGGACTGGCCGAGGCCGCACCGGCTGTTTTCCTTTATAAAGGTCGCAAGATTTTCTATCCTGTCCAGGTCTTCCATCTCCCCGTTGCCGCTGGTGATCTTGTCAAGCAGCTCCAAAAGCCTCTTTGTGCCTATGCGGCAGGGGGCGCACTTTCCGCAGGACTCGTCCACTGTGAATTTGAGGAAGAACTTGGCCATATCCACCATGCAGGTGTCCTCGTCCATCACTATAAGCCCGCCGGAGCCCATCATTGAGCCGATCCGCACAAGGTTGTCGTAATCCACAGGGATATCTATAAGGCTGGCGGGGATGCAGCCGCCCGAAGGACCGCCGGTCTGGGCAGCTTTGAATTTCTTGCCACCGGGTATACCCCCGCCTATGTCCTCAATCACGGTCCTGAGAGGAGTCCCCATGGGTATCTCCACAAGTCCCGTGTTGTTTATCTTTCCTCCAAGGGCGAAGACTTTCGTACCCTTTGATTTTTCTGTGCCTGTCCGGGCAAACCATTCCGCGCCATTCAGAATTATCCGGGGAACATTGGCATAAGTCTCCACATTGTTAAGTATTGTGGGCTTTCCGAAAAGTCCCTTTTCAGCCGGAAACGGCGGGCGGGGACGAGGTTCCCCTCTGTTGCCCTCAATGCTTCTCATAAGGGCTGTCTCCTCGCCGCACACAAAGGCACCGGCCCCCAGCTTTATCTCAAGGTCAAATTCAAAATCAGTGCCGAAAATGTTCTTGCCCAGAAGTCCGTAGGACCTGGCGTCGTCTATGGCCTTCTGTATATGCCGGACGGCTATGGGGTATTCGGCTCTTATGTAAAGGTAGCCCTTGGTGGCCCCTATGGCGTAGGCCGCAATGCTCATAGCCTCCACCACGGAGTGGGGATCTCCCTCCATAACCGAGCGGTCCATAAATGCACCCGGGTCGCCCTCATCTCCGTTGCAGCAGACATATTTCTGATCTGCCTCGTTTGCCGCAGCAAGCCGCCATTTTCTCCCGGTAGGGAATCCCCCGCCTCCGCGCCCTCTGAGGCCTGAGTCAGATATGACTTTTATCACTTCCTCCGGGGTCATCTCAGTCAGGACTTTCCCCAGGGCTGCGTAACCGTCGCGGGCTATGTATTCGTCTATGCTCAGAGGGTCAATGCTGCCGCAGTTGCGCAGTGCTACCCTCCTCTGATACTGATAAAGACGGGTAGAAGCCAGGTTTTCCGCAGTTTCAAAACCATCGGCGGGTTTTTGCACTGAACCTATGGTGTACTCCTCCACCACTTTTCCGCCTTTCAGGTGCTCCTCCACAATCCTCTCGGCCTTTTGGGCGTCAAGGTTCACATACGTGGTCTTTTTGCCGCCTTCCTCAAAAATTTCCCGGACGGGTTCAAACCGGCAGGCGCCAATGCATCCCGTCCGTGAGACGGTAACGCCTGAGAGACCCTCTTTTTTTACCCGCCGGGTGAAAGCGTCCATAACAGGGGTCGCACCAGCTGCAATCCCGCAGGTGGCCATACCCACCATCACTCGGGTAGCTCCGCAGGAATAGCTGTCTCCGGTGTTCACAAGTTTCCTCGTGTTATCCCTGACAGCCTGCAGTTCCCGCAAACTCTTCATAATAAAATCTCCTTCTGAATTTTCTGAAAACTTTTTTGTGTAACTGCCTGTCACTGATAGCGGGAGAGTATTTCGTCCAGCTCCTTGCCATCACTGCTTATCCTCCCATAGACATCGTCATTCACCATAAATACAGGAGCCAAGGCACAGGCTCCTATGCAGCGGGTTGAATCAAGGGAAAATACCCCGCTCTCCTGGCAGTCTCCGGCAGAAATTCTCAGCTTTTCTTCCAGCTTTTCCAGAATCCGGCCGCTGCCCTTTACATAGCACGCTGTCCCAAGACACACGGAAACTTTGTACTTTCCCTTGGGGGCCAGTGAAAACTGAGCGTAAAATGTGGCAATGCCGTAAACCTCTTCCAGGCTTTTCCCCACGCCCTCAGCCACTATCCTGAGAACCTCCACCGGGAGATATCCGTATATTTCCTGGGCTTTCTGCAATGCCGCCATTGCCGACCCCGGCTTCTTTGCGTTTTCATCAAGCCACCGCCTGAGCTCCGCCTCCTGCCGGGGAGTGCCGTTAAAAGGCACCCTTGAAACCTTCTTCAT
>CAZYZR010000003.1:16830-33735 GCA_964651945.1 uncultured Oscillospiraceae bacterium | reverse complement strand
TTTACCGTGCATATTCCCAAAACTTCCAGCTCCGGGGACTGTATTGCGCACATAACCGCAATGGCGTCGTCGGTGCCGGTGTCCACATCCAGAATGACTTTTCTCATAATTACCTCCTGTGGTTATTTTATTTTCCCCGGCTTTCCGGGATTTTTCCGCTGTTTTACGGAGATTTTGGCGGGAACTTCTTTCCCACGGTTTCCGGTACTTTCCAATGTATTCCGGGATTTCCGGTGAGGGAATTCCGGTTCCTCCGGGTCCGGGATTATTTGCAAGCCGTCTTTGAGACAGCCGCCTCTTTCCGGATTTTCGAGAGCTCTGCCGTCATAAATATGCTTTTAAATATCCGCGTTCCTGGTTTTTAAAATTTCTCTTACCGGGGACACTCTCCGGAACAGCTTTAAAAGACCTCCGGGCTATTTTTTTGCACCGGACTCCGCCGCGGAGATTTCCTCCTGCGGCAGCCGGGCCAGACCCTTTGCCAGGACCTCCCCTTTTCTCACAAGGGCGGGCCTTATCGTCTTTTCGCTGTCCCCGGGGAGGAACTCAAAATACCTCTCGTTCCCTCTGGTGTAATTTATTATAAGGACATCCTGCTTTGCCAGGTAGTGTTCCACCTCATCCAGCTGCTCCATGGCGAAATCCCGCTGCCCGGACATTTTTGCCTCCAACAGATAGGAGAACAGTTGCACCTCGTCCGGGTTTATCGCGCTGTCCATCAGGGCCTGCTGATTTTTTATCTTCCGCTTTTCCGCCTCCAGCATGCCGTCGATGACCTTTACCGTCTCCTCCAGTCTTTTCACCCGGTTCTGCCGGTCCACGCTGACCTGTATTGTGGGCTTCTGTCTGTTTTTCCTGCGGTGGAACAGGAGGAATCCCGCCCCCAGAATCAAGGCACTGCCCACAGCAAGGGCTATGAGAAGGTTCTGCCCCTCGGATATGGGTATGTCTTTTGCGAATAGGCCGTAAACCGTGGAGGCGAATATCGCCACAAGTCCCAGCAGAAGCACCACAAGGCCCGGCACGGGGCTCTTTTTCTTTTCCGGTGTGCCGTCGGTCTTCTCCCAGAGTTTTGTCTTGCTCGCCGTCTCCACCAGGGGGAAGGTGGTCTTGACAAGGGAAATTATCTGTCCCAGGTACTCTGCCAGTTTGTCGTTGTCACCTTCGCTGAGGTACTGGTACTGCATAGTCTCAAAGCACTCGCCGATCACGCTCCCGGCCTCAAAAAGGCTCTTGGACCGGTCTATCCTCTCCGCCAGCTGATCCTTTCTCGTGCGGTATATTTCCAGCATAGTCATAGGAAATTCCTCCTTTTTCAATGAATATGATATTACAAATTCCGGTTTTGTTCAACAGGGTCCCGCGGCAAAAAGAGATTTTCCGGCATCATCGGGAAAATTATAGAATTTGTTTACTACAATCAAACCCCATACCAAGGGAAATTTTTCCGGTCTCATCGGGGACTCTGCCTGGAAAATCATTGGAAATTTTTTGTGAATCCGCTCTTTTCGTCGTAGGGCAGCCAGCCCCCCTCCGGGTCCCCGGTTTTGGCAAAAGAGGTCCAGCAGTCCAGCATCCGGCGGGAGATATTTTGATCCCTCTCCTCCACAGGCCTCCAGGAGCGGCCAAGGGTGCCGAAGGTGTACCACAGCTCCGAGGAGTGAAACGCACCGGAGTTGTCCCCGGGCAGATCCCTGCCGAAGCGGTAGAGGTATCTTTTTTCTTTTCCTCCCCGGGCGGCGCAAAGGGCGGCAGCGCCTTCGGGTATGGGTGAAGGAGTGCCCTCAGCCGGGGAAATATCGTCCTTTGTGTACCCGGCTATAAACGAGAGCTTTTGCAGTGCGCCCTTTTCGATGGCAATATCCGGTTCATACGGCAGAATATCCCCGTCTGCCACCGGGGCAAAAATTATCCCGCCTTTTTCTGCGGAAAACTCCCCCCGCATGTTTGTTAGCGCTTCTGCGGGGATTTTCATAAGGTCTTCCCGTGAGGAAATCCCGCAGTACTCCAGGAATTCCTTCCCCTTTGCCAGGGCCGCGGAGTAGGACATATCCCCGGGAAGTCCGTTTTTGTACCCCCGTCCGCTCTGAAATATTGCCCTTCTGAAAAGGTTTTTTGCCTTGGGGGAGCAGGTCAGGCACAGGGCCAGAATAGAACCCGCAGACTGTCCTGCCAGGGTTACGTTGTCCCGATCTCCACCGAAATATGATATATTTTCTCTGATCCATTCCAGGGCGGAGATCAGGTCCAGGAGCGCCAGATTCCCCTTTACGCCCTGTTTTTCCAGCAGCGGGTGACATAAAAAGCCCAGAGCCCCCAGGCGGTAGCCCACCGTCACCAGAATCACCCCGCGCTTTGCATACTCCGCGCCGTCGAACTCCATTTCATAGCTGTATCCGTGGTCAAAGCTCCCCCCGTGTATCCACACCATCACGGGATAATTCCCCTTTTTTGCCGGAGTCCAGATATTTAACCTCAGGCAGTCCTCCCCGAAAACGGGGGCAAACTCCGGAAGGGAGTAGAATTCTTTCCCGTAAAGGGGCATATCCGACAGATCCCGCTGGTATCCCCGGGGGCCGAATCTGTCCGCTGCGAATACCCCCGTCCAGGCTTCGGGGGGCGAGGGCGGCATAAACCTATCGGCTCTGGCGTAAGGTATCCCCCTGTACACCAGGCATCCGAAGGCCGCCACTCCTCCCACACACCCGTAATTAGTCATCACTTTCGAAGTCAGCATTTTTTCTCCCCGGCGCCGGCGCCTGCTTTGATTTCCGGCGGTAAATTCTAATTTATATGCGATTAAATAAAAATAAGCTGCATTTTATTTTTCGTATTCAGTTTGAATTCGGAAAAATTTCAAAGCGGATTTCAGATTATCCTTGTTTTCCGCACCCGGCCCTCACAATGCCCGGGCGAAAAAAATTGTTTCATAACCTTGGATATATCCCGGAAAATGTGCAGCATTCCGCCGGAAATTATTACATTAAACGAATCTCGGATTTTTTAATAATTTAAACTTATACTTAAATTTATACAATATAAATATTTAGTACCCAAAATCCAAAATAATATCTGTATTTTTTATATTCAGTCCTCTTTTCGGCTGCCGTCTTTCCTTATTTTTTTGAAGAACCGGTCCATAATCCGGCGGCTCTCCTCCTCGCAGATCCCGGATATGACCTCAGGAACCGGAGAAAAGCCCCGGGAAAGTAGGTCTGTCTTCCCCCCCATGGCCCCGGTATTGAAATCAATCAAAGAGAAGACCACCGTCTTTATCCTTGCCGCCATTATTGCCCCCGTGCACATAGGGCAGGGCTCCAGGGTGACATAGATATCGCAGCCGTCCAGTCTCCAGCTGCCCAGAGCCTTGCAGGCGGAGTCTATTGCCAGGATCTCGGCGTGGGCCAGGGCGTTCTGCCCTTTTTCCCTCATATTCCTGCCCTCGCCCACAATCACTCCGTCCTTTGCCACCACCGCCCCCACGGGGACTTCCCCCTCCCGGGCGGCCATCCGGGCAAGCTCCAGAGCCCTTTTCATAAATTCCCTTCTCATATCCCCTCTGTCAGCGCGGAAAAAGCCTGCGTCAGCCCGGCCGCAAGGCACATTATAAGCCCCAGAATCAGCACCGGGCTCTTCAAAATGAGTTTGAGCCTTCCCTCTCCGGAGTGCAAGAGAGGGGAGAGTATGTTAATCTTCTTTTTTATAACCGCTATCGTCCCGGCTATTCCCGCGGCAAATACCAGGAACAAAAGGAAAGCGGACAGCCCCAGGTCGTTTATTTCCGAGTAATTCCGGGAAAAATACATCATAAAGAAGGAGTAGGCGTTGTTTACGAAGTGAAGCAGCACCGAGGCGTAGATATTGCCCGTATACACGTATACGCATCCCAGAACTATTCCCCGGGCAAACACCGGCAGGAAACTCTCCACTGTTGTGTGCATAAGGGTGAAGACGATGGCGGAAAACAGAATCGCGAACCTGTCCCCCTGGTCCCTGACCAGCCCCAGAACCGTGCCTCTGACGAAAAATTCCTCGCAGAAAGCGGGAAGCACCGCAATGTAAACAAAGTAAAGCACCAGCCGCAGCCCTTTTGCGGGTTGCAGGGTTTGGGCGGGAAAGTGTATTCCTATTTCCTCAAGGCCCTTGAGAATGTATGAATTGAGGGCGGCCAGCAGCACAAAAAAGCACATGGATGCCCCTGTGACTGCGAAATTTTCCGCTTTCAGGGGTTTCCCCGTCAGCACATCCGGGTGGAAGTCGCACATGTTTTCTATAAACACCACGGGAAGGAAACAGGAGAGAAACAATATGACGCTGTAGCCCGCCAGCACGACAATAAAAGGGGAATTCCCGGCTATTTTCATAAACAGCGGGGGTAGACCGCTTCTGACAAGGAGGAATATTATAATAGCTCCGCCTATGCAGTTGAGCCTGTACACCACCGGAAGCTTTTTCACCGCGGCACCCCCTTTTTAAAACGGTTTTTCAATCCTGATTTTACCACAAAGCCCCTGCTTTGTACACAGCAACCTGTGTCTTTAAGCCGCAAAAAGGGGAAAAGAGGTATATTATCGGGCTTCCTTGTCGCCTCTTTATTTACATATCCCACATAATTTCAATATACGAGCCTGTTCAAATATCTCTTGAAATAACCCGGAACTTTAAAATACCGGAGGGAAATACACAATCAAAGGTCGATTTTACGGCTGAAAATGCGGTTTTTAAGGGCTACCGTGTATGCGCTGTCCCGCTGCGGGCAGTACGTATATTCCAAATGCGCAAAACAGGGATATTGAGTGTTAAATATTCCGCCTGTTTTACTTAGAAGATTTTGCAATGAAATTTTTGGATTTTTCCCAAGACCCGGGAGATCTGCGAAAATTTTTGGTTTTTTATCTTCAACCTTTCTTATCATTGAATAATTTTATAAAACCCATTCCGGTGATAGATTATTGTGGAGCGGCTGGCCGGCATTAGAGGAAATTTTGCGTTCCATCGGCCTTATTATGAGATCATATGTCTTCCGTGTGTGCACACAATGTTTGTTGCGGGGAAATATCCCAGGTTGCTTTGGTTATTTTTCATAGTAATTCCATATAATTTTGATTGAAAATGCTATATTTGATTACGAATTATTGACAATTTATGAACAGGATAGTAAAATTAAACTCAAATAACAATGGGTTTTGGTGATTTTTTGCCCATTATTATAATCTAAAAATAAGGAGAAATTATATGGCTTCATCGACCAAGGATCTTGCCCGTGTTCTTACACGTGGTAACCTGATGTCAATGGCTGTCGGCCAGATTATAGGTGCCGGCGTTATGGTTATGTCCATTTCCGCCTTGGGAATGACCGGACGTTCCGTCAACATAGCCTTTGTCATTGCTTCAGTCTTTACAATTTTTGGCGCTGTACCGTCCATATTCTTCGGTTCAGTGCTGCGTCTGCGCGGTGGTACGTATTCGCAGGCCGCCCTTTTCTGTGGCGACTGGTTTGCCGGTTTCTACATCGTGACTTACATCTTCTCGAATATGTCCCTCGCAATGTACGCCATCGGCTTTACAAGTTACTTTGTCAGCCTGTTTCCGGGTGCGGCAAAATACAGCACCTGGATTTCACTGGCTGTATTGACCGCGTTCTTCATTCTGAACTATTTCGGAACTGATAAGATAGCCAAAGTGCAGGACATCATGTTCTATGTGCTGGTGGCCGCCCTTGTCATGTTCACTGCCTTCGGCCTTCCGAAAGTTCACTGGAGCGGATACTTCGGCAACGAGCTGTTCGGCGAGCCTCTGTTCGCCAACGGAATAACCGGTTTGCTGCAGGCCGCTTCCTTCCTGACCTTTGCCACAGGCGGTGCCACTGTTATTATTCAGTTCTCCGCTGAGGCAGTCAACCCCACAAAGGATATTCCTTTTGTCATCATAGTCTCCACAGTGGGTGTTTCACTGTTGTACGCCCTGCTGGCTACCTGTATCGGCGGTATCTACGATGCCAAGACGGTTATCGCAGCCGGCAACCTGTCGGTTATAGCCGAGGGTATCCTTCCGAGACCTCTGTACTATGTGTTTATCATCGGCGGCGCAATGTTCGCCCTTGCCACAACACTGAATGCCTCCATAGGCTGGGTTACAAAGCCTCTGCTTCAGGCCATCGAGGATGGCTGGTTCCCGGCTTGGATGGGCAAACTTTCAAAGTACAAGACTCCTACGGTTCTGCTTATAATCTTCTACGTCGTCAACGCAGTCGCTATGATAGCCGGCCTGGATGTTTCTCAGCTGGGTCAGCTGGTTCTTATCATAGGCAATATCGTTGGTATTGTTCTGGCCCTCTCGGTCATGAAACTGCCGAAGATGTTCCCGGAGCAGTGGAAGAAATCACCTTTCTATTGCCCGCCTGTGGTGTTTAACGGGCTGCTCATTATCGCCGCCGCTGTCCTGGTGCTTCAGGCCTATATGAATATATCAGGTACGACTATGACTGTTGTCATAATCAACGTCGTCGCCTTTGTATTCTCGGCCCTGTATGCGACTATTATGCTCAAGAGCGGCAAGGTGCACGTAACGGCTTCTTACGAAATTGACGAATAATAAAATCACCGTCCAGGGTTTATTGATTTAAATCCAGAGGGCCGCGGCTTTTGCCGCGGCCCTTTAATATTCCATATCCTGCCTGGGAGAATGGAAAATGCCCGCCTTTTATGCAGTTTTCTCTCTGCGGGGAAAATCGCTTTTACCCCGATAGCAGTGAGATAACGTACTTTTTGCCAATGGCAAAGGACAGAACACTGTTTTGAGCCACAAAAATGTCGTAATATTGTTTTTGGCCGGGAACAACACTGCTTTCCGCCTTGACAGCAAAATAATGGCCGTATTTATGCCCCGGTGGCAGTGCAACACCGTTTAAACCCGTACAATGGCGTATCACCGTGGTTTCGGGCGCAGAGGTAAATTACACCGTGTTTTCTGTTGCGGACGAAAATGCCGATGCCGTTAAAACCGAAAGATAAAAAAAGACCGCCACGGCGGTCTTTTTTATTGTTCGGCTCAAATTTTGGGCTTTATTCCTTGTAGGCTATTGCCTCGATCTCAAGCTTTGCGCCCTTCGGCACTGCGACTACCTGGAAAGCGCTGCGGGCGGGGAATGCGCCCTCAAAGAAGGTGGCGTAGACTTCGTTCATTGCGGCGAAGTCGTTGATGTCGGCCAGGAGCACTGTGGTCTTGACCACGTCCTTCATCTCATATCCCTCGCTGGCGAGTATGTTCTTGATGTTGGTGAGAGACTGTTTTGTCTGCTCCTTGATGTCGTCAGAGGGGAAATTGCCTGTGGCGGGGTCAACCGGCAGCTGGCCGGATACAAAAATCGTCTTGTCTGTCCTGATTGCCTGGGAGTAAGGTCCTATTGCGGCGGGAGCCTTCTCGCTGAAAACTACTTTTTTCATTTCAAAGCATCCTTTCTGTTTTTCAAAACAGCCTTCGGGGCTGATTTTCTTATAAATTATTATATCATCAAATGCCCTTTATTTCAATAGGAAGACCGAAAATCCAAAGGGCTGCCACAGGATAGTTACCTTGTACCTTTAATTGGAATTTTCCCGCCTGCAAAGCCTTTGGCGCCGGTTTGTAAAGAATCTCCGTGTCACAAAGAAAACAAAGGACCGCAGCGAATTTTTTCGATGGGGAAATAATCACGCCGATGTCCTTTATAAATTTTCAGGGGAAAACACCTCGCTGCCTTTTCATACCCCTACAATACGGCATAAGAATAAAAAATCCCGTCCGGTATTGACAAAAAAGATGTGATAATATATATTTTTAATGTTACACCCCGAAAGGGGGATAAAAGGCTGTGATGAAGACAGTAGCCGCAGGGAAAGAGGGAAAAGCGAACGGGGGACGGTGGAAGCCCCGCCCTGCAAAAGCGGTGAACATCACTTCTGAGCCGAGGGCCGAAAGGGACGGCAGTTTTGGATAAAACGCCGCAGCCCCGCGTAAGTCTCTCCGGGCTTTCTCCGTTAAAGGAAAGGCATATTATCTGTATGTTGTAATGGGTGGTTAGACAGGACCCGGTCCTTGTCCCGTTTTACGGCGGCAAGGGCTTTTTGTTTATCCGGCTGTTACTGGAAAGGAAGAGAAATGTACAAACAAGTGCCCACCGACCTGAACTTCGTCGCCAGGGAAAAAGAGGTTCTGAAGTTCTGGAAGGAAAACAAAATTTTTGAAAAATCAATGGAGCAGAACAAGGGAGGCCCCACCTACACATTTTACGACGGTCCCCCTACTGCCAACGGAAAGCCCCACATAGGGCATGTGCTGACCAGGGTCATAAAGGATATGATCCCCCGCTACCACTCTATGAAAGGAGAGTATGTGCCCAGGAAAGCGGGCTGGGACACTCACGGCCTGCCCGTGGAGCTGGAAGTTGAAAAGAAACTGGGAATAAACGGGAAGGATCAGATCGAGGAGTACGGGGTCGAGCCCTTTATAAAAGAGTGCAAGGCCAGCGTCTGGGAGTACAAGGAGATGTGGGAGGATTTCTCCGACACCGTGGGCTTCTGGGCGGATATGGAGCACCCCTATGTCACCTACGACAACACCTTTATCGAGAGCGAATGGTGGGCCCTGAAACAGATATGGGAAAAGGGTCTGCTTTACAAAGGATTTAAAATAGTCCCTTACTGTCCCCGCTGCGGGACCCCACTGTCAAGCCACGAGGTGGCGCAGGGGTACAAGGAGATAAAAGAGCGCTCCGCAATAGCCAGATTTAAGCTGAGGGACAGGGACGAGTATTTTCTCGCCTGGACCACAACCCCCTGGACCCTGCCCTCCAACACTGCTCTCTGCGTAAATCCCAAGGTGGACTACGCAAAGGTAAAGACCGACGACGGGTATGTATACTACCTTGCCCGGGAGCTGTGCGACAAGGTGCTGGGGGAGGGAAAGTATCGGGTTCTCCGGCAATATAAGGGCAAGGACCTGGAGTATATGGAGTACGAACCCCTGTGGAATTTCGTAAACCCGGAGGGCAAGTGCTGGTATGTCACCTGTGCTGACTACGTCACCACTGAGGACGGCACCGGAATTGTCCACATAGCCCCGGCGTTCGGCGAGGACGACGCCGAAGTGGGCAGGAAGTACGATCTTCCCTTTATTCAGCTTGTGGACGCGAAAGGGGAGATGACCCGGGAGACCAAGTGGGCCGGGATGTTCGTGAAGAAGGCGGACCCGGAGATACTCAAGGACCTGCGCGAGAGCGGAAAGCTGTTTTCCGCCCCTGTGTACGTTCACAGCTATCCCCACTGCTGGAGGTGCGGAACCCCGCTTCTCTACTACGCCAGGGACTCCTGGTTTATAAAGATGACCGCGGTCAGGGACAGGCTCGTGGCAAACAACAACACAATTAACTGGATACCACGGTCGATAGGCAAGGGCCGCTTCGGGGACTGGATAGAAAATGTGCAGGACTGGGGAATTTCCAGGGACAGATACTGGGGAACCCCGCTGAATATATGGGAGTGCGAGTGCGGCCATCGCCACGCGGTGGGCAGCATACGGGAGCTAAAGGAGATGTCGGACAACTGCCCGGAGGATATAGAGCTCCACCGCCCCTACATAGACCGGGTGACTATAAAATGCCCTGTGTGCGGCAGGCAGATGCACCGAGTGCCGGAGGTTATAGACTGCTGGTTTGACTCCGGGAGCATGCCCTTCGCCCAGCACCATTACCCCTTTGAAAACAAAGAGCTTTTCCAGAGCCAGTTCCCCGCCCAGTTCATAAGCGAGGCTGTGGATCAGACCAGGGGCTGGTTTTATTCCCTGCTGGCGATTTCCACCCTGCTCTTTGACAGGGCCCCCTATGAAAATGTGATAGTTATGGGCCATGTGATGGACGCCGACGGGCAGAAAATGTCAAAATCCAAGGGCAATGCAGTGGATCCCTTTGAGGCACTTGACAAGTTCGGAGCCGACGCGATCCGCTGGTATTTCTACGCCAACAGCGCCCCCTGGCTTCCCAACCGCTTCCACGACAAGGCGGTGGTGGAGTACCAGAGGAAATTTCTTGGGACTCTGTGGAACGTATACGCCTTCTTTGTTCTTTACGCCGATATAGACGGCTTTGACCCCACCCGGCACACCCTGGACAGGGACACCCTTACAGTGATGGACAGGTGGATACTGTCAAGGCTCAATACCGCAGTGGGAGAGGTGGACAGGCAGCTTGCGGCCTACGCCATACCCGAGGCCACAAGGGCCCTTCAGGACTTTGTGGACGACCTGTCAAACTGGTACGTCCGCCGCAGCCGCGAGAGGTTCTGGGCAAAGGGAATGGGGCAGGACAAAGTAAACGCCTATATGACCCTCTACACCGCCCTGGTGACCATATCCAAGGCCGCAGCGCCTATGATCCCCTTTATGACTGAGCAGATTTACCAGAACCTGGTGAGGACCTGCGACAAGACTGCCCCGGAGAGCATACACCTGTGCAGGTTCCCCCGGGTACAGCGGGAGTACATAGACCCGGCTCTTGAGGCGGATATGTCCCTTGTCTTAAAGGCCAGCGTGCTTGCCCGCTCCGCCCGCAACGCTGCAAACATAAAGAACCGCCAGCCCCTTTCAAAGTTATATGTAAAGGCCGACAGGCCCATGGGGGACTACTACAAAGCCCTCCTTGCCGACGAGATGAACGTCAAAGAGGTGGAGGAGATAAGCGACGCCTCCGGGTACATAAACTACCTGTTCAAGCCCCAGCTCAGGACCTTGGGCCCCAGGTACGGCAAACTGATAGGGGAAATACGCCAAAAGCTCTCGGAGCTTGACGGAATCCGGGCCAAAAAGCAGCTTGACACCGCGGGTTACATAACGATAGAAACTTCCCGGGGCAAAATAGACCTGCCCCCGGAGGACCTGCTTATAGAGACCCAGCAGGCGCCGGGTTTTGAAAGCGTGAGTGACGGAAACGTGCTT
The DNA here is from genome assembly GCA_964651945.1 of uncultured Oscillospiraceae bacterium. Taxonomy (GTDB): domain Bacteria; phylum Bacillota; class Clostridia; order Oscillospirales; family Ruminococcaceae; genus RGIG3102. The sequence continues at coordinate 22,767 of CAZYZR010000003.1, read as the reverse complement.
GTGGCACTGGACACCCGGATCACCCCCCGGCTCCTGGAGGAGGGGTTTGTCCGCGAGGTCATATCCAAGCTGCAGACTATGAGAAAAGAGGCCGGGTTTATGGTTATGGACAACATAAAGGTCCGGCTCTGGGGCAACGACAGGGTTGCGGATTATGTGCGAAAGAACGAGGATGAGATAAAGGAAAACGTTCTCGCCGCAGAGATAGTCTATCGGGAGGCTCCGGGCTATGTAAAGCGGTGGGACGTAAATGGGGAGAATGTAAACCTCTCAGTTGAAAAAGTCTAGCCCCCGCTTTTCAAAAATTTTTACATATACTTGTAAAAAAGCGGGGCGGCAAAGAGAAAGGAAATTCAGGCCTTTCCGGCACTGCTCTCTCGGAGAAAAAAACAATAAAAAAGCAGCGGACCGCCGCTGCTTTTTTATAAACCTGCATCAGAGTCAGGGAAAAATTATTACCTTTGCATATCAGAAAATATTTTTTCCGGCGTATATCCGGAAAAATATTTTCCTCAGGCGGAAGAATGCGGGAAAACGGGATTTTTGTTCTCCCGGGCGGGAAAATGAGGCCTTGTTTTTACCTGCTTTGCACATTTTTTATGTGTTGACATCACAAAACATATGTGTTAAAATACTACTGCAATAAAGCAGTGACAGCGATCGCTCACCTTGGCAGCAAAGGCGGCCGGGTCAATAATGTCCCTCCGACGGGGATAGTTTGGCGTGGGCTGTCCGCTTACGCTTTTAATTTTGCCCTAACGGAGGTGCTTTATCATCAGTACAAAAAAAGAGCTTGAGATCAACGACCGGATCAGGGACAGGGAGGTCAGGGTCATTGCGGCCGACGGCAGTCAGCTTGGGGTTATGCCCATAGCCAAAGCGCAGAAACTTGCGGTGCAGGCCAATCTGGATCTTGTCAAGATCGCCCCCACGGCCAACCCCCCGGTATGCCGCATTATGGACTACGGCAAGTACCGTTTCGAACAGCGGAAAAAGGAAAAGGAAAACCGCAAGAACCAGAAGACGGTGGAGATAAAGGAGGTCAGGCTGTCGCTGAACATCGACACCAACGACTTCAACGTCAAGGTCAACCGGGCAAACAAGTTTCTGAAAAACGGTGATAAGGTCAAGGTCAGTCTCCGCCTCCGCGGCCGCGAGATGACCCATTCGAAGATGGGCCTCGAGGTCATGCAGAGGTTTGCGGAGGCCACAGAGGGCGCCACAGTGGAAAAACGGGCAAAACTTGAGGGCAGGAGCATACAGATGGTCCTGACTCCCACCGTTAAGAAATAGACAGGAGGAACAGTCAAAAGTGAAGTACAAAATCAAGACCCACTCGGGTGCAAAAAAGAGATTCAGACTGACAAAGAACGGCAAGATAAAGAGAGGGAAGGCCTACAGAACCCACATTCTCTCCAAGATGTCCACCAAGAGGAAGAGAAATCTGCGCAAGGGCGGATATGTCGACAAAACCAACGCAGCGAATATGAAAAAGCTGCTTCCGTACGCCTAAAGGCGGAAATGAAATCTAGAATCAAAGGAGAGAATATATTATGGCTCGTGTAAAAGGCGCGATGATGACGCGCAAGAGAAGGAAGAAGACGCTGAAACTTGCAAAGGGCTACTACGGCTCAAAGAGCAAGCACTTCAAGATGGCCAAGCAGCAGGTGATGAAGAGCGGGAACTACGCCTACATCGGCCGCAAGCAGAGGAAGAGAGATTTCCGCAGGCTCTGGATAACAAGGATCTCAGCCGGCGCAAAGGCCAACGGCATGAACTATTCCACCTTTATGAACGGGCTCAAGAAAGCCGGGATCACCCTGAACAGGAAGATGCTTTCCCAGATGGCAATTGAGGACCCGGAGGCCTTTACAGCCCTGGTGGATACCGCCAGGCGGGCACTCTAACTTGGAAATATTGCGCCTTAGCACCTCGGTGTTAGGGCGTAATTAGAGTTGACTGCCTTTGCACCGGCCAATAGCCTGTGCGAAGAAAAAAGAAATTAAATTTTGAAGTAAATGAAGAGGATTCCCATATGGCCCCCAGAATAGAGAGCAGGGACAACCGGGGGATAAAGTACGCCATCCGGGTGGGCAGGAACAGGAGGATCAGGGAAAAGGACAGCGTCTTCCTGGTCCCGGGCTCGAAGGCGGTGGCGGATACAGCCCGGGCAGGGTACAGCCCTGTGCGGATATACGCAGGGGACTCTGCCAAAATAAAGTATCGGGAGAGGCTGGCGGGGCTGGATATAACCCCGGTCTCCGCCCCTGTGCTGGACAAGCTGTCAGGGGTATCGGCCTCCGACGGAGTTTACGGTCTGTTCAGAAAAAAGCCTGTTATGTCCTGCGACATATTTTCCACTGACAGAATAATAGCCCTGGTGGATGTGCAGGACCCGGTAAATGTTGGGGCTGTACTGCGCACGGCACTGGCCCTGGGCTACGATCGGGCAGCGGTGAGCCGCGGGACCGCGGACCTGTTTTCCCCGAAAGTGATAAGGGCCTCAATGACCGCAAGCGTGAAAATGCCCCGGATTGAAGTGGATGGTTTTGCCCCTTTCGCCGGGGAGCTCTCCGGCCGCGGGTACTGCACGGTTGCGGCCTGTCCATCAGGAGGCGTTTGCCTGGGGAAGGCGGAGATAAAAAAACCTCTGGCCCTGTTTATAGGCAACGAGGGACAGGGGCTGCCCCGGCGGGTTGAGGCCGCCTGCAGCCTGAAAGTCAAAATCCCGATGTCAGGTGATATGGAGTCATTGAATGCGGCGGTCAGCCGGGGAATAATTATGTGGGAGACAGTCAGGAATGAATGACGTTTACGATATATGGGCCTCGGTGGTCATAGGTGACTCCGGGGGAAATGCCGAAAAGTTTGTCTTTCCCGGTTACAGCCGGAAGGACATATACGACGGCAGGATTTCCTTCGGAAAGGACGGCACCTTTACCGCCGGACAGAGGAGCAGGGCGGAGTCCTTTACCCTGCGGGAGGCCTCCCGGATAATGGAGTTCCACGAAAAGCGGGGGATAAACAGCATATGGGCCAACGATCCCGGCTTTCCCCGGAGGCTCCTGGGCTACCCGGATGGACCTGTGGCGATATACTACAAAGGAGACCTCTCCCTTCTGTCCTCCCCAAGGACCGCGGGAATTGTGGGCTCCAGGCACTGTGACGGGGAAGGGGAGTCCGTCTGCCGCTCAATAGCTGGAGGGCTGGCCCAAAAGGGCGTGACGGTGATAAGCGGCCTTGCCCGGGGGATGGACACCATAGCCCACAGGTCCTGCGTGGAAAGCGGCGGCAGGACCGTGGGGATTGTGGGCCGCCCTCTGGGAGATTACTACCCCCGGCAGAACAAGGCTTTTCAGCAGCAGCTGGAGAGGGATCACCTGGTGATATGCGAATACCCGGCGGGTCGGGAGTACAAGAGCTACTCCTTTGTGAGAAGGAACCGACTGATAGCCCGGCGGGCGGACGTGCTCTGCGTGGTGCAGGCCGGAATGAAAAGCGGCAGCATGTCCACGGTGAACAGGGCACTGGAGTACGGGAAGCCCGTGTTTGCCCCTCCGGGGGGGATCTACAATAAGCTCTACGAGGGGACAAATTACCTTCTGGCCAGGAGGAAGGCCTACGCTGTCCTGGGCCCGGGAGAGATACTGGATTACTTCGGAATAGAGGAGAACAGCCGGGACGAAAATGAGGAAGGCCCGGATCTGTCCTCTCTGAGCGGGGAGGCGCAGTTGCTTTACTCCTGGCTGGACGGGCGGATGTCCCGGGCAGGGGCGGCCAGGCGGGCCGGAATGTCCCGGCTCCGGGCCAACACCCGGCTATCGGCCCTTGAGATAGAGGGATTTGTGAAGAGGACATCCGACGGTCTTTACATAAAAACAAAATAAAAATTTCAAAGCCGCGGGAAGGCGCAATTAAATTTGACGTGTAATTTTATTTGGGAATCAAACCGCGGCTTTTTCAGGAGATATATATGTCAGATCTTGTGATTGTCGAGAGCCCAGCAAAGGCCAAGACAATAAAAAAATACCTGGGACCCGGCTACAATGTGGTGGCCTCCATGGGGCATGTCAGGGATCTGCCCAAGCAGCAGCTCGCCATAGACGTGGAAAACAATTTCAAACCCATGTACATAACCATACCCGGCAAGTCCAAGCTTGTAAAGCAGCTGAAAGAAATGGCGGCGGAAAGCGACACGGTCTACCTTGCCACCGATCCGGACCGAGAGGGGGAGGCAATATCCTGGCACCTTGCTCACGCCCTGAAGCTGGACCCGGAGAGCCGGACCAGGGTAACATTTGACGAGATAACCAAAAAGGGTATAGACAAGGGAATGGCCAACAAGAGGAAGCTCGATATGGACCTTGTCAACGCTCAGCAGGCCAGAAGGGTCCTGGACAGGCTCGTGGGGTATAAGCTCTCCCCGTTTCTGTGGGAAAAGGTCAAGAGAGGTCTTTCCGCAGGCAGGGTGCAGTCGGTGGCCGTGAAACTGATAGTGGACAGACACAATGAGATTGAGCGGTTTGTCCCCCGGGAATACTGGAACATAGAGGCACACCTGTCGGTGGTGGGCTCCTCCCGCAGGTTCAACGCCATGTATCAGGGCAGCGGCGGGGAAAAAGTGACTGTCACTGACGGCCGGGAGGCGGAGAGAATAAAACAGGAGAGCCTGGCAGAAAAATTTGTCATAGACAAGATCACAAAAGGGGAGAGGCACAGGGTGCCCGCCCCGCCTTTTACCACCTCATCCCTTCAGCAGGAGGCCAGCAGGAAACTGGGTTTTACCGCCCGGCGCACTATGAGGGCCGCCCAGACCCTGTACGAAGGAGTGGAAGTCCGGGGGCACGGGGTCACCGGTCTGATAACCTATATGAGAACCGACTCCACAAGGATAAGCGACGACGCATATTTTGCGGCAAAGGACTACATAAAAAAGCGGTACGGGGAGAATTATGTCCCCGCCTACCGCAGGCACTTTAAATCCAGGGCAGGGGCTCAGGATGCCCACGAGGCCATAAGGCCCACGAATATGAACATAACTCCCCGGGTGGCGTCAAAATCCCTTACGGGAGACCTGGCCAGGCTTTACAAACTGGTGTGGGAGAGGTTTATCGCATCCCAGATGTCAGACTGCATCCAGGAAACTGTCACCGTGGACATCAGCGCAGGCAGGCACAACTACCGCTCCTCAGGTTACAACGTGCTTTTCGACGGCTTCACCGCCCTTTACGAGGAGAGCACCGACGACAAAAAGGCAAAGGAGCGGGCACTGCCTCCAATGGAAGAGACCTCCCGGCTGAAAGTAAGAGAGATAGACACTGAACAGAAGTTTACCACTCCCCCGCCGGAGTACAACGAGGCCACTCTGATAAAGGCCCTGGAGGAAAACGGAATAGGCCGCCCATCCACCTATGCCCCGATAATAACCACCATAATAGACAGGGGCTATGTGGAGAGGGAAGGAAAGAAACTTGTACCCACTCCCCTGGGGATCACAGTGAGTGATCTGCTTCGGCGGCAGTTCCCGGACATAGTCAATACAAAATTCACCGCCAAGATGGAGTCTGACCTGGACAGCATCGAAGAGGGGGAAAAAGAGTGGACGAAGGTAATATCCGACTTTTACGATGTCTTTCGGAAGGAACTCCGGGAGGCTGAAAAAAATATGGAGGGCGAAAAGGTAAAAGTCCCTGAGATAATGACAGATGAGATCTGCGAAGTCTGCGGCAGGCCCATGGTCCTGAAGACCGGAAAGTACGGGAAATTCCTGGCTTGCAGCGGCTTCCCGGAGTGCAAGAACACCAGAAAATACGTGGTTTACGCCCGGGGAAGGTGCCCGGTGTGCGGGGGAAGGATGCAAAAACTCACCTCAAAGAAGGGCAGGACATTCTACGCCTGTGAAAGGGGAAAGGACTGCGGCTTTATGACCTGGGAAGA
>CAZYZR010000003.1:7245-16730 GCA_964651945.1 uncultured Oscillospiraceae bacterium | reverse complement strand
TGTATTTTTCCCCTGCCCACAAAAACCCCGGATTTGCGGAGCTCGTATGCTCCAACAGCTTAAAAAGCGACAGGGAGGACACGGCGGCTGGGCTTCTTAAGGACGAGATGAGGCACTTCGGCTCCCGGGTGATCCGGGCTGCGGAAAAGACCAGGGTCCCTGCGGGGGGAGCGCTGGCCGTGGACAGGGATCTGTTTTCGGAGTGTATCACCGAAGCTGTAAAAGGGGAAAAAAACATAGAAGTTATCAACCGGCAGGTGGAAAAAGTACCCGAGGACGGGATTGTGATAATAGCCACGGGGCCGCTGACCGGGGGCGGGCTGTACGAGGACATAGGAAGGCTGCGGGGCGAAAGGTTGTCCTTTTACGATGCGGCCGCCCCGATAGTCACCGCCGACAGCATAGATATGACAAAGGTTTTCCCCGCCTCCCGCTACGGGAAAGGGGAGGACGACTATCTGAACTGCCCTATGGACAAGGGGCAGTACGAGGCATTTTACAGCCGGCTGATAGGTGCACAGAGGGCACCGTTGAGGGATTTTGAGAGCGATATGCAGGTGTACGAGGGATGTATGCCCGTGGAGGTGATGGCTTCAAGAGGCCCGGAAACTCTCAGGTATGGGCCCCTTAGGCCCGTGGGGCTGAGAGATCCGGCCACCGGGCGCCGCCCCTGGGCTAACCTGCAGCTGAGAAAGGAGAACACCCGGGGGACCCTCTACAACCTGGTGGGATTTCAGACAAACCTGAAATTCCCGGAGCAGAGGAGGGTGTTCGGGCTTATACCCGGACTGGAAAACGCAGTTTACGCCAGGTACGGGGTAATGCACAGAAACAGCTTTATAAATTCCCCCCGGGTCCTGGGGATAACCCTTAACCTGAGAAACCACCCGGATGTATACTTTGCGGGCCAGATAACCGGGATGGAGGGGTACACCGAGAGTGCCGCCTGCGGGCTGCTGGCCGGATATTTCGTCCTCTGCAGGCTGATGGGCATAGAGCCGGAGATCCCGGCGGGGACGACTATGTGCGGCCGGCTTTTAAGGTATATAACCTCACAAAATGCCGACTTTCAGCCCATGGGGGCAAACATGGGGATACTTCCTCCCCTGCCCCGGCACATAAGGGACAGAAAAGAGAGGTATATGGCCCTTTCCCGCAGGGGAAGGGAAGATATAGAAAAAATAGAGATTCCGCCGGAGACGGGAATATGAGCGGGAATATGAAAAGCGTAAAACCCGGAAGGGGTCATTCCCTTTCAAAGGGGATTGAGGGTCTGGTTTTCCTTGTGATAATCGGGGCCCTGATAGTGGGGATCTGGAATACTTATCCGAAACCTCTGGTTTTGATTATGCTGCTCATAATTTTCGCAGTGGGGCGGATAAGGACCGCAATATACTTTTTCAACGCATTTTCAAAACACAGATTTTCCTCTGTGGACATAGTGGACGGCGGACGGGAAGCCGACCCCATAGAAATGGCCATATCACAAGGGAAAGAGAACAGTAAGTCCCGCCCGGAAGAGGCCGGGGGAAACGCTGCGGCAGAGGGCACGGTTTTCTGCCCCTGGTGCGGAAAAGAAGTGCGGAAGGGCTGGGAATACTGCCCTCACTGCGGAAAGCGGATCCCGGAAAATTTACAGGAGTGACAGATGAAGATAATTGTTGACGCATTCGGCGGGGACTTTGCCCCGCTGCGGCCTCTGCAGGGAGCCCGGCGGGCCGTAAAGGACCTGGGTGTCGAGATACTTGCGGTGGGGGACTCAGAGAAAATCAAATCCGTGATGAGTGAAAACGGAATAAGCGACCGGGGATTTGAGTTCCTGCAGGCCGACGGGGTTTTTCCTCCTGACGCCGGCCCCAAGGAAATACTGAAAAAATATTCGGACACTTCTATGGCAATTGCCCTGTCCGCCCTTGCTGAGGGCAGGGGAGATGCCATGGTGAGCGGGGGCAGCACGGGAGCCCTTCTGATGGGTGCCACCTTCATTGTGAAGAGGATGAAGGGGTGCCGCCGCCCCGCCCTGGCCTCGGTGCTACCCGGGAAAAACCCGGAGGGCTTTATGCTCATAGACTGCGGGGCCAACAGCGAGGTGAGGCCCGAAATGCTGCTGCAGTTTGCCCTGATGGGCAGCGTTTATATGGAAAAGGTCAGCGGCAGGGACAATCCCAGAGTGGCACTTCTCAACAACGGGACGGAGGAGTCAAAGGGGACTGAGGTCCACAAGGCCGCCTACGCCCTGATGAAAGAGGAGAAAAGAATAAATTTTACCGGCAACATCGAGGGCAGAGACGTGATGTATGACCTGGCCGACGTGGTGGTGGCGGACGGATTTTCCGGCAATATTGCCCTCAAGGTAAGCGAGGGGGTTGCCGCCTTTATTATCGACGGAATAAAGGAAATGCTGAACAAAAACCTCAAGACGAAGCTGGCGGCAATGCTAATAAAAAAGGATCTCAAGGCGTATAAGAACAGCCTGGACTATACCGAGTACGGCGGAGCACCTGTCCTCGGGGTAAAGGCCGGAGTGATAAAGGCCCACGGGTCCTCCGACCGGAATGCCTTCAAAAATGCCATAAGGCAGGCAAAACTTTACGCTGAAAATGACGTCTCCGGGCTGATTGCCCGGCGGCTCGAGGAGGTGGACGGCAGTGAAGGAGCTTGAAAACAACATAGGTTACCATTTCAGGGACAAAAGCCTTCTCAGGACCGCCCTGACTCACTCCTCCTACGCCAACGAGAACAAGGAGGAACTGCCCTTTAACGAGAGACTGGAGTTTCTTGGGGACGCAGTGCTGCAGCTGGTGGTCAGCGAAAAGCTGTTCACAGAGCACCCGGAAAGCCCCGAAGGGGATATGAGCAGGATCCGCGCCGCTTTGGTGTGCGAGGAGGCTCTGGACGATTACGCGGGAAAAATAAATCTGGGAAAATTCCTCTACCTGGGAAAGGGAGAGGAGATGAGCGGGGGCAGATCGAGACCCTCTATCCTGGCAGATGCCTTTGAGGCTTTGATAGGCGCGGTGTTTCTGGATGGGGGAATTGAGAGCGCAAAGAAGTTCATTCTCAGCTTTGTGGATGAACGGCACCTTCCCCTGTCGGACTACAAAACTCTGCTTCAGGAGATAATTCAGCAGAATCCGGGGGAGAGACTCAGCTACGAGGTCCACTCCGAGAGCGGCCCCGACCATGACAAGGTATTTGAGATCTGGGTGCTGCTCAACAGCAACGTGATAGGCAAGGGCAAGGGCAAGAGCAAGAAGCGGGCCGAACAGGCAGCCGCCAAGGAGGCCCTGGCCCTGATGGGCTATAAATACTGAAAATGACAAAACACAGGAATTTATCCATATTTGTCCCCCACCGGGGCTGTCCCCACCGGTGCAGCTACTGCGATCAGAGGCGGATCAGCGGGACCCGGCGGCCCCCGGATCCCCGGCAGGTTGCCCGGATGTGCCAAAAATTCCTTCCCACTGACCCCAAGGAGGCAGAACAGCGGGAGATAGCATTTTTCGGCGGGAGTTTCACCGCTATAGAGAGAGGCTACATGCTGCGGCTTCTGGACGCCGCCTATCCCTTTGTAAAGGAAGGGAGGGCCGCTGGGATCAGGATATCTACCCGCCCGGACGCCATAGACTCCGAGAGGCTTTACATACTCCGCCTCCACGGGGTCACCTCAATAGAGCTGGGGGCCCAGAGCATGGACGATCGGGTTTTAAAGAAAAATCTCAGAGGTCATACGGTTAAAGATGTGTACATTCGGTCGGAGATGATAAAAGACCGGGGTTTTTCCCTGGGGCTTCAAATGATGACCGGGCTGTACGGGCGGGAGGACTACACTGCCGATGCTATACGCACCGCAGGGGAATTTTTAAAGATACATCCCGACACTGTGAGGATATACCCCACGCTCACCCTGGAAAACACCCTGTTGCGGGACCTCTACAGGCGGGGAGAGTACAATCCCCCGTCACTGGAGGAGTCGGTGGAGTTATGCGCCCTTCTACTTCCTGTTTTTGAAAATGCGGGAATAAAAGTGATAAAACTGGGACTTCACGCCGACAGGGGGCTGGAAAAGAGCCTTGTGGCTGGTCCCTATCACCCGGCTTTCAGGGAACTGGTGCTGGGGAGGCTGTGGCTTGACAGGTTTGCCTCTGCTCTTTCGGAGAGGGGCAAGGGTGTGTACGATATCTATGTACCCGCCAGAAAGCTGTCCCAGGCACTGGGGCAGCACAGGCAGAATGAAAAGGCCCTGGCGGATATGGGGTATATAGTGGGAATAAAAGCCGACCCCGAACTGCAAGGACGGGAATTCAGGGCGGAAAAAATAGGCGGATTTGATATAGTGATTTAATATAGAGATTAATACAGAGAATTCATACTGGCCCAAAGCCGCACCGGATCAAAAGGCGGGGCACTGGGCTTTCCGGCGAAAGATTTACTAAAGAAGCAAAAAAAGAGGGATGCAGTGTATCTTAAAGCTATAGAGCTCCACGGATTCAAATCATTTCCTGGGAAGACCAGGATCGAGTTTGAAAAGGGCATGAGCTGCGTGGTGGGACCTAACGGTTCCGGTAAGAGCAACATAAGCGACGCCATACGCTGGGTCCTGGGGGAGACCAGGAGCAGCCGGCTGCGCTCCGGCGGGAAAATGGAGGACATAATATTCGGCGGTTCCCGGACAAAAAGCCCAATGGGCTTTGCCTCCGTGAGCCTCATCCTCGACAACTCCGATCACTCCTTTGATATGGATTCGGAACGGGTCCGGGTCACCAGGAAGTATTACCGCGGCGGGGACAGCGAATACTACATAAACGGCACCAGAGTCAGGCTTCGCGATGTGCAGGAGCTGTTTTTCGACACGGGACTTGGGAAAAACGGCTATTCCATTGTGGGACAAGGCAAAATTTCGGAAATTGTCACCTCCCGCCCGGAGGACCGCAGAGAGATATTCGAGGAGGCCGCCGGAATTGCGGGCTACCGCTTCAGGAAGAACGAGGCGGAGAGAAGGCTCACTGCGGCAGAGGCAAATATCACAAGGCTGTCCGACATCCTGTCCGACCTTTCCCGGAGGGTTGGTCCTTTGGAAAAGGAGAGCCGGAAAGCGAAGGAATTCCTGCGGCTGTCCGAAAAGAGGAAGACCCTTGAAGTATCTTTGTGGGTTGACAGGATCGACAGATCGGCAGGGGAAATAAGGCGGCAACAGAGAAATCTGGAAATTTACCGCTCCGACTACCGGGAACTGGATGAAAGACTGGAAAAGCGGGAAAAATACTCTGAGGACAGGTACCTGGAGGCCAACAGGCTGCTCTCGGAGAGCGGGGAAAATACCCGGCGGCGGAGAAAGCGGGAGGAGGAGATCTCCCTTCTCACGAAAAATGCGGCTCATGCCCGGTCCCGGCGGCAGTATGCCGGGGACAGGGCCGCGGAAAAAAGGCAGGAGGCCGGGGATCTCTTGTCCCGGGGAGAGGAGACGGAGTCCCGCAGGCGGCGGGCGGAGAAAAAACTTCGCTCCCTTGAGGGGAGGGCGGCCGAAACTGCGGCGCTGACTGAGAGGCTGGAAAAGGAGCTCCGGCGGCAGAATCTACTGATACGGCAGTCAAATGACGAGAGGGAGAAAATTTCAGGAAGTATAAACACCTTAAATTTTGAAGCAGGGCAGCTCAGAATCCGGCGGGCGGCGGCGGACAGCCGGGCCCGGGCGGCAGGGGCCTCCTTGGAAAGGGACAGGCAGAGCCTGGCTGCAGCGGAAGAAACCGCAGGTAAACTGGAGGGGCAGCTTTCGGATTTAAGGGAATTTTCACGGCTGACAGAAAAGAATATAAAGAAAAACAACAATATAAAAGATGGGTTGTCCCTCAAAAGGGACACCGCCCGGCAGAGAGTGCGGGAGTCGGACAAAGCCCTGTCCGATTGCCTGGCAAAGGGAACCTCTGCCCGCGACAAGCTTAATATCCTCAGAGATATGGAAAACAGTCTTGAGGGCTATGGGCAGAGCGTAAAGGCAGTGCTTCAGAGGGCAAAATCCGGGGGCCTTTCCGGAATAAGAGGGACGGTGTCCCAGGTCATAAGCGTGGAAAAGGGATACGAGACCGCGGTTGAGGTGGCCCTGGGCTATTCCGCGCAGAACATAATCACAGAAGACGAGGGATCGGCAAAAAGGGCAATCGAATTTTTAAGGACTTCAAAGGCAGGCAGGGCAACCTTTCTTCCCCTGGACACGGTGCAGCACTCAAATTTCAAAGAAAAGCTCCCCCGGGGGGCCATTACAGCGGACAAGGCGGTGAAAGCCCGGCGGGAGTACCGGGATATAGTGTCTCACTTGCTGGGGAGGACGGTCATAGTGGAGGACCTGGATGCGGCCTCATCCCTGGCTAAAAAGCTGGAGTACCGCTACAGAATAGTAACCCTGGACGGCGGGACGGTAAACCCAGGGGGCTCCTTTACCGGCGGGTCCGTAAGCAGGACAGCAGGGGTGTTCACCAGAAAATCCGAGATGGAGAGCCTTGAAGGGGAAATTTCGCTTCTAAGGGAAAAATATCGGGAGATGTCCCGGGACAAAAGGGAAAAGGACAAGGCCCTGGCCCGGCTGGATCGGCAGATCGCAGGACGGGAGGCGGACATTGCCCGCCTGACACGGGACAAAAACGGGGCAGAGCTGGAGGCTGCAGGCCTGGAAAACAGCCTGTCCGCCTGCAACGACAACATAGAGAGTTTAAAGCGCAATATAGACGCCCGGGAGAAGACAAGCCGGGAAAACAAGGATATCGCAGGGGAAAAACTCGCCCTGCGGCGGCAAAAAGAGGAGGAGCGGGAATCCCTTTCCGCACGCCTTTCCCGCCTGGGGGATGCCGGCCGGGAGAATCTGCGGATACAGCGGGAACTGGTCAGCAAAATACAGGCCGCCAGGATAGACCAAACCGGGATCCGGGGGGAGATAAACCTCTGGAACCAAAGCCTTTCCCGGCTGTCGGAAGATCTGTCCGACAGGCAAAAAAAGCGGGAAAAGGCGGAAGAGGAGGCAAAGCAGCTGGAAGCTTCTTCAAAAAAAAGCCGGGACGAGGCCTCCCGGGCGGAGGCGGAGATAGAAAAACTTCGCAGGCAAATTGCCCGGTGGGAGCGGCAGAACAGGGAATACTCCGCCAGAAGGATGGAAATTGAGGCTGAGAGGAGCCGCCTGACAGCGGAAAACAAAGCTCTTTCCTCCCAGAAAGAGGAACTCTCCGGGAAAATCGCGAGACTCGGGGAGAGAATATCCTCTATGGAAGCGGGCTATGACGATATTATCTCAAAGCTATGGCGGGATTATGAACTGACGGTAAACAACGCCAGAGTCCTTCGGCAGCCGGTGGAAAACCGGGCTGTGATGGAAAGGCAGCTTTCCCGGGTCAGGGCCTCCATAAAAAAACTGGGGAATGTAAATGTGGTGGCAATAGACGAGTACAAAGAGGTAAAGGAGAGGCACGACTACCTTTCAGGGCAGCTTGGGGACCTAATCGGCAGCAGGGACCGGCTGACAAAGCTTATTTCCTCCCTCAGCGGTGAGATGAAGCGGATGTTCGGCAAGGGATTTGAGAGCATTGACAAGAGCTTTTGCAGAATATTCTCAGAGCTTTTCGGCGGGGGCAGTGCAAAGCTTGTTCTCACTGACCCGGATGACCTTCTCAATACCGGGATCGACATAAAGGTATCTCCTCCGGGGAAGGTTATTAAGAGCCTCTCCGCCCTGTCCGGCGGAGAACAGGCACTGGTGGCAATAGCCATATATTTTGCCATACTGGAATACAACCCCTCGCCTTTCTGCGTGCTGGACGAAATCGAGGCAGCCCTGGACGACGTCAACGTGGCCCGCTTCGCCCGGTACCTCCACAGGATAAGCGACAAGACCCAGTTTATAGTAATAACCCACCGCAGGGGGACTATGGAAGCTGCGGACATACTCTACGGGGTCACAATGCAGGAGGACGGAGTCTCGAAGTTATTGAAGCTCGACCCCGGAAACCTGACCCCTTCGGTGATAAATTAAGGAGAATCAATGGCAGCGTTTGACGACAAGGATTTCGGACTGAGGAAGACGAAGACGGGCTTTTTCAACTCCATAGCCCGGATGTTTTCCCACGGGTTGGACCGGGATGTTTATGAAGACCTTCTTGACCGGCTGATTTCGGCGGATGTGGGGTACGAGACCCGGCAGTACCTCTGCGATGAGCTGGAGAGGAGGGCAAAAAAAGAGAGGGTCAAAGACGGGCCCGGGGCAGTGGCCCTGATGGAGGATATAATAACTCGGCTGATGTCAGACGACTCCCGGCCCCTGGGCACCCCGCGGGTGATACTGCTGATCGGGGTAAACGGGGTGGGCAAGACCACGACCCGGGGCAAACTGGCCCGGTATTACAAGGGCCTGGGGAGGAAAGTGCTTCTGGCTGCGGCCGACACTTTCCGCCGGGCAGCGGAGCGGCAGCTGGAGCGGTGGCGGGACAGAGCCGGTGTGGACATAGTCACCGGGCCAGACGGCCGGGACCCGGCGTCCGTTGTGTATCGGGCGGGGCAGAAAGCCGCCCGGGGGGGTTATGATCTGGTCATCTGCGACACCGCGGGCAGGCTTCACAACAAGAAGAACCTGATGGCGGAGCTGGGGAAAATACGCAGGGTGGTGAATACCGCCTTTCCCGGGGCCGACTGCAGGACCTACCTTGTCTTGGAGGCCATGACCGGCCAGAACGCCATAAGCCAGGCCAGAGAATTTTCCCGGGCTGCGGGGGCTGACGGGATAATCCTTACAAAACTTGACGGCACAGCCCGCGGGGGCAGCGTCATATCAATAAAGAAACTGCTGGGTGCCCCGGTAAAATTCGTGGGTGTGGGGGAAAAGATCGGAGATCTCATGCCTTTCGACCGGCGGGCTTTTGCCAGGGAGCTTTTCAGCGGGCGGGAGGGCGAAGAATGATTTTCGCCCGGGCCACCAACAATCGGAAAAAACTGCGGGAGATAGACAGAATTCTCTCAGGGCTCGGACACAGCGTCAAGAGCCTTTCCCGGCTGGGAGTGAGTGTCAGCTGGGAGGAGACAGGCGATACTTTCAGGGAAAACGCCGTTATAAAAGCCAGACGGGTTGCCAAGGCTACACACCTGCCCACCATCAGCGACGACTCGGGTATCTGTGTGGACCGGCTGGGAGGGCAGCCGGGGGTCCGCACTGCCCGCTATGCGGGGGAAGGGGCCACCGACGGGGAAAATATAGATAAGCTCCTTTCCCGGTTGCAGGCCGTTCCCCTGCAGGACAGGGGAGCGGCCTTTGTCAGCTGCGTCTGCCTCTGTGTCCCCGTAAGAGAGGAAGAGGACAGGATAATAACCTGTGAAGGGCAGACCCGAGGGTTTATCTCCTTTGAGAGGATCGGGGAGGACGGCTTTGGTTATGACCCGGTGTTTATCTGCGGCGGAGTTAGTTTTGCCCAGATGTCCCGGGAGGAAAAGGACGCGGTGAGCCACAGAGG
>CAZYZR010000003.1:0-7145 GCA_964651945.1 uncultured Oscillospiraceae bacterium | reverse complement strand
GCAAAGACTCGGGCTTTGACCTTAAAAATCTTAAGGTTCTGTGAGCCTCGCCAAAAAATTTCCCATGGGTTTTTGAAAAAATCAAGTGAAGGATTCCCCGGCATTTGTTCGGGGCGATCCCGGGCACATTCCCCGGGACAGTTTTGCTCAAAGCAGGACCGCAGGGACAGGTTTAGCATATTATTTTTTTGAAAGAATAGAATTTTGGAGATATTGCTGTTCGGAGGCGCTTTTGACCCGCCCCATCCGGGGCACACGGGGATACTGAAAGCCGCCCTTGACTATAAAAAGTTTGACAAAGTCATAGTAATGCCCACCGGGACCCCAGGGCACAAAGCCAGGTGCAAGGCCCCTTTTCACGTGAGGCGGTACCTCTGCCGTCTCGCTTTTTCTCCGCTTGGGGATGTTGAGATATCTTCCCTCGAGGGGGAGAGCCTGGAGGTGAACTACAGCTACAGGACTGTGGAAAAGCTCCTGGAAATCTATCCCGGGCGGAGGATATGGTTTCTGATAGGTTCTGACAGTGCCCTGGCTATTGAGAGCTGGAAGAACTGGCAGGAACTGGCAAGAATGGTCTCTTTTCTCATATTTTCCCGCGGGGATGCGGATACGGAGAGGATAAGCCGGGCAACCCGGGAAATAAGGAAATTTTCCCCCGGCACCCGTTTTATAACCCGGCCTGTGCTGCCCGTCTCCTCAACCCGGATAAGGCGGGAAATAGAAAGGGGCGCACTTCCCTCGTACCTTTCCCCGGAAATATCCCGGGTGATAAGGGAGTACGGGCTTTATTCCTCTGATTTTTACGGAAGGAACATAGGGACCGCAAAGCTGCTCATAAAGCTCCTTCTCAGGCAGAAGAGGGCAATACACACCTACAATGTGGAAAAACTGGCGCTGCAGCTGGCAAAAATACACGGGGAGGACCTGGAAAAGACCAGGCTCGCTGCCCTGCTGCACGACATAATGAAACAGCAGCCCGATGAGGTCGTGTTGAAAAGAGCCCAGAGAAGTGATATAATTGACAGCATTAATTCAAAAAATATGCCTGTGCTCCACGGGTTCGCCGCAGCGGACTACGCAAAAGAGGAGATGGGAATTGAGGACCGGGACATACTCCTGGCGCTCAAGAGCCATACCTGCGGCCGCCGGGGGATGTCAAGGCTTGAAAAGATAATTTATCTGGCGGACATGCTCTGTGAGGGGAGGGATTTCCCGGAAAAGGAGCGGCTTCTTAACCTGTCCAGAAGAGATCTGGACTTGGGTATGCGCGAAAGCCTTCGCCGGAGCATAAAATGGGTAAAGGAAAGGGGCATGCCCCTTGATCCGGACAGTGTTGAGGCCCTGGATTATTTCGAGGCCATCTGTTCCGGAAGGAATATCGGATGAGCAAAAAGCATACCTATGTCACCAAAGCCGAAAAAAAGAGACGAGCAAAGAAAAAGAAAGAGCGCAGGATTGCGAGGAATGTCCTTGCCGGGGTTCTGGCTGTGGCGCTTGTAGTGTTCCGGCTCAACTGGTTCATATCCTCCCGATATCAGCACGGGAAAGGCCTTGATGACAAGGTCCTGACCCGGGATGACCTCAAAGACGATGTGGTGAATGTGTTGGTGTGCGGTCTGGACTGGGAGGAGGACCGCACGGCAATGATGACCGACGTGATCCTGTATGTCAGCATAGACGTAAAGGACAACAAGGTCACTGCATTTCAGATTCCCAGGGACACCTATATAGGAGCAGACGCGCCCACAGGGGGCAGCGGAAAGATAAACGGGGTTTACTGGTTCGGAGATGACAAAAAAGACAGGATAAACAATATAGCCCGGGTGATAAACGAAAAGCTGGGGCTGCCCATCGACCACTATGCTACATTGGACATGGAGGCTTTCATATCCCTGGTGGACAGCATAGACAACGGCCTGGACATGTATGTGCCCTATCCCATAATCACCAAAGACCGGGACGGCAACGAAGTGACGATAATAGCGGAGCCCGGCTGGACAAAAGTCAGCGGGGAGACGGCGGAGCGGATAGTGAGAAACCGCAACTACCCCAATGCGGATGTACAGCGCCTGGAGGTGCAGAGCTACTTTTACGCTGCTCTGGTGAAATACTTTATGGAGAACTTTGACATAAGCGACTTCATAAAGATAATGGGGAGATTCACCCAGTACATTACGACGGATATGCACTGGACGAGGATAGCCTCAATAGCCAAGTTCGGCCTCGGCGTGGAGTATCGGGACATAAAGATTGTGAAGCCCCCGGTCCACGGTTACAATGTGCAAAAAGAGGGGAGCGAAACCCCCACAAATTACGTGGTGGCGGACAAGCAGCGGTGGGCGGATCTTCTCAACGAATACTGTCGCCCCCATCAGGACCCGGTGGATGCCCGGGATCTGAAAATACCGGGGAAACCGCCCCGGGGTGAGGTGACGCGGGATTTCGGCCTCACGGAGGAGAGCATTCAGAGCATAGCCGACATAATGGCAAAATCCCCGGAAAAATAAGGCCAGGAGACTGTGCCGGTATTGACTTTACAAACTAAAAATTTTAAAATATTTATAGCCTGCCGTCGGGGTTCTGGCGGCGGGAAATTTTATTTACAGGCGGTTTCCGTCCGAGAAAAAGAGGGAAAATATGGAGGGTTTACAGCTGTCTAAGGCTATAGCCGGAATACTGAGTGAAAAAAAGGCCGAGAATATAAAGGTTCTGAGGATTGAAGACCTGACCATTGTCACCGACTATATCGTGATAGCCGGCGGCGCGTCCTACACCCAGGTAAAGAGCCTGCGGGACGAGGTGGAATACAAAATGGAGCAGTTGTACGGAATAAGCCCCACCCACATAGAGGGCTATGACACCCGCCGCTGGGTTTTATTGGATTACGACACCGTAATTGTCCACATTTTCCACCCGGAGGCCAGGCGGTACTACGATCTGGACAAACTGTGGGCAGACGGGGAAGAGATAGATTTGCAGCTCGACTGATATTATGGGAGATGGGAAAATGAAATACGATTTCAAGGCTGTAGAGGCCAAGTGGCAGGATGTGTGGGACAGAGAGAAGACTTTCCGGGCAAAGGACGATTTTACCCTGCCCAAATTTTACGGGCTGATTGAGTTCCCGTACCCCTCAGGGGCAGGGCTTCATGTGGGGCATCCCCGCTCATACACAGCCATGGACATAATCTCAAGGTACAAGAGGCTCAACGGCTTCAATGTGCTCTTCGCCATAGGCTGGGACGCTTTTGGGCTTCCCGCGGAAAATTACGCCATGAAAAACCATGTCCATCCCCGGAAAATAACCCGGGAGAACATTGTGCACTTCAGAAAACAGCTGAAGATGCTGGGCTTTTCCTTTGACTGGGACAGGGAGATAAACACCACGGACAAGGACTACTACAAGTGGACTCAGTGGATATTCCTGCAGCTCTATAAACACGGGCTGGCCTACAAAAAGGAGATGAATGTCAACTGGTGCACACAGTGCAAGGTGGTACTGGCCAACGAAGAGGTCGTAAACGGAGTGTGCGAGAGGTGCGGGGGCGAGGTAGTACACAAGGTCAAGAGCCAGTGGGTCCTCAAGATAACCGACTATGCCGACAAGCTGATTGACGGCCTGGACACCGTGGACTTTATCCCTCCCGTCGTGACACAGCAGAAGAACTGGATAGGGCGCTCCACAGGAGCACAGGTGAGGTTTTCCACTACCGAGGGGGATGTGCTGGAAGTATACACCACAAGGCCGGACACCATATTCGGTGCCACGTATATGGTAATAGCCCCGGAGCACAGTTATGTGGACAAGTGGAAGGACAAGCTTTCCAACTACAATGAGATAATCCGGTACAGGGACGCCGCGGCCCACAAGAGCGACATGGAGCGCACTGACCTGGCCAAGGAGAAAACCGGGGTTAAACTGCTGGGGGTCAGCGCGATAAACCCCGTAAACGGGGCCCAAATACCCATATTCGTGTCTGACTACGTCATAGCCACCTACGGCACCGGCGCCATAATGGCAGTGCCGGCTCACGATGAGCGCGACTGGGAGTTTGCGAAGAAATTCGGGCTTCCTATAATCCCCACCGCAGAGGGAGGGGACGTGGACAAAGCCGTCTATATGACTAAGGACACCGACAGAATGATAAACAGCGGTTTCCTCAACGGTCTCACTGTGGCCCGGGCCGGCGAAGAGATAGTGAATTACCTTGAAAAGGAAGGAATAGGGGAGAGAAAGACAAATTACAAGCTCCGCGACTGGATTTTCTCCCGCCAGAGGTACTGGGGAGAGCCAATACCTATGGTTTACTGCGAAAAATGCGGCTGGCAGCCCATTCCGGAGGATCAGCTCCCCCTGGAATTGCCTCCCCTCACGGACTATGAACCCACGGGGGAGGGGGACAGCCCCCTTGCCAGGGTCACTGACTGGGTGAACACCACCTGTCCCTGCTGCGGAGGCCCCGCAAAGAGGGAGACCGACACAATGCCGCAATGGGCGGGTTCCTCCTGGTATTTTCTCAGATATACCGACCCTCACAACCGGAATGCCTTGGCGGATATGGACAAACTCAAGTACTGGATGCCAGTGGACTGGTATAACGGAGGGATGGAACACACCACTCTTCACCTCCTCTATTCCCGCTTCTGGCACAGGTTCCTCTATGATATTGGGGTTGTCCCCTGCCCCGAGCCATATGCGAAGAGGACTTCCCACGGGATGATCCTGGGTGAAAACGGGGAAAAGATGTCCAAAAGCCGCGGAAATGTGATAAACCCCGATGATGTGGTGAATCAGTACGGGGCAGACACATTCAGGCTTTATGAGATGTTTATGGGGGATTTTGCAAAGGCTGCCCCCTGGAGCCGGAACTCGATAAAGGGCTGCGCCAGATTCCTTGAGAGGGTCTGGGGACTGATGGAAATTGTGGTCCCCGGGGACAGCTACTCCCCTGCTCTGGAAGGCGGATTCCACAGACTCATAAAGAAAGTCGGGGACGACATTATGACCCTGGGCTTCAACACCGCCATTGCTGCAATGATGAGCATGATAAACGACATATACGGGCAGGGGTCTCTTACCGGGAAGGACCTGGAAACTTTCCTCGTACTCCTGAATCCCTTTGCCCCTCATATCACAGAGGAGATATGGCAGCAGATGGGGTATTCCGGGCAGATCGCCCAGGCTACCTGGCCTGTGTATGACGAGTCCAAATTCAAAGACAGCACCATAGAGCTTCCGGTACAGGTCAACGGGAAGGTCCGCGGCAGGATCACCGTTGACAAGGACACCCCAAAGGAAGAGATACTCAGCCTTGCAAAGGCAGACGGCAACGTGCAGTTGCAGACCCGGGGGAAGACCGTGGTAAAGGAGATTTACGTCCCGGGAAGGCTTGTTAATATTGTGGTAAAGTAATCCTGCCCGGCGATTGGGCCGATGCCCTTTTGTCCCTACGGGCACTGGTGGTGGATTTTAGGCGGAATTCCGGGTTTTAAATTCCTTATTGGGAATCTACATTGGAGTTTGATTGTCCCCGCAGACATAGGTCTATGATATTTTTGTGTTGACATTTCGGGCACAAACCGTTATAATATTTTTGATATGATTCAATCAGTCAAAATAATCGCCTATGAGCGCAAGGGAGTGAGATAATGTCAGAGATAAGAGTCAAGGAGAATGAATCCCTGGATTCTGCGCTTCGCCGCTTTAAGCGTTCATGTGCAAAATCGGGCGTTCTCGCAGAGGTCCGCAAACGCGAGCACTATGAGAAGCCGTCTGTGAGGCGCAAGAAAAAAGCCGAAGCAGCCCGCAAACGCAAGTACAAATAAGGGCTATGGTCCGCGGATACGCAGGCATTTAAATACCGCGCTTTTTAAAGCGCGGTTTTTTGTTTCTTGAAATCGTCCCATTAGAGTGAGTCAGAAGGAAATTTTTTGCGGATTTAATTTTTGTATCCGGCCTTTTGCTCAAAGCCTTCTCATAAGGGAAATTTTCACCGGAGCAGGGACTTTTTGACTTTACAGGGCGAATATTTTTTTCAATATTTTTATAAGGCTGCCTATAAAGACGAAAAAATTGCCGGGATATTTTCCACACATTTCAGAGTTGTGGCAATCCCAAACCCGTTTGAGGAGGGAAAAGCTGCACTGCCGCTTTCAGAAGAGGTTTGTCAGAAAGAGCACCAAGAGAAGAAAGCCGGGAAAGGACCGCAGAGCTGTATCTGGGAGAAATTTTCCGGGGTTTTCAGGGAGTTTTCACACAAAAAATACTTTTTTGCTCCGATTTATATTGACAATTATGTTAAAATGTGAATAGGGGGGAACCCCGGAAAAACACAAAGGAGATATTTAAATGAGCAAAGTATTGGTTGCATGTTTTTCAGCCAGCGGAGTGACCGAAAAGGTTGCGAAGGACCTTGCCAGAGTCGCGGGTGCGGATTATTATCGGATTAAACCCCGGGTGCCCTACACAAAGGCCGATCTGGACTGGACAGATAAAAATTCCCGCAGCACAGTGGAGATGAATGACAAGTCAATCCGTCCCCGGCTGGCGGACAAGGACGCAGATGTGGCGGGGCACGATGTGGTGCTGCTCTGCTTCCCCATCTGGTGGTATGTGGCCCCGACTATAATCAACACCTTCCTGGAGAGCTACGACTTCACGGGAAAGAAGATCTACCTGTTTGCCACCTCCGGCGGCAGCAAGTTGGGCAAAGCTGCGGAGGGCCTTGTGGGCAGCGTGGCTCCCGGCGTCGAGATAAATGACGGCGGAATGCTGAACGGCAACCCCGGTGATGCAGAGCTGAGAAATCTTCTGCGGCATCTGGATCTGTAATAAGCGGAGTTTCCCGGCAGAACAGTCAGAAAACAGGAAACAGGGCTCCCATTGGAGCCCTGTTTTATTTGTTTTCGCTTTTTGGCAGGGAGGATATTCCGGTAATATAGCTCTTGTCCCCTATGTCCTCCATAAGTTCGTCTATAGTGTAAATCCCCCGGAAATAGTCCAGCCCCGCTTTTATCCGCCGGGCTGAGCGGTAATCCGCCCTGATGAGTATATTTTCAAGAGTCTCTGTGCAGTAAAGCCCGGCAGCCTCGTTTTCCCAGATTTTTGACGGGGGTATGGCAATTTTTCCGGGCTGGAAATGGCC
>CAZYZR010000002.1:25696-38010 GCA_964651945.1 uncultured Oscillospiraceae bacterium | reverse complement strand
TTCACTCATAAGGTATCGGTCATGCGTTACCGCCACTATGGTCCCTTCATATTCTTCCAAAGCATTTGTCACAGCTTGTCTCATATAAATATCAAGATGATTGGTAGGCTCATCCAGAAAAAGAATATTAGCACCGTCCAGGCTCATCTGGCAAAATCTGAGACAGGCTCTTTCTCCTCCAGACAACCCCCGACAGCTTTTGAACACATCTTCACCCCTGTATCCGAATTTGGCAAGATAATTCCTGACTTCCAGCTGAGTCCAGTAAGGTCTTTTGTCCCAGACAGAATCAATTACAGTTGTTCCTTTAACAGTGACATGCTGATCAAATACAGCTGTTTTGGCTCCAGGCCCGAATTTTATTTTTCCTCCCAGAGGTTTCATTCTCCCGGTCAGAGTGTTGATCAGCGTGGTCTTACCCCGCCCATTCGGCCCTGCTATTACAAGCCTGTCTTTGTTGTGTAGGGTAAATGTGAGGCCACTGACCAGGGCTTTTGCTCCAGCCCCCACTGAAAGATTTTCAACTGTCAGAATTTCATCATATGGAACAGAAGAAATTTCAAATCTGAAATTTAGGGGAACCCTTACAGGGCGGGGTTTTGGAGTCATATCCATTTTTTCTAGCTGTCTGCGGCGGCTCTGAGCCATTTTGGTGGTCGACGCTCTCACAAGATTTCTGTCTACATAATCCTGCAACTTTGCAGCTTTTTCCACATCTGCCTGATATTGCCTCTGCTGTACTTTTATCTTTTCCCGCTTTAATTTTTTATAGGCAGAATAATTTCCTCTGTAATCAGTGAGCTCGTTGTCTTCAATCTCCCAGATTCTCATTGCCACTTTGTCCAGAAAAAATCTGTCGTGGCTCACCGCAATTACCGACCCTCGGTAGCTGAGGAGATAGTCCTCAAACCAGGAGAGCGTATCAAAATCCAGGTGATTTGTAGGTTCATCAAGAAGAAGGATATCAGGGTTTTCAAGGAGAAGTTTCGCAATGTTGAGTCTCGTTCTCTCACCGCCGGAGAGGACGGAAACGGGTTTATCCCAGTCCTGCTCGGTAAATCCCATTCCGTTGAGCATTTTGTTTATCAGAAAGTCTGAATTATAGCCGTTTTCCGCATTGATGACGTTTTCAAGCCATTCGTGCTCTGAAAGAAGGTCAGTATTTTCAGGGTCAATGGAAAGCAGGTTTTCGACCCGGGAAAGCCTGGAAATCGCCGAATCCGAACTTTGAAAAACAGTTTCCATTTCCTGCCTGACAGTGTTTGACAGATTAAGACCGTCAATCTGCCTGAGATACCCAAGGGTTACATTTTCGTCCAGGACTATCCTTCCTTCATCGTAGTCACACGTACCCATAATCAAGTTCAGGAGAGTAGTTTTTCCCGCTCCGTTTTCACCGATTATACCTATCCTGTCCCCTCTGTTCACAGATACATTAATGTTTTTCAGGCAGATATCGGCGCCATAACTCTTTCCTACATTCTCAAGGGCAATAAGCACTCAGACATACCCCCTGCACAAATCCCGTTTTGTAAGATCAATCAGTCCGGAAAGATCCTTGACAGACATCTCTATCTGCCTCCCCCTTCTGCCTGCGGAAAAAATTATAGTATCAAAATCGTCGCAGGAAGAGTCAACGAAAGTCGGAAATTTTTTCTTCATTCCTATGGGACTGCACCCACCCTTTATATATCCGGTGGTGGGAAGAAGTTCTTTTTCCCTGAGCATTTCCACATATTTCTGTCCACTGGCCAGAGCAGCTTTTTTCAAATCAAGCTCCTGTGCAACAGGCACCATAAATACCATAACACCCTTGTTCCCTTTGCTCACCAGTGTTTTGAACACCTGTTCCCGAGGTTTTCCTATATACTGTGCAACACTTACTCCGTCGACAAATTCCTCCGCAGGATAAGTATATGAACCATGGGGGATTTTTTTCTGATCCAGAAGCTTTTCAGCTATTGTCTTTGTCTCCTTCATCAAAGTCCTCAAAAAGATCTATAAATTCACCTTTTGCTACGTCCACCAGCCCCTTGTCCGTAATTTTGACATCTCTGGAAACCGGAAGGCAGGTGGTAGCAAGGCTCATAATCGGATTGTAATGAACATAACCTATCCGCCTCATGGCATTTTCTACATTTTCAACATCTTGGGAGAGTTCAAAAGGGTCCTTTTCACTCATAAGACCGCAGACCTCAAGTGTGGCCCGGGCAAGCACTTTGCCATTTTTCACAACTGCAAGACCGCCGCTGTTTTTTATAACTGTATTCGCTGCAAGGGCCATATCCCCGTCGTTATCTCCCAGCACCAAAAGATTGTGATGATCGTGAGCATAGCTGGTTGCAACAGCGCCCTTTACAAGGCAATCACCGGTGGCAATGGCGCTGAAAACGTTTTTATTCTTTCCATGGCGCTCAATGACAGTTATTTTGCAGGTTTTGCCATCAAGTTGCAGCTGCCAGTCCTGTGCGGGCAACTCCCTTCTGATCCTCTCCGTCCTTGTAGTATCTCTTTTTACTGCAAGGCCATTTACAATTACTTTTCCATTTTTCACGGGAGTTCTGATCCGGAAAACATCTTCACTGACCGGAGGGACTTTCATTGTATGGTAAAAATCCTCCGGGAAAGCCTTCTCCTCAGTGAATTTTAGCCCTTCGGCCCGGCTATAAACCATCTTTCCGCTCTTATAAGTAAATACAGGATTTATCGCTTCAAGTGTGTCCAGTATCCGGAAATCCGCCAGCACCCCCGGGCTTATCCGCCCTCTGTCATAAAGTCTCATCCTGCGGGCAGGAACTGCCGTCGCGCAGTAAATGGCCTTTTCAAAGTCAAGTCCGTTTCCCACTGCCTTCATTATCACTGCATTTAAATGACCTTTGTTAATAAGCGTAGCTATATTTGTATCGTCGGTCACAAAAGCTACGTTCTCATACAGTGAGTATTCCTTAAGAGCGGAAATTATTTCAGGTTTGACCATTTTATCCTGTATCTGGAAAATCATTCCGTTGAAAATTCTCCGCAAAAAGCCATCAACATCGTGCTCTGTGTGGTCACTTCCTATTCCGGTATAGACATACTGGTTTAAATCGCTTCCCATTATCCGGGGGCAATGGCCTTCCAATGGCATACCAGGCCTGTTTTCCTTGAGGTAATCTATAAAGCGGTTTTGCTTGTCAGAGGGATCGCTCAGTATTTTGACTGTGTTCATTACCTCGCCGAGACATATAACTTCCCTGTGTTTTAGAAGCTCTTTGAGCTGCGCTAAGTCAATCTCGGCACCTGTGGTTTCAAATTCCCGGCTGGTTGAGGGGACGCTGCTGGGTATGGCATAAAAAATATCCATCACTACACCTTTTGCAGCTGAGATCATAGCAAGAATCCCTTCCAGGCCTTTGACATTGGCTATCTCATGAGGTTCACTGACAACGGTTGTAACGCCGTTTTTTGCCATAAGCTTTGCAAAATTTCTTGGAGTAATCATGCTGCTTTCAATGTGCATATGGCTGTCAATCAGCCCGGGAATCACCCAACTGCCTCCCAAGTCGATTTTTTCCCGGAACTCTATATCCTCCGGGGGATTTCCTTGTCCCAGATGCAGAAACTTATCGCCCTTTAAAGAAAAATATCCTTTAAAAAAAGTTTTGAAGGGAGTGTTATATATATTTGCATTATAAAAAAGCGTGTCGGCACAAAGACTCATTTAAAGCTCCTCTCAAAGTTTATCTTTTTCAGAAAATATTAATTATCCACCTGTCCGGTTTTTCATCCTGGCGTTCTCGGCTCGGAGTCTCTTGTTCTCCTTTGATGTCTTATAAAGTGAAATGAGCAGGCTTACAATCAGGAGAATTAAAAATGCAACAGCTATGCCGGCGCAGACACCTGCCGTGTCTATCCAAACATCCCTAACCTGGGAGCTCCTCCCCGGAATAAAAAGCTGTATTGTCTCATCGGAAAGTGCCACAATAATTCCGCCCAGCAGAGGCCAGGATATATGGCTTATGAATCTGGAGGTGTACACCCTTAGGCACATCATCAGTACAAAGCCCAGGAGGGTAAATTCGGCAAAATGGGCAAGTTTCCTTATAATGAATTCCGATATAGGTCCAAAACCCACTTTGGCGAGGAACCCGTTTACCGCCGCCACAATCCGCTGGCTTCTCCGGGATGAGGTCGCCCCGTCCTGCAGGGAATTGCCGAAGATAAATCCGATTACCCAGATAAGTGCTATAGTAAAAATCACCCTGAAAACTATTATCCAAGGGCTGGTTTTTTCTTTTTCCATATTGTTCCTTCTGAAATTATCGTATATTAAATATCCGCAGTGGCCCGGAATTTTTCTCCAAGGATCACCTGCTCCAGCTGTGAATAGTCGTATACTGTAAACTTGGGCTTTATATTTGTTGTATTTTCAATTTCCGCAAAATTTACCCAGCAAGTGTCAAGACCGGCGGAAAGTCCACCTTTTATGTCAGATGTGAGGCCATCCCCCACTACGAGGGTTTTTCTTGGATTTTCCACTCCCAGATCCTTTAAAGCACTCAGATAAATTCTCCTGTCGGGCTTTGTATATCCAAGCTTTTCACTGGTGTAAACCCCGTCTATATAATCCATCACCCCGGAGATTTTGAGTCTGTTTGTCTGTATGGATTCAATCCCGTTAGTGACAATTGCAATTGTCACGGCGTCCTCTATGTCCTGGAGAAACTCCAGTGCTCCGTCGAACAGATAGGCACTGTTTTTAAGGCAATTCATATATTCCCTGGACAAAGCATCGGGTTTTACATTTTTGAGTCCGAAATGCTCGGCCACTATTCTGAACCTGTTTTTCTCTATATATGATTTTTTTATTTTTCCCGCCTCAAGATCCGACCATAACCCGGCACTCATCTCTCGGTAGTAATCAATATTATCCTGAGTCACAGGAATCCCGAATTTTTCGTAAACCCTGGTTATTGATTCTGTCTCGCTTTTTGAAAATGAGACCAGGGTCTCGTCAAAATCCATTAGGACGCAATTATATGCCATTTATAATCTCCCGATAAGATTTACTGTATTATTATATAACATAAAGAGGTATAAATAAAGTGTTTTCAAGTTACAGAAATATTATAAAAAAGGCAGCAACACAAGATAGGTTGCTGCCGTTATTAAACTATCAGATATTTTCCTCTATAATTTCATTCATTTTGTCATATGAATTCCAGCACTCCTCGCTTACATCGTAACCGGAACCGGTGATAAAAAATTTAAGATTTTCCACTATCTCATCAGGAGTCATCCCACACCTTTCTTTTATTGTGTTTTCGTCAATAGAGACAATATCGTGAGCTGCTTGGTTTCTTAAATTTGTCTCTGAATCTCTAAGTTTATTTGCATTTTCAAATGCTTCTGTATCATCCGGAAAAACTTTCTTTAAAATATCTAACATAACGTCAGATGAAAAAGGCCTCGGTTTACCATACTTATTTTTTTTTACAATAACAGCTATTTCTTTCCTCCTTATATCATTTTCTACTTTTGCTATATAACCTTTCTTCTTAGACTTAGGGTTCCATTTCCCATTTTTATTTTGAGAATAATTTTCTTGTCTAACATCAATCCCATATTTTCGTTTTACGTATAAATTCAAAACATCAGCAATTGCAGGTGAAATAGCCCTTATAAAATCAGCGTAATTTTTATTTTTGTCTTTAATATCAATAGTCAGGATATATTCAAAAACAATCTGCGCATCTTTATCTTTTACCGGGAGAAAACCGAAACTGTCGTTCCGGGATATCTTATTGTAATTTTCAAGGTCAAGATAACTTCTGTATTTTGCCGCTTCCAGCATTTTCATTCCGTTTTCCGGTATATATCCCTCCACACTTTTGTTTATTTCCTTTGCCAGGTCAAGAGCAGCCACGTAATTGTATTTTTTCAGCATTTCAATGAGAACTTCTCTTTTGATTTTAGACTGAAATCGAGGACTTTTTATTTCGTAGCATCTCCACTTATGCCCCGGAATGTTATCTTTGTCATTTGAGATTCTTTCATCCAAATCGAATTCTTTCGGATCCCCGGTAGGAGGGTTTTCGCCATCAAAAGGTGAAATCACTTGTACGGCTTTAATATTGTCTTCGGATAGTGCTCCTAAAGTGGCTATAGTTGCCTCCATTGCAGGAGTCCCGGATGATGCATTCAAAAGAACTGTGTATCCCGGATTTTCTTCTTGTATACCATTTATATACTTTTCAAAATCTTCATAAAAAGCGTCAAAAAGGTGGACGTCCTTCAGATCACGTTTCTCGATAAGCTTTATCTCAGTTTCAAAGCCCTCAAACTCAGCGCATCTTTCAAAAGCTTTGACAAAACGATTATCTTTTTCACTTCGCTCTACCATTGTCTTTGAGAGATAAAGATACACTTTTTTGGGGCGGTATTGTCTGAAAATATGAAGAGCAGGGCCATCATAGTCGTTTGGGATGGGGTCGTGGTCTCCTATCGGCGAAAAAAGAACATATTCAGTCTGATTTTTGTCTTTCATAATTAACTCCTTGAAAATCTTAATTAAAAAACTAAAACGGCAGCCCTAGAATCAGGGCTGCCGTAAAATTTATAAAACACTGATTCTGTAATTATAAATTTAGCAAGAATAATTACTCGTAATATGGCGAAATAGTATTTTTTATTACTTCGTTCATTTTGTCATAGGAACTCCAATAATCAGGTTCTATGTTATAGCCTGACTTTGTAATAATAGTTTTTAATGCCTCTAAAATATATTTAGTTCCAAAGCCACACTTTTCAATAATTCCGTCTTCGTCTAGTGACATCAGCTCGTGCGCAGCGGGATTTCTTATTATTTTTTCTATCTTTCTAAGATCTTTAGCATATGTTTTGACTGCAGGATCAGAAGGGAGAGCATCAATTATTTTTTGCATTATAAACGATGAGAAAAAGTTATCTGAACGATTATTGATATTATTTTTAATAACATCTTTTATTTTTTCCCTATTTTCGTCAAATCCCTTTAAACTATCGATTTTTTCATTGTCTATAACATATTTCCCATTTTTATCTTTATCATTATCTTTGCCTTTGTCTTTCCTTTTATTTTTTTTATCTTTTGATTCATCAAGTTTATAAAACTCATTCTTTACATCAATATGAAATTTTCCGTTTACGTAAAGATCAAAAACTTCAAGAATAACTGGTGTAAGTGCCCTTATAAAATCAGCATAATTTTTGTTTCTTACTTTTATCTCAAGAATAAGAAGGTATTCAAAAATAGGCTGGATATTTAAAGTAATGTCCGGAAGAAAATCCTTTTTGTTAATTTCAGAAGAATTTCCAATAATTTTATTGCATTCTCTTATATTAAAATTACTTCTATAATTAGCAGCTTCTAACATCTTCAAAGCTTTTTGTGGGAAATTCCATATTTCTTTAGATAATTCTAAAGCACCTGAATAGTTGTAATTATCAAGCAAACTTTTAATTGATTCAATCTTGAATTTTGCCAGGAGATTTGCACTGTGTATTTCGCGACATCTATTTTTATAGTCAGTCCTGTCTTCATTTAAATCCCAAAACAGATCATTATCATATTCTACATTATCTTTGGGAGAATTTTCTCTTCTCTCTGGTGTATCAACCTGTACAGCGAGTATATCTTCTCCTGAAAGTGTAGAAATTACTTCAATTGCACCTTTCATAGCAGGTGTTCCAGATGATGCATTTAAAATAACATTACAGCCGGGATTTTCTCTTTTTATGATACTAATACATTTCTCAAAATCATTGTAAAATGTATCAAAAATTTGTACATTCTCAAGATCCGGTCTTTCAAATGGTTCTTTAATCTCACTTTCAAATCCATCCTCTTCCATACATCTTCTAAGGCACTCGCGGTAACGGTCATCCCGATTATGGTGCTCAAGCATTTCTTTTGAAAGATATAAGTATACAGCTTTTGGCTTATATGTCCTGAAAATATGAAGTGCAGGACCGTCATGATAAGTTGAAATGGGATCATGACCTCCTATCGGCGAAAAAAGCACACACGGCTGTTTTATGTCTTTGTCTCCCATAAAAATTCTCCTTTAAATGTTACTAAAATTAAAATTATTTTATGATTTAGACCCTATAAAAAGGGTTTAATTAAAATGTTGATCAAAGATTCTCCTCGATTGTCTTATCCATAATGTTATATGAAATCCAATCTTCTTTTTGAACCCCATATCCCGACTTCTCAACGAGGGACTTTAAAAGGCTCAGGATCTCCTCACAGGACATACCGCACTTTGCCAGTATTACTTCCTCCGAGATTGGCTCTATTCCCCGAAACGCAGCGGACTTTAATCTTATCTCCACATTGCGGAGCTTTTCAGCTATATCTATATCTACGCGGTTATCTGATATGCATTTTACCGCACGGACAAGAATATCTGAGGAAAAAGGTTTTTTCAGAGGATCGGGACCGGTGCTCATAATCAGGTCCTTTATCTGCTGCCTTCCCCGGTCACGGGAAAGTTTGTCCATTTTCCCGGGACTCGGCAAGTACCTGCCACCCCTGGACTGGGAATAATACTCGTTTTTTATATCTATCCCATATTTCCCTTTGATATAAATGTCAAGAACATAAGGGATCAGCGGTAACATTGCCCTGACAAAACCTGAGTAATCCGCATTTATCAATTTATTGTCCAAAGTAAGGATATACTCAAAAATATACCGGATATTGGCATCCTTTACGGGAAGGAAATCAAACCTCATAAATTCTGAAATTCTGCTGCACGCACTGAGTTCAAGCTGGCTTCTGTAATATGCGGCCTCTATCATCCGCATTCCCGTAGGAGTTATGGACCGTTCGATTTCTTTTGCCAAATGCAGAGCAAGGGAATAATTGCGGGAGTGGATTACATCAATCAGAGATTCTTTTTTTATTTTGAAAAGAAGGTTCGGGCTTTTTATTTCGACGCACCTGTTAATACGCTCAGATGAATTGTCCTCATTTGTACTCCAGGCTGCATCCATATCAAAATCATCGGGAAGCTGCGCTCTTACAGCTCCCGGCCTTAAAGGAACTGAAACCTGTACCGCTTTTAAATTCCCCGGTGACAAGGCTGAAATAATTTCAATTGCGCTCTTCATAGCAGGAGTGCCGGAGGAAACATTCAGAAGCAAGGTGCAATCAGGATTTTCAGCCTGTATTTTCTTTATAATCGGCTCAAACTCCCGGTAAAAAGTATCGAAAAGGTGGACATCAGTGAGGTCAGCTTTTTTGATAAGCTCTATCTCACTTTCAAATCCTTCGAGTTCCATGCATCTTCTGAGGCTCTCTACATACCTGTTGTCCTTGTCGCTACGGATTATCATCTCCTGTGACAAGTAAAGATAAGTCTTTTTGGGCCTGTACATTCTGAAAATGTGAAGCGTGGAACCGTCGTGACCGCTTGCAATGGGGTCATGCCCTCCTACCGGCGAAAAAAGAATATAATTGTTGTTTTCCATAAGTCCTCCGGAAAAATCAAATAAAAATTTTTTAAACTCCTATTCTCTGAGATCTGTTAAAGCCTGAAAACTCGCTTTCAGAAGAAAATATTCTTCACATTATAGTGCGCTGAAAATTATTTACGGGTTTCAAACTGAAAAGATGTCAGGTCAGGTCGGGTCTATCTTTAGCGAACAAAGTCCAAACGGATACTCTTTTCCGTTATAGAGAGTCCTCTTAATCACATGTGGAGATCTGTGATATTTTTTCTCATTGGCATGAAGAGATTTTTGATCTTTTGCCAAAGAATGACCAATTATATCACCTGTTCTTTGTAACCATTCTCCTTGTTTTTCAGGTACGAGAGAAAAGAGGGGAGAGAGCACTGTCTTAGTCTGAAAACCAGCACCGCCTCCTATATAGATAGGATTCTCACACTGTAAATAACGATTTTTGAAATGTTTATCAAAATTTTCTTTGTTATGATTGAAAAATATATTCACACAAGAAAGAATATCTTCTGGAGAAATTTTTGCAATCTCAGGATCCACAGTAAGGTCAAAAGTCACTTCTGTACCTGGCTTTAAGCACTCGCGTATCAAAGGAAGCAGATTCGTTTTACCCTTAATGTTAAAATCTATTTTCTGACAAATAATAAGCTGATCTGTATTGAGCGGTTCAGAGTCACTTACGATAATTCCTCTCATACAGTCATTGCTTGCAGCTTGGTCTTTACTAAGATCGCCAAATGAAAGATACGAAAGGTCTCCATCAATTTTTGAATAATCAGCATTCCTTTTATCCAACAGATTACTGGAGACATCTACATATTTGCTGCCATTTTGCAATATATCTGCCGCCTCAAAAGCGGTTCGCAAAGCACCCTTCAATGAAGAGCCAGGAATATATGGGCAACCATAAGCATCTTTAATAAACATCTGTAAGGTTTTTAAAGGTTTGTTTTTCAAGTCTAAACCTTTACAATCAACAGAATAACTTACCCAGGACTTCCGCATTTCAATGCTTATGCCATGAGATTCTAGCCACTGATTAAGATAAAATCCTGAATTATTGTCATTTCTTTGCTTGTTTGCAGAATTATAAGAAGTACCGTTAAATGTTC
The DNA here is from genome assembly GCA_964651945.1 of uncultured Oscillospiraceae bacterium. Lineage (GTDB taxonomy): Bacteria > Bacillota > Clostridia > Oscillospirales > Ruminococcaceae > RGIG3102. Next base: position 27,412 of record CAZYZR010000002.1, on the reverse strand, counting down.
TATTTCCTATATTTAATTTTTTGTTTTCAGCATTGTTCTTATAATTATTATTTTTTCTATTGTTAGTAGAATTAACGCCTTTATTTAATCTATCATTTGTTGCGAGGGGTTTGTTTCCTTTGTTTGAATTATTCTTTTTGCCGTCCTGCTCATATTTTCTCAAAAGGAAACTTTCAAATTCAGTCAAAAGACCTTTTTCTTCAAGAAATCTTGTCATTTTTCCAAAATCGGGTATATATATTTTTCCCTCATTTTCGTCATAAATGTATTCTTTTTTATTTATTTCGGACCCCCGTCCTATAAAAACAGGGCCAACAGTTTTTAGGGTGATTTTGTATGTTTTTAAATAATCAGACATTTTTCACCTCCAGAAAGAAGGGCTTAGCATATCTATATACCGGATGAGCACCGTTATTGGAGACATCAAACACATCGCCCTCAAATTTTTCCTTAAAGCAGGAACCTGATTTGAAGGAGTAAAAATCATTTTTCTTTAAAGGAGTATCGCTGTATTCAAAAGACCGCACAAATCCGGAACGTTTCTGCAAAAGATATTTCGCACCTTCCAATGCCTTTTCAAGCTCCCCATCTTTTGCCATAGACACTGAAAGGGTGATGTATGTGTCTCCTTTCCGACTGAGCAAAGACTCAAGATAACTGGGAACCTCCTGCACAGTCACACTGAACTTTCCGAGGCCGGAACTCCTCTTCCCTCCTATTCCAACGTATCCCAGTGCTGAAATAGCATTGTCAAAAACACCTTTTGCTCCATCTGCCTCAAAACCTGCGACAACATAAAGTCCGCAACCTTCAGAAAATCTGTAAGTTCCCACAGAGAAAGGTGTGGGATCCTCTTCTCTGGTGTCAGATCTGGGAAGGGTCATCATATCTCTCAGTGAAAACTTTCCTAGATTTTCAAATTTCTTTGTCCGTTCCCGGGGGTCAAGGTTTCCGGAGAGATAATTTTGCAGTTTATCAACAGGTATAAATGTGAGCTTTTTAAAAAGCTTTTTCTGGGATGAATCCCCCTCGGTCTCTTTACTAATCTGCAAAAGTGGTTTTGGAATATACAGAGTGTCACCTATAAAAGGGAGACAATCGGTAAAGACCAGCTCTCCTGTTTTTGCTTTTGTAGCTAATTCTTCAATCAGATCGGGGTTCCGGGAACAGAGGGCGGAAAAAAGGGTATCTGCACAGATAAAATTTTCTCCGTCCGAAAGCCTGCCCGAACCTATGTGAACAGGTGCAGAAAAGGAAAGTTTATAAAGATTATATCTCACCATTTACCTCCCCAAGCAGATTATTGCATTCCCGTAGAATATCCTGAGAAATTTCTCCGGACGCCACTTCTATCTTAAGACCCTCAAATCTGACTTTTCCATACCCGCGGGAGCCATGTCCTCCCAGATAATCGTAAGTAAGAAGCCTGAGACCTTCACTAAGAAGCTCTATATCCCGTACTACTTCATCAGGCTCAAAGACGTTGTATATTATCTCCATAGGAAATTCGGCATTCCTGACGACCCTCTCTATCTGTCTTGGATTTGCAACAGCGTCTACCCTGTTTATGTAGTTTTCAAACTTTATTTCGGTAGGGTCAATCTGTAAATCAAGATCAGGAGTTTTAAGTTTGTCTATATCCATCAGCAGATCAGAAAACAGAAGGCGGGACCGATATCCTTTGTCTTGCTCGGAAGTGCCATTATAGCCGAACAA
>CAZYZR010000002.1:0-25596 GCA_964651945.1 uncultured Oscillospiraceae bacterium | reverse complement strand
TTTGCATTATTTTCATCCTGCCTTGCCCTGGAAATCAGGTAGACATACCTTGCAAGGTTTATCTTGCCTCCGTCGGTTTTGTCCTCTTCACCCTTTTCTATCATCTCAAGGCTTTCCTTCTGTGCCGAATCATACTCCTGAATCAGCAACAAAAGATTATAGAGGAAAGACTGACCACTGAAGTTTTCTGTGGGATCATCACTGCCAAACCGTGTAAAATATTTTTTTATAACCCGGTACTTTTCATTGAGCACATTTTCAATAAATTCATCCCACTTAAAAGAGAAATCTTCGGAAAAAAGGCATATCCGGTCTTTGCCCGGGACTTCTTTCGCAGCGTCCTCCAGGCCCCCCGTGAGCCTTGCCAAGGTTGATATGGGATCCTTGTAATGATAAAGGCCTATGCCGGCAGAAATAGAAAGAGCCCCCTCGGAAAACTCTTTAAGATTTCCGTAAAGATCCACCGCAAATGAGATTATATCCTCTAGGCTGCCTAAGATAAAGAGATCGTCTCCGCCGGAGTAAACTACAGCTGCCTTTCTCTTGCCTTCCTGTCCTACGTAAAATTCCTTGTATTCGCCGTTGCGAAGTAAACCATTTATGTGAAATTTAAAGAAAGAAGCCAGCTTTGATGAAAATGCCGCGGATCGGGAAAGACTGCTGTAATCATTCCCGCCTGCCTTGCCTGAGAACCCTTCCACAAAAGCTTTTCCCAGGTTATCTACATCAGCCCTGAGGACCCGTATCATACCCTCATCTTTAAAATCTTCATTCAGATTTTCTATCTCCCGGTAGTCACCCATAAATATACCCATCGGGAAAATGCCGTTCCGTCTTGAGAGGTTCTTAGAGTAAACTCTCACAAAGCCCTCACTCTGACAACAATTTTTTAATTTTTCCGCATTTGCATAACTATTGTGGTTCTCTTCATCAATATCAACGGCATATATTTTTTTGTCTCCAGGGAGAGGGAGATATTCCCGCAAAGGCGCATCTCCGGAAGTCACTACAAAGAAATCCGCTTTAAGTGCTTTATTGGCAAAGTCCTGTATGCCTTTGCAAGTCTCGCAGATTATCGTACCGTCTTTTGCCTTTGTCAGGTGGTCACTGCGATGGCACACAGGACACTCCCTGCCGTCGTGATTTTTACTCCGGTTGAACTTTCTTATCTGCCGTGCAGTATACCTGTGGACCTTCTTTTCGGAAATTTCCCGGGACACGTTTTTGAAAACCTGCCCGTAAGAACCTGCCGGTCTGTTCATAAGCCGGTTTACGCTGCAAGTCCGCCCTCCCCGGGACAGATAAAGGTCAGCACCGAATTTATCCCTGAACCAGGAATTTGCGTCCTCAGTAAAATTATCCAGAACTGAACGTACGGATTCCGTATTGGGAAGCAGGATATATGCATGTCCTCCGCCGCAGTAGACAAGATTAGCCCTGGAAATACTGCAGGCATCAAGGACATCATCTACAAGATTTTCCATAATCAGCTCCAGGTACAAAGACCTGGATCTCAAGGCTCTGAGTGCACCGGAGGAAATTATATTGTATATGAAATCCTGTATGCCTGAAATATCCATGCTGAAAAGGTAAAATATATCCTCAGCGCAAAGATTTTCAAAATCCGACAACAGATCTTTCTTATCCCCGTTCCGCTCAAAATAAAGGTAAATACAGGCTGCTATCCCGCCTGTGAGCTTTGATAGATCTGAAAGCGGGACATCGGATTTTTTCTCTGTTTCTCCCGGAGAATATACATATAGTCTTGAGATTTCCCCCAGGAGAAAATTCAGATAGTCTTCACCTGTGTGATCTTTGCACAGGGACAGCCGGCTTTCCAGCTCTTTAACGGAATTTTTGTAATATTCGTTACCTTGAGCCGGATCATTTGAAGGAAAATTTATTTTCTCTTCAAGATTCCCCGGAGAATACTTCATTTCCTTATTATTGCCGTTAAGATGGTTAAAAATACTAAGAAGCACAGGACTGTCCCCCGCTCCAAAGTCCCCATTTATCCCTCTGGTAATTTTATAAGCCTGTGAGGTCACAAGAGAAAGGCAGTCCTGGTTTATATCCTCTTTTTCGGCTCCTGCCCGCCTGAGAACCTCATCCGGCAAATCAAGCTTTTTCAAAAAAGAAGAAAAGTTTTCTTTGCCCAGCTCCAATGCCACTTCAAGATTTCTCAGTATTCCGCCGAGAGTGACATGAAAAGTGTTTTTATTCATATTTTTCTCACATCTTCCTCCACTCGAATGCACCCCATGCCAAGGGATGTTTTGATTCCTACGCCTGAAAATTCTCCAAATTTTGCAAGGAGATTGACTACCCCCACCAAAGGTCCGGGCCCTCCTATGTTAAACTTAACCCATCCCGTAAATGCGGGAATCCTGACCCCTTCCAAAGAAAAATATGAGCTGCGCAGATTATAGGAAGTAATCTTTACATTGTCCTCCAGATCCCCCAGCAGTTCAGGAGTGTATATGTCATCCCCCTCACCCGCTGCTGAATATTTCCTGCACAGGCTCGAAAGAATAAATCCCACTGTAGGATAAAAAACGTATTCACCCTCTGATTTGAAAGCAGTGGGAGTCATGAATCTTATGATTATCTTTCTTACCGGCGGAGAAAATACTGTGTTTTTAATAAGGTTTCCGTAATCTTCTGTTTCTACACTCTTTTCTGTAACATGTACCTGCAGATTTTTGCCCTTTAAAAATATACTTTCTCCGATGCTTTCATACACCGGTTCTATTATATTCCTGCAGGCGTCGCTGTTCAGAGCCGAAATATTGAGAAAATAGTATCCCTCTTCCCCTCTTGTAAGCCGGAGGCTGTAAGGGAGGAGAGCTGACGAATGAAGATATTCGCCGTATTCCCAGTCCAGATTCTCCATTAAAAAACCATGGAAAAGAGAAGACATATTCCAGGAAAGGTTTTCCCGGGACAGTTTCAAGGACAATCTAGCAAGCATAAAATCTCCCCAAACAAAGCGGTCAATGCGGCATATATGATATCACAAAGACATTGCTCAGGCAAGTACAAAGTGCAAATACTGTGAAAATATATAAATTTCAGAAGAAAAACTAGAAGTTGAATCAATTAAAGATATTATTTTACCTTATTTTACCGCATTTGTAATTCATTTTCACTTCGATAAAATGAATTGTTTCATACTAATTACACGTACACACTCATTTGACGATATGGACATTTTCGATGTATGCAGCATTTGTAAAAATTTAAATTTAGCCAAGAGAACAAAATCCAATTAATGAGATTTTGCGGCAAATTATTAAAAATCCTTCCTGCATAAGATTAATCATATACAGGAAGGAGAATAACTAAATGCAAATTTTTCAGCTCATAGATTTTATTCGGTGTGCCTCAAAATTTGTATGAAACTGTTAATATTTATACATATTGTGAAAACAATCAGCAGCCCAAAGAGAAATAATGAAAATTCAAAGGTTTTCCAGGACTTTTTTCTCTATGTTTTCAGCGTTCAGGCCATATAAATCCAAAAGCTGTGCAGCAGGGCCGGAAGTGCCGAATTCATCCATAACTGCCACAGGAATTACCTTGCAGGGGGAATACATCGAAGTAACTTCACTTACTGCACTGAACAGACCGCCTATAACACTGTGTTCCTCACAAGTTACAATAAAGTCAGTTTCCTTTGCCGCTTTTATTATTATGTCCTTATCAATCGGCTTAATTGTGTGGATATTGATAACCCTGGTGCTTATGCCTTTCTTTTCAAGATTTTCTGCAGCTTCCAGTGCTCTTGCCACCATAAGTCCAGTAGCAATAACAGTGACTTTATCTCCATTTCGCATTGTCACTCCCTTGCCCATTTCAAACTTATAGTCCGGTTTGTTTATCACAGGCACCGCCAATCGTCCAAATCGCAGGTAAACAGGGCCGACATACCGGGCAGCCGCGAAAACAGCCTGCTTCGCCTCAATGTCATCACAGGGGTTTATAACGACCATACCGGGTATGGTCCTCATAAGAGCTATATCCTCGTTGCACTGATGAGTGGCTCCGTCCTCACCCACAGAAATACCCGCGTGAGTAGCTCCTATCTTTACATTGAGATGGGGATATCCCACACTGTTCCTCACTTGCTCAAAAGCTCTTCCCGCAACAAACATGGCAAAAGAAGAGACAAAAGGTATTTTCCCTGTCGTTGAAATCCCGGCGGCCATTCCAACCATGTCCGCTTCGGCGATGCCACAGTCAAAAAACCTGTCAGGAAAAGCTTTTTTGAATACACCGGTCTTTGTGGCTCCCGCAAGATCTGCGTCAAATACAACTACATCGGGGTTAATTTTGCCCAATTCCGCCAATGCATTGCCGTAACTGTCCCTTGTAGCAATCTTTACTTCTGCCATTTTACTTTTCCTCCAGTTCAGCTTCAATCTTTTCCAGATCCGCCATCGCTATTTCGTACTGCTCATCATTCGGGGCGGTTCCATGCCATGCAGCGTTGTCCTCCATAAAGGAAACTCCTTTTCCCTTTATGGATTTCTGAACTATCACCCAGGGCTTGCCGTTTTTCTCCCTGGTCTTCTCAAAAGCAGCATCAATGCTGTCAAAATCGTGACCGTCAGCTGTAGTTACATTCCATCCGAACGCCCGGAATTTGTCTGTTATCGGGTACACCGACATCACATCACTGACCTTTCCGTCTATCTGAAGGTTGTTGTTGTCCACAACTGCGACGAGATTGTCCAGCTTATAGTGAGCTGCAGCCATCGCAGCCTCCCAGACCTGACCTTCCTGTATCTCCCCGTCTCCGAGGGCAACATAGACGGTGTAGCTCTTTCCGGAGATTTTGCCACCAAGAGCCATGCCTACTGCCGCTGAAATGCCCTGGCCAAGAGAACCTGTGGTCATATCCACTCCGGGAATATGCTTCATATCCGGATGCCCCTGCAGAAGTGCCCCCGCTTTCCTCAGGGAAAGAAGTTCTGATCTGTCAAAATATCCCTTTTCTGCAAGGACAGAATAAAGTGCGGGAGCAGTGTGCCCTTTGGAAAGCACGAATCTGTCTCTGTCAGGGTCCCCGGGATTTAAAGGATCCACATTCATTCTGTAAAAATACAAATAGGTAAGGGTGTCGGCAATTGAGAGGGAACCTCCCGGATGTCCGCTCTTTGCGCTGTGCACAGCAGTGACAATATCCTTCCTAATCTGTACCGCTTGCTTTTCAAGACTGACTTTTGTTTTCTCGTCCATAAATTGCTCCTTTCAGGTATAAGATTCCATAATCTGTGCCAGAAGATGACCCACTCCCCCATCAAGACACGAGGGAACTACAATATGGCATATGCTTTTTATTTCATCAGGCGCATTGTCAACGCAGACACTGAGCCCGGCATTTTTCAGAATCTCCACATCATTGTAATAATCCCCTATTACAATTGTATCATCTATATCCGTATCGGATATTTCACATAGTGTCGCCAGAGCCTTTCCCTTTGTAATGTTTTTGGGGAGAATTTCAAAATAAATACTGTTGGTCATGACAAACTCATAGCTGTCACTCCCGAATTCACTGACGCAGTAATCTTTTAGCTGTAACAATCTGAAATTGCTGTCAGCAAAAAGAATTTTTATCCACCTGTCAGAGATATTCTCACTGCTGGTGTCCACAAAACTCATATTTTCTCCGGAGAGGTGAATCTGCGTGTACGCATTTGCTTTTACTACATAAACCCTGAAATTATCACACATAATTTCACAGCCCACGTCAGGAAATTCCTTTCTGATTTTTAAAAGCATCTGGTGCGCGGATTCCGGCAAAAGAGCCCTGTAAAGCACCTGTCCTTTTGCAAAATCATAAATGATTCCGCCGTTATATGTAATCGCGGGAGCACTCAGACTGATCTTCCCAAGGTACCTTTCCACAGACTCCACCGTCCTGCCTGTGGCAACGGTGAATCTTCCGCCAAGGCTCTGGAATTTCTTTATCATCCGAACATTGTAATCCGGTATACCCTTTTCCCGGGTAAGGAGAGTATTGTCAATATCACTTACCACAAGAAGGTCACTGATCTTTTTTACCATTAATTTTTTACTCTTATTTTCTCATAAAATCTTGAAAACTGCGGACAGGGAGGAGAGGAAAATTCCATATACTTGCCTCTGACAGGATGTATAAAGCCCAGAATACCCCGGTGCAAGGCCTGCCCTTCAAGTTCCCTGATAACTTCTCTGGGGCCATAAAGCGGATCACCTGCCAATGGATGATGTATGCTGCTCATATGCACCCTGATCTGATGAGTCCTGCCGGTTTTTAACCTTGCATTTATAAGTGTAAAACCATTCAACCTTTCAATTACATCATAATGGGTAAAGGCGGGCTTTGAATTGGTATATGTCACCCGAAACTTTTTCCTGTCAGTCCTGCTCCTTCCTATAGGTGCATCAATATCCCCTGAGTTTTCTTTTATATTGCCGTACACAATCCCGGTATAGACCCTGGTGACACTGTGTTCCCTGAACTGGCCTGATAATCCTATGTGGGTGTAATCATTCTTTGCGGCAACCAGGAGACCAGATGTATCTTTGTCGATTCTGTGAACTATTCCGGGCCTTTTTTCTCCTCCTATTCCGGAAAGAGTATCCCCACAATGATACAGCAATGCATTTACAAGGGTATTGTCCGGGGTTCCGTCCGCAGGATGAACCACCATACCTTTTGGCTTGTTGACAACTATCAGATCGTCGTCTTCATAATAAATGTCAAGGGGTATATCCTGTGGCTTAATGTCCGGTTCCACCGGAGGCAGAGGTTCAATTTCCACTTTTTGGCCGGCTTTTACCCTGTAGCTTTTATCTGTGGTCTGCCCGTCCGTTTTTATGTTATTGCTTGCCAGTAATTTTTGAGCCATAGTCCTGGAATACCCTGTGTTTAAAGAAACAAAGACATCAATTCTCAGTCCTGAGGAATCTTCCGGAACTTTAAGCTCTATCTTTTCCAATATTTTTATCCTTTTTTAAAAACTCCTCGCTTACAAGGGCAATTAAGTAAATCGCCACACCGACACATACATATACATCAGCTAGGTTGAAAATCGCAAAATCCATAAAAAGGAATTCAAAATAATCAACCACATAACCCCTGAAAACTCTGTCTATGAGATTGCCGGCTCCACCGGCAAAAATGAGGAGAAACGACAATTTTTCAAGTCCTTGCCAATGCTTTCTGACAAAAAGCATATATCCTATAAAGAGGAGAGCCGCACTTGTTACAGCCACGAGAAACAGAGTTTTACCGCTGAAAATGCTGAAAGCGGCACCTGTATTGGTAATATACCTGAGTCCTAAAATACCGGGTATCAGCGTAACGGTTTCCCCCGGAACAAGATATTTAATTGCCAGGAACTTGCATAAAACATCCGCAGTCAGGAGGATAATTGCAAAAATAAAATCTGTCAAAATTATTTCTCCGGAAAATAATTGCCGTAGTAACAAAAAGCCGGATAACTAATTGCAAAACCAAAAATCACAAAAAGCAAAAATCCGGCAAGCAGGAATTCTATTTTTCTGTAAATCTGCAAATATATCTAAAAAATGCTCCCGTCGTTTCAAAGCTTTGCCATTATATTCATAGAAATGCAGAACTAAAACAAACCCTATATATCAATAAAGATTAGCGCAAAGCGCTAATCTTTGTGATTACTCCTCATTGAAAAGGGAGGAAACGCTTTTGAATTTTCCGGTGTTGTCATCATCCCGAGTCCGATAACTGGGGGTAAACTCCGCAGTTGCGTCAGAAGATTGCCGTGATACATCCTGCCCTTTAGAAGATCTTTCCCGGGACTGTCCTGCCTTTGGCTGTGCTTCAGGTTTTTCTTCCGGGATATTGCTGAGGGTTTCTATATGCGCTTTATAAAGGCCAAGCACATTGCGTTTAAAGTCGCTTACCTCTTTCTTCAGCTTTTTGAGAGCTTCCTCGTTGCTCTCAACTTCGGCATACGAGGATGAAAGTATATCATTTTTCTTTATTGTGGCTTCCCTTATTATATTGTCCGCTTTTTCCTTGGCATCTTCAACTATACTTTCCCCCAGCCTCTGGGCATTTATAAGAGTGGTCTTTATGCTCTCCTCTTCAGCCTTATACTGCTCAACCCTTTCAGCCAGAACGTATAGTTTATCCTCCAGGTCCTTCTTCTCACTCTCCAGTTCAGCATAATCATCTGCGACATTGTCAATAAAACTTTCAACATCCTCGGTCCTGTAACCTCTGGCAGCTTTATTAAATGTTATCTGCCTTATTTCGTCGGATTTAAAAAACATCTATAGCCTCCTAATACCTGTGATATGTTATAAAATATCTGTCTTTCCTGCTTCTGTTGCCAGAATATGAAACAGAAAACTTTCCGATGCCTTTTATGCTGAGCACATCTCCGTCCTCAATTTCAAAATCCTTCTTGTTTACAAGGAGATGATTTACTGAAAGTCTGCCCACGGAAATAATATTTGATGCCTTGCTCCTGCTTATATTAAGAACCGCAGATAAAACCCGGTCTGCTCTGAAAGAGGACACCGTGACGTCCTTGACCTGTGAATAGGTTCTTTTATATACCACCTTGTTATGGCAGTAATCAAAATGCACAACGGCTCTTCCAACATTCTGAAGTTCAGAAATTATTACAGGTGCCATACCGGCAGAACATGCCATGTAGCAGACATTGTCCACAATAAAGATATCGCCTATCTGCTCCCTTTTTATCATAAGCCCCATGCAGGCGCCAAGAAAGTCGCGGTGAGTTAGATTCTCACCCGAATCCACTGTACAGCACATCATCTTTAAGGGGAAATCTATACTGCACAATTGCAGGTAATCGGGAAAAACACAAGCCATCACCCTCTCAGAATCTCCTTCGAAGCCCCGGCAAAATCCTGTGGAAATTCCCCGTAAACCATTAGTCCGGGAAATAAACAATTCTTTTTGCCTAAGATCGAGAAAATGGGTAAAAAACGCCTTCCCATATCTGTCAGAACGCTCACAAAGGGAAGCAATCTGCCTTACAAAAACTGTCTCCTCCCGGTTCTGAGGTGGTATAAAGCCTCTCAATCAGTATACATTTCCCCCGGTATCTATATCGTCAATGAGCCCGATTCCGGAAATGTCCACATTGTAAGGAGTGATCAGAAAAGTGGCATTTGCTATTTTCTGCACATTCCCCTGATTTGCATATGCAACGCCGGAGAGAAAATCCACCAGTCTCCTGGATACTTCCTTGCTGGCGTTTTCAAGATTGAGCACAACGGTCTTCTTTGCATTCAGGCTGTCCGCAATATCACTGGCATCGCTAAAACTCTCAGGTTTTACAAGCACGACCTGAAGCTGGGGAATTGAAGTAAGAGAGACGTTTTTCTCTTTTCTTGAAGGGGTGGATGAAGGTTGTGAAAAATCGGCCCTGAAAGTGTTGTCCGTCTCTTCTTCCTCTTCATCCTCATCGTCATCTATGTAGTCATCATCGTCATCGTACTCATCTTCATCGATGCCGAATGCGCCTTTTACCTTGTCAAGAATACCCATATTATTCTCCTTTTAAGTTTATTTTGCCGCTGAGTAATCTCGCCGTCCGAAAATTGCAGTGCCTACTCGCACAAGATTGCTGCCTTCCGCTATTGCATACTGGAAATCGCCGGACATACCCATGGACAAAATATGCATATCTATATTATCTATTTTTTTGTCTGATATGTCAACAAATAATTTATACATACGGGAAAAATAATCCCTCACCTCTTCGCCTTCGCATATCGGAGGGACACACATAAGACCTACGAGTTTTAAATTTTTGAGCCGGGAAACCTGATAAACAAAATCCATTGCCCGATCGTATGGAACTCCGCCTTTGCTCTCCTCCATTCCGATGTTTACTTCAATGCAGATATTGGCTGTTTTTCCGGCTTTTCCATACTGTTTCTCAATCTCTTTCGCAAGTTTTATGTTGTCAACGCTCTGAATCGTATCTGTCAGATCCGGGAGGTATTTTACCTTGTTTGTCTGCAGCCTCCCTATTATGTGACAGGGTACGCCGCACCGGGCAAAAGTCTCGGCTTTCTGCGAAAGTTCCTGAACCCTGTTTTCTCCGAAGAGTGTTATTCCGGCTTCAAAAGCCCGCTTCACTTCCTCCCCGGTGTGCATTTTTGATACACCCATAAGCTTTACATCTTCAGGATTCCTGCCGTATTTTGCACATGCATCCCGTATCTGTTCTCTCACTCTCTTGACATTCTCTGAGATATTACAAGTATTTTCCATCGTAAAGATTCCTTCCTTTCACAATAATCGAATCGTAAAGCTTGACTTGATTTTGCTCATCGTTAGCCAGCGGAACTATCATATAGTTGTCATCCTCGTAATCCGGGGATATTTTTTTGAACTGGACAATATTTGAAAAATTTACATAAACCCCCATTTCTCCGTCTGAAAATCTTATGGCTGTCCTGGGAATTTTAATCCCCCTGTACTGTCTGAAAAGAATTTCTATGTCTGTGACCCTGGCAGTAGCTGCAGTAGTGTCCATCATAGTGCATTCAATGACAACAAGGCATTTTTCCCCGAAATCCACTATTTTTGAAATCCTGGCACTCTGGTACTCCCCGCTGTCAAGGGAAAGGGTAATCTGGACATTGTCCCTTTCCCGCATATCCCTCATATCTTCTTTGTCAATATAAGTGCATACGCTCCACTTGTAGTCGGTTATTATTTTCCCGTATACAGACCCATCGGAAGTTCGCTCAGGAGGGGTATTTATTATCTGCTCACCCTCTTCAGGAGACAAGGAAAGGAAGTTGTCAACGGTGGCAATGTTTTCATAGCCGTCCGCAAAACTCAGAAAATATCCGGTTTCCGGAGCAGTCAGGCTGTCTGTAGCGGGATTTACAGAGGACTCCAGGGCACTTATTTCACTCTGGACCTGACCAGTTGCAGCAGAAAAATCATTTACATCCCCAACTGCAACTCCGACTTTGTTGAGAGCAAGAGTCAGATTGGCAAGACTTTCAGAAAAATTTGTAAAGTTTCCGGCAGTGGAAGCCCTGGATAATTTTGTCATCCGGTTCGTGAGCTGTTTTCTGGTAAAAGACATGTCAACCGGTGCCCCGTTCATATACGCCACAGCTGTATTTACGTCATCAAGGGTTCTCTCCCTGTTCCTGAGAAGTTTCATGGAAGCAACATCAGAAAAAGAAGGGTAGACATTCCCTACCAGTGCTCCTTTTGAAACCCTCCGCCCGTCCCGGGCAAGGTAATCAACAGCTCCTTCTGTTGATTTTGTAAGAACAATCTCGTTCCTGCAAACTATTCCCTGGGCAATAATGCTGTCGTTGATATACCCCTCTGTCGCCTTCACTGTATCAACTCTGTTGGCATTCATCAGATAAAGCTGGAAAAGGAAATAGCAAGCCAGTCCCAGGATTATAAAGGGCCAGAAATTGATCTTTTTCAGCCCCTTTCGCTTTTCCCTTTTGTTTTCAACTTCCATATTGCCCATATTTTACGATAAAAACTCCTCCGTCAGACTTTCGGCTTCCCGTACAAGGCAAGGAGAATCCCGGGACAGCCATTTTATATTTTTCATTCTTCTGAACCAGGTGATCTGCCTTTTGGCGTAGTTCCTGGAGGCCTGTTTCACTTTGGATACACACTCATCAAGTCCGCTTTCACATTCAAAATACGGAAAAAACTCTTTATAGCCTATTGCATTTGCGCTGTTATAAAAAGTATCCCTGTTCTTGAAAACATACTCAGCCTCCCTGAGCAGACCCTGCGATACCATACTGTCTACCCTGTTGTCTACAGCTTCATAGAGTTTCCTTCTTTCAGAGTAATTCAGTCCGATAATAAGGCTTTCATAAGGTGGGGAGGAAGGTCTCGACTCAAGCTGAATCTGTGTCATTGTTTTGCCTGTCAGCTCGTATACTTCCAGTGCTCTTATAACCCTCACCAAATCATTCGGATTGGTCTTTTGCGCAAACTCAGGGTCAATCCCTGCAAGAGTTTTGTGCATGCTCTCCCTGCCATTCTCTTCAGCCTGTCTGTAAAGTTTCTGCCTTATATATTTGTTCTCCGGCTGAGGCAAAAATTCTATTCCCTCAAGCAGACTTTCAATATACAGTCCCGTACCCCCCACTACAAAAGGTATTTTCCCGGTTGCAGTGAGATTTTCTATCACATCTGCTGCAAGATGACAAAAGTCACTGACGCTGTAGTGCTGTTCAGGGGACAATATGTCTACAAGATGATGCGGGATTTTCCGCCTTTCCTCCCTTGTAGCCTTGGCTGTGCCAATATCCAGACCCCTGTATACCTGCATGGAATCTGCAGAAATTATTTCACCGCCAAACTTTCCGGCAAGGGATATTGACAAGGAAGTTTTACCGGTAGCAGTTGGCCCGCATATGGCTATGACTTTTATTTTATCTGCCAAACTGTCTCTCCAGTTCCTTTTTGCTTATGGAAATTATCACAGGCCTTCCATGGGGACAATACAGGGGCACTTTTTTTGCCCTGATATCCAGTATCAGTTTCATGAGCACATCCCTGCCCACTTTATCCCCTGCTTTAATGGCACTTCTGCATGCAACCGAATGGAAAATCCAGTCGAGTTTTTCGCTCATACCTGCTTTCTTCCCTCTTTGCAGGTTATACGCAATCTCCTGCATAAGCCGGGATGGATCATCATCGGAAATATACATAGGAATCGCTCTGACAATAATGCCATCTGATCCAAAATCATCAATTTCAAATCCGTATTTTTCAAGGATCGCCATATTTTCAGTTACTGCCAGTTTTTCAGCTGTCGAAAGTCGGACAGGGACAGGAGATAAAAGAATCTGTTTTTCAAATTTTGCGTCCTGTGTCAGCTGCTCATAAAGAAGTCGCTCGTGAGCTGCATGCTTATCCATAATAATGAGTTCTTCACCTATCTGGAAAAGAACATAAGTATCAAAAGCTTCTCCTATCAGATTTATATCGTCCAAAGTCTCATCGGAAGGCCGAGACGAGTATTTAACAGATAAATCAGGATAACCTGCATTTTCAGAAGATATTGACCCACTTTGAGTAACATTGTTAAAATCAGCATCTGAATATGTTATGGACTCTTGTGGTGATTTATGAGTTTGCTTTATCGAAAATGAAGCAGGTGACGATTTGACAAGTAAATTATCTTTACTGTATTCATTCCGGCTTTCAAATTGATTGACTATATATTTTTTTACAAATTTATCTGCCTTAGAAGTGGGAACATCGCCTTTGTCATCTGTGAATTGCAAATCACCATTCCCTGTAGAACTCTCTCTGGACTCTGACTCTGAAAGGTTGGTTTGCTTTACATCGGGAGCAGTTTGTTTTTTCCCACTTTGATTTATCTGCAATTTTCTGACTGATCTGTCCTGAAGTATTGAAGACTTGACAGCGGAGTAAACTGCTGAAAACACCCGGGATTCATTTACAAATCTCACTTCAGTTTTTGCAGGATGCACATTTACATCAACAGCATCATATGGCATTCTGATGTCAAGAATGTAACCAGGAAATTTTCCCACCATCACAGTGCCTTTATATGCATTTTCGGCTGCGGCAATAATAGTCTTGTTTTTTACAAACCTGGAATTGATAAATGAATATTGCATATTTCTGGACTGTCTTGACCGGTGCGGGGAAGTTGCAAAACCGCTTATTGAGTACACTCCATCCGCATATTCCACCGGTACAAGAGAGGAAGAAAATTCAGTTCCGAAAAGTGAGGCAACTGTATTCAGAAGGTTCCCGTCGCCTATTGTGGAAAATATCTCTTTGCCCTCCCTTATGAATGTAAATGAAATATCCGGTCTTGACAAAGCCAGATTCGTCAGCACTTCCTGCACATACCCGGCTTCAGTGGAATCCTTCTTTAGGAATTTCATTCTTGCCGGGGTATTGTAAAACAGATCTCTCACTGTAAATTTTGAACCGTTTACAAAAGGCTGTATGTCAAATGCAGTTTCCTCGCCGCCTTCTATTTTTATCATAACAGCAAAATCCTGGACATCGGTCTTTGTTATCAGCTCAAGTCTGGAAACACTCGCAATAGAAGGAAGTGCCTCGCCTCTGAAGCCCAGACTGCTTATCCTGTCAAGGTCATTGCCGTCTTTTATTTTACTGGTGGCATGCCTTATAAATGCTGTCCTAACATATTCGCTGTCTATGCCGCTGCCGTCATCCAGAACAACTATTTTTTTTACACCGCCGTTTTCTATCTCGACAGAAATATTCTTGGCACCCGCATCTATGGAATTTTCCACAAGCTCCTTTACCACCGAAGCAGGTCTTTCCACGACCTCTCCGGCGGCAATAAGTTCAGCGGTATTTTTGTCCAGAACGTTTATAACTGCCATACTATCCTCACATCATGGATTTCAGCTTATTCAGAAGATTCAATGCCTCTATAGGAGTAAGCACATTTACATCTGCTTTTTCAAGCTCCTGCATTATCGGAGACGGGGTCTCTATTTGCACCGGAGCAGAAATGCTGTCTTCAAATGACAGCTGTCTTACAGCTTTTTTCTCATTTTCAGCATTGCGGATAAGTTCTGCCAGAATCTCCTTTGCCCTGTCTATAACCGGCTCAGGAACTCCCGCAAGTTTTGCGACCTGGATGCCATAGCTGTCGTCCGCCCCTCCCCTGACAATTTTTCTTAGGAAAGTTATCTCATCTCCGCGCTTTTTGACAGCAATATTATAATTTACCACTCCATATTTCTCATTTTCAAGCTCAGTCAATTCGTGATAATGGGTTGCAAAAAGGGTTTTACAGCCGATATTGTACTTTGCATCCAGGATATATTCAACAACTGCCTTGGCAATACTCATCCCGTCAAACGTAGATGTCCCTCTGCCTATCTCATCCAGGATTATGAGGCTCTTTGAAGTGGCATTTTTAAGTATATCGCTGACCTCGCTCATCTCCACCATAAAGGTGCTTCTGCCCCGGGAGAGGTCGTCTGAAGCGCCCACCCTTGTAAAGACAGCATCGCAAATGGGAACTTCGGCGTATTTCGCAGGCACAAAACAACCAATGTGAGCCATTATGACTATTATGGCAACTTGTCTCATAAAAGTGGATTTCCCGGCCATATTCGGCCCGGTTATTATATTGACCATGTTTTTGCCGCAGTCGAGAAGAGCGTCGTTTGGTATAAATATCTCGTCTTTCAGTGTATTTTCCACCACCGGATGTCTTCCATCCTTTATCAGGAGCCTGTCGCCATCAGTTATCAATGGCCTTGTGTAGTTGTTCTTTTGGCTGACGAGTGAAAAGGATGACAGGACATCAATATATCCGAGTGCCCTCGTGGTGTTGAGAATTCTCTCCGACTGGTTACTGACAGATTTCAAAATCTCGTTGAAAAGCTGTTTTTCCCTCATAAGCAGAGCGTCACTTGCCCCGAGGATCTCCCGCTCAAGATTTTTCAGTTCCTCGGTTACATATCTTTCCGACCCCGCCAGAGTCTGCTTCCTTACAAAGTAATCCGGAACCATATCTGTGTATGAGCGCGTTACCTCGATGTAATACCCGAATACTCTGTTATACCCGACTTTAAGTTTCGGGATTCCCGTCTCTTTTTTTAGTCTTGTTTCAATTTCAGCAAGTATTTCCATGCTGTTGTTAACAAGATTGCGGTTTTTGTCGACTTCCCGGTCAAAGCCGTCTTTTATCATTCCCCCATTCACAGCAGTCACCGGAGGATTTTCAATAATCGCCTTGTCCAGAAGATCTCCCAGATCCTGGAGAGGATCGATCCGGTCATCAAGATCTTTCAAGAGTCCGCTCTCGCATACTGAGAGGGTTTCCTTAAGAGGTTTGATAGATTTGATGGATTGACTCAGTGAATAAAGGTCCCTTGGCCCGGCATTTCCAAAACCCGCCCTGGTACACAGTCTCTCCATATCGTGGATGTTTTTAAGGTGTTCAGAAACATTCATCCTGACTATTGGGTTTTTGTTAAAAAATTCCACAGCGGAAAGTCTGCCATCTATTTTCTCCTTGCTGACAAGCGGAGCAGAGAGAAATTTTCGCAGCGTCCTCTTTCCGAAACTTGTATCTGTGTAATCGAGTACCCAGAGGAGAGTTCCTTTCTTTTCCTTCCCCCTTATGGTTTCAAAAAGTTCAAGGTCAGAAACGGTGACATATGACAGATTCATAAAAGAGGACCTCTCGTAATCTTCGAGCTCCTGCAACTTTTCGACCCCTGATTTCTGGGTTCTGGAGAGATAATTCAGAAGCTGCCAGAGACACCTGGACATATTCTCATCAAACTTTTTCCCCGGAAACTGTTTCTGCAAAGTCTCTTCAATTGTAAATTCATTGTATTCCGCCTGGTCTATAAGTTCCACAGAACAGTGCACTACATCTTTCAGAAACCGGGTTAGCCAGGGAAACGAGAGGAGATCACTGTTTATTATGATTTCCCTTGGCATATACCTGGAAATCTCCGTCTTTACATTGTCCTCAAAGTTTTCGCCCTCAACGGATGTGGACGACATTGAGGAAGTGGTGATATCACAGAAACAGAGCCGGGCCTTTCCGCCGGATATGTATACGCTTGATAAGTAGTTGTTCCTGTCTTCGGACAACATGCTGTTTTCCATTATGGTTCCGGGAGTAACCACTCTTATGACATCCCTGCTGATTATCTTTTTGCCGTTTCCGGGCTCTTCGGTCTGCTCACATATGGCTACTTTGTATCCCTTTTCAAGAAGTCTCTGGATATATGCCTCGCTGGAGTGATATGGAATGCCGCACATAGGGGCGCGCTCATCCATTCCGCAGTCGCGTCCCGTAAGTGTCAGGTCAAGTTCTTTTGATGCCAGCAGCGCATCATCAAAAAACATCTCATAAAAATCGCCAAGTCTGAAAAACAGTATGTGATCTTTATGCTGGTTTTTTATGGCAAAGTACTGCTGCATCATAGGTGAGAGATTGGCCATAATTGCACCATCCAACAGTTGTCAATACAAAAAAGTTTCTATATCCCCCGGCAGCCTTCACATGCAGCGCAGTTTCCGCTGCATCCTCCTTCCGGTATCTGCACAATCATGGGGTCGCCGCCATTTACGGCAGCGTTGATTATAGCCTGAATTAGGTTTGTGAGTTTGTCAGCCTCGGCTTTGCACTCAGTATATGATGCCATGCTGTCGTTGGCCATTATCTCGGTATAAACCCGGTTGAGTTCATCGTTTAATTTATTGAGTTTCTCTTGGTCAGGCTGATCCTTTGAAATTTCAGCCCTGTAGTTCAGCTGACACAGATTAAACTGTCCTATTAGATCCTGGAGTTCCTGGTCCATATCGTTCATTCTTCTGGCTTGCTCTAAGTAAACAATCCTGTCATCTTCCTGCAGTTTCTTCGCCAGGAGCCTGAATTCATATACAATATCATTATTGTCCATTATACTGTTCTCCTTTAAATTCTTTTATCTGATAGCACGGCCGTAAGGACCGTGCCATTTTTGCCTGTTATCTCTATATTCTCAAACTCTCCCAATCTGCCCTCTTCAAGTTCAGCAATAAACCCATTGTCAAGTCGGGCAATTTTAATGCCATCATTTTCCTCAAACACAAGGGCCTTTTGGGTTGTTCCGAAAAGTTCCTTCATCCGGGAAAAAGTGATATCCTGCTGAATTTTAATGAGCCTGTTGAGCCTGTTTGTCTTTTCTTTCCTCGGTGTGTCGTCCGGCAGGAGTGCGGCCCGGGTGCCGCTGCGCTTTGAAAAGATATATGTGAAAAGCTGAGTAAAGTTCACGGTTTTCACCAGATCCTCTGTCTCTAAATAGTCCTCGAAAGTCTCTCCCGGAAATCCCACAATTATATCACTGGAAAAAGTCACCCCGTTAATCCGGTTCCTTGCGTAATTTATTATATCAAGATACTGAGACTTTGTGTACTTCCTGTTCATAGCAGAAAGGATCCTGTCACTGCCGGACTGGACGGGAAGATGTATATGCCTTGAAATATTGGGATTGTCCCTTATGGTATCTATAAGTTTTCTGCTGATGTCTTTAGGATGGCTGGACAAAAATCTTATCGTATATTCTCCGGGCGTTTTGCAAAGCATATTCAGAAGGTCTGCAAAATCGCAGGGAGGATCTATATTTTTGCCGTAGGAGTTTACATTCTGTCCCAGAAGGGTTATCTCTTTATATCCACTGTCAACAAGCTGCGTAAATTCACTGAGAATATTCCCGGGCCTGCGGCTTCTTTCCCTTCCTCTCACGTAAGGGACAATGCAATAGGAACAATAATTGTCGCACCCGTACATTATCGAAATCGTGGCGGTTACCCCGTCATTTCTTATAAGATTATTTTCCTCATCCAGCGAATCACTTTCCAGTGGGGAAAGAATCTGCTTTTTGCCGGTCATATAAAAGTCATATATGAGCTTTGGCAGCACCGCTATGTTTCCGGTTCCGAAGACCAAATCCACAAACGGATAGCTCTTTCTGATTCTGTCAACAGCCTGCTGCTGCATAACCATACACCCGCAAACAGCGATTATCATTTCCGGCTTTTGTCTTTTTATTCTTTTCAGAGTGCCTATTATACCAAATATTTTATTTTCAGCGCTCTCCCTGACAGCGCAAGTGTTCAGGATAACAAGGTCACTGTCTTCGGGTGAGTCTGAAAATTCATAGCCCAGGGAAGACAGAAGGCCTTTGATTTTTTCTGAGTCATTTTCATTCTGGGCGCATCCGTAAGTCAACACACATGCCCTCGGAGCACCTTTGTCTCTGCCGGCAAATATATCCTTTACCCGCTGTATGTAATCCAAAAATTGCCTCCTATCCGAAATATCTTTTGAGAAATTGTCCCGTGTACGAGGTTTCACAGGCGGCTATCTCACTGGGGGTACCTGTCGCAATTACGGTACCACCCTCATCTCCGCCCTCGGGCCCCATATCTATTATATAGTCCGCAACCTTTATCAGGTCAAGATTGTGTTCAATGACGACAATTGTGTTGCCGCTGTCAGCTAAGCGCTGCAGCACTTCAATCAACCTGTGGACATCCGCCGCGTGCAGGCCTGTAGTGGGTTCGTCTAGGATATATAGAGTTTTCCCGGTCTGTACTTTTGAAAGCTCAAGAGCGAGCTTTACTCTCTGGGCTTCGCCGCCTGAAAGGGTTGTGGCGCTTTGTCCCAGCTTTATATACCCCAGTCCCACATCGTAAAGAGTTTTTATCTTGCGGTAAATCTTCGGGTGAGCCTCAAAGAACGACAGCGCCTGCTCCACTGTCATATCCAGGACATCTGCAATATTTTTTCCTTTGTACTTTACCTCAAGGGTCTCGCGGTTATACCTTTTTCCCTTGCAGACTTCACAGGGAACATATATATCCGGAAGAAAGTGCATTTCAATCTGCACTATCCCGTCCCCCTCGCATGCCTCGCATCTGCCCCCTTTTACGTTAAAGGAAAATCTTCCCGCATTGTATCCCCTGACTTTTGCATCAGGAGTCTGGGCATAGAGATTTCTTATATC
Source organism: uncultured Oscillospiraceae bacterium (assembly GCA_964651945.1). GTDB lineage: Bacteria > Bacillota > Clostridia > Oscillospirales > Ruminococcaceae > RGIG3102. The sequence goes on along the minus strand of CAZYZR010000002.1, from coordinate 6,045 downwards.
TGTGAAAACACCAGTATAAGTGGCGGGGTTTGACCTGGGTGTGCGCCCGATGGCATTCTGATCAATGAAGACAACTTTATCTATGTTTTCAAGGCCTAAAACATCATCGTGGGCACCGGGCTTTATTTTTGAACCGTTCAGGACCGAGGCCGCTGTTTTATATAAAATCTCATTTACAAGGCTTGACTTTCCGCTCCCCGAAACGCCTGTGACGCAGATAAACTTCCCCAGGGGAAATTCCACATCGATGTGTTTAAGATTGTTCTGAGATGCCCCGATTACTTTTATGGATTTGCCGTTGCCGGGGCGTATCTTGTCCGGTATGGGTATATATTTTTTCCCGCTGAGGTACTGACCCGTTATGCTGTCCTCACAGGCTATTATGTCGTCAACAGTCCCCTGGGCAACAATCTCCCCGCCATGGACCCCTGCGCCGGGTCCGATGTCAACAATGTGATCCGCAGCCCTTATCGTCTCTTCGTCGTGTTCAACGACTATAAGGGTATTTCCCAAATCTCTCAGCTGTTTTAAAGTGTTTATAAGCTTTGCGTTGTCCCTCTGGTGAAGACCAATGCTGGGCTCATCAAGCACATACAGAACCCCCATAAGGGATGACCCTATCTGAGTTGCAAGCCTTATTCTCTGGCTTTCTCCCCCTGAAAGAGTAGCTGCGCTTCTGGCAAGAGTAAGATATTCGAGCCCCACGCTCCTCAAAAAATTTAATCTTGATTTGATCTCTTTCAGTATGCTCTCGGCAATGAGATTTTCCCTGTCGGTGAGTTTAAGGTTGTCAATAAAATCAATTTCCTGCCTTATGGGCATCTTCGTGAAATCGCTTATATTGACGCCCCCCACCGTAACAGCCAGAACGACAGGCTTTAGCCTGTCCCCGTGGCAGTCGGGACACTCCACCCGGCTCATGACAGATGCTATTTCATCCTTTACCCAGCTGGAACCGGTTTCCCTGAAGCGCCTCTCAAGATTGGGAATTATGCCCTCAAACTCTGTCTGATATCTGCTCATTCCCCTGTCCGTCTCGCGGTAGAGGTCCAGCTTTTCTCCGTTTGTGCCGTATAAAATGGCATTTAAAGCTTCATCTGAAAGATCTTTTACAGGAGTGGAAAGTTTGAAATGATACTTTTTTGCCAGTCCTTTGTAATACATATCTGAGACGGAACCCTCGGAATAATACCATCCGCTTGCCCTTATAGCGCCCTCGTCTATGGATAATCTCTTGTTGGGGATAATCATATCGGGGTCAACCTTCATAAATACCCCAAGCCCAGTGCAAGTCTCACAGGCTCCCCGTGGGTTGTTGAAGGAAAAAAGCCTCGGAGTCAGTTCCTCTATGCTGACACCGTGTTCGGGACAGGCAAAATTCTGGGAAAACAGAAGTTCTTCCCCCTCGCCGGCGTCAACAATGACAGTGCTGTTTGTCAATGACAAAGCCGTCTCAAGGCTCCCTGTGAGTCTTGATACAATATCCGGCCTTATCACGAGCCTGTCAACCACAATTTCAATGTTGTGCTTTTTGTTTTTTTCAAGACTCAGGTCGTCCTCTTCGAGGTCGTAAATTATTCCGTCTACTCTTACTCTTACAAACCCCTGCCTCCTTGCTGAGTCAAACTCCTTTACATGGGTCCCTTTCTGTCCCTTGACCACAGGTGCAAGGATCTGTATCCTTCTCCCCTCACCCAGAGCCATAATTGCATCAGCCATCTGATCCACGGACTGCTGCTTTATCTCCCTGCCGCATATAGGGCAGTGAGGAATTCCGATCCTGGCGTACAGAAGCCTGAGATAGTCGTATATCTCTGTAACCGTTCCCACAGTTGAGCGGGGGTTCTTTGATGTGGTCTTCTGATCAATGGATATCGCAGGGGAAAGTCCCTCTATGGATTCCACATTCGGCTTTTCCATCTGTCCAAGAAACATTCTGGCATAGGATGAGAGGCTTTCCATATACCTTCTCTGCCCGTCTGCGTAGATGGTGTCAAAGGCAAGACTCGACTTCCCGCTGCCGGAAAGTCCGGTCATAACAATTAGTTTGTCCCTTGGAATTGTGAGATCAATATTTTTAAGATTGTTTTCTTTCGCACCTTTTATTACAATGCTGTTTCCACTGTTCATCAGCTTATTTCATCTTCCTCAATTTTTCAATTCTGTCCCTGAGAAAAGCCGCATGCTCAAATTCAAGGATTTTCGCTGCCTGTTTCATTTCTTTGGTGAGCCTTTCGATCAGCTGTTCCCTCTCAGCTTTTGACATGCGCTTTGCCTGCTTCTGAGGCACATCCTCCTTGGAGGAAATCTCTATTATTCCCCTTATGTCCTTCTTTACAGTCTGAGGAACTATGTTGTGCTCTTCGTTGAATTTTATCTGTATCTCTCTTCGCCTGTAAGTCTCTTCTATGGCCCTCTCCATGGATTTTGTCACACTGTCGGCATACATTATGACCTGCCCATGGACATTTCTCCGGGCTCGCCCTATAGTCTGTATAAGGCTCGTCTCGCTCCTGAGGAATCCCTCTTTGTCGGCATCGAGGATAGCTATAAGGCTCACTTCCGGCAAATCCAGACCCTCTCTCAGAAGGTTTATGCCAACCAGTACATCTATCGTGCCAAGTCTCAGGTCTCTGATAAGCTCCATCCTCTCAAAGGTATCCACTTCGTGGTGCATATACCTGACTTTTATTTTCTTTTCAGACAGATAATCAGTCAGATCTTCCGCCATTTTCTTTGTGAGGGTAGTTATAAGCACCCTCTCATCTTGCGCCACGCGGGCATTGATCTCCCCGAGCAGATCCTCTATCTGCCCCTCCACGGGCTTTACGATAACTTCGGGGTCAATAAGCCCTGTGGGGCGGATTATAAGCTCGGCTATATTTGTGCTGTGTTCCCTTTCATAGGGACCCGGGGTCGCACTGACATATACGGTCTGATTTATTTTTTTCTCAAATTCCTCAAATTTCAAAGGTCTGTTGTCATAGGCGCTGGGAAGCCTGAATCCAAATTCCACCAGGTTTTTCTTCCTGGCATAGTCCCCTCCGTACATAGCGCCTATCTGCGGAACGGTAACGTGACTTTCGTCGATAAAAAGAAGAAAATCATCCGGAAAATAATCAAGAAGGGTTGTTCCGGTCTCGCCCGGTTTCCTGCCGGAAAAAACTGCGGAATAATTTTCCACTCCCTTACATGTGCCGACCTCGCTGAGCATCTCCATATCATACTGAGTCCTCTGAGCTATCCTCTGGGCCTCTATGAGTTTTCCCTGGCTTGTGAAAAATTCCACCTGCCTGTCCATCTCTTCCTGTATTCGCCCAAGGGCAACCTTCATTTTTTCTTCTGACACTATGTAATGACTGGCAGGAAAAATGGCAACATGTCCCAGTGTGTTTTTAACCTCTCCTGTCAGTGCGTTGATCTCCCTGATCTTTTCCACTTCGTCGCCGAAAAGTTCAATTCTTATAGCTGTTTCCCGGGAATAAGCCGGATAAACCTCTACAATGTCCCCTCTTACCCTGAACTTGTTGCGGACAAAGTTCATATCGTTTCTCTCGTATTGAAGCTTTACAAGGCGACGCAGGAGCTCATCCCTGCTTATCTGGTAACCGGGACGCAGAGAAATGACCATTTCTCGGTAATCTATTGGGTCCCCCAGACTGTAAATGCAGGAAACACTGGCCACAATAATCACATCTCGCCTTTCTGACAAGGCGGCTGTGGCACTGTGGCGCAGGCGGTCTATCTCCTCGTTGACGTCACTGTCCTTCTCAATATATACATCGGTGGAAGGAATATACGCCTCAGGCTGGTAATAGTCGTAGTAGGACACAAAATATTCAACAGCATTGTCCGGGAAAAATTCCTTGAACTCGGTACATAGCTGAGCAGCCAGGGTCTTGTTGTGGGCAAGAACGAGAGTCGGCCTGTTGACCCTCTGTATGATCTGAGCCATAGTATATGTCTTTCCGGTTCCGGTCGCTCCAAGAAGTATCTGATTTTTTTCTCCCCTGAGAATGCCGTCTGATATGGACTGTATAGCCTGTGGCTGATCCCCTGCCGGAACATAGTCGCTCTTTAGAACAAATCTATCCATTGACTGCTATTTATACCTTTCAAATTCCCCGCTGTCGGCAAGAGATACATAGTCATCGTCTGCAACAATGATGTGATCGCAGAGTTCTATATTAAGTATGTCCAGGGCATAGTAAAGCTTTTCAGTGGTTTCCAGATCTTTCTTTGAAGGAAGCGCAACACCGCCGGGATGGTTATGGGCAATTATAACCCCTGTCGCATTGTAGTTCAGCGCCAGTTCAACAATTTTCTTAACTGTGATGGAAGAAAGATTCACGGTGCCCTCGAACAATTTTTCCCACTTGATTATTTTGCGTTTGTCATCGAGGAGGAGAATCTGGACCTCTTCATTTTTCTTGCCGTAAAATTTGGGTACAAAATAATGCCCCGCATCGGTTGTTGAGGTTATAAACTGAATATTTTTCGTCTTGTCACTGTTGTATACCGAGGTAAGTTCCGGTATAAGTTTGATAAGCGTTGCAGAATGAAGACTGACTCCTTTTACTTTGCACAGTTCCTCCACTGAGGCGTCAAAGACAGCCGAGAGGCTGCCGAATTTGCTTAGCAGCCGGTGTGCAATCTCATTCGTATCTGCCCTGGGCAAAGCATAGAACAAGAGCAGTTCCAGTATGTTGTGATCCTCAAAACCCGAAAGCCCCTGGGACAAAAATCTGTCCTTCAGCCTCTGTCTGTGACCCTCATGAACGCTCATTTAATTCCCCCACAAACAGCTAAAACCAACCGGCAATTGTCGGTTCTTTACAAATAGAAAAATCAAGCTATACTATTTTATTATACATCAAAATCAAACAAAATTAAAGTAGGTATATATAAAAAATGAGAAGTTTCACCGTCTCAGGGCAAGAAGCGGGTCTCACAGTATATAAATACTGCAAAAAGCTTTTCGCAGATATGTCGGAAGGGCTTTTGCACAGCTATTTTCGCAAAAAAAGAATTAAAATCAACGGGAAAAAGCGGAATGAAAAGCAAGTGCTAAATGAAGGCGATCTGCTGGAAATTTATATAAATGACGACTTCTTTAAAAATGCAGAAAAATTCCCCGCTCCTAAAGAAAAATACATAACCGGGACCTTGAAAATAATCTATGAGGACAATAACCTGATCTTTGTAAACAAACCCCGGGGCATGCTGTGCCACTCTGATTTTAAAAATCAGCGGAATCTTGTGGATCTTTTGAAAGTTTACCTCTATGAAAAAGGGGAATTCGTCCCTGACAATGTAAATGCCTTCACACCTGCCATCTGCAACAGGCTAGACCAGGGGACGGAGGGAATTGTCATAGCGGCTAAAAATTATATCTCACTCAGGCGGATGAACAATGTTATAAATAGTGACCTTGTCACAAAATATTATCTATGTATCACCGATAGTCCATTGAAAGACGGAATATACAAAGCCTATATTAAGAGAGATACAGCAAAAAAAATAAGTTTAGTCACAGATATCAGGGATGAAAATGCAAAGGAAATAGTAACGGGAGTAAAAACTCTTGATGAAAAGAACGGGAAATTCCTTCTTGAGTGTGTGCTGTACACGGGAAGAACACATCAGATCAGAGCACACCTGGCATTTCTCGGCCGGCCGATAACCGGGGACAGAAAGTACGGGGCTGAGGATAAAAATGTCAAAGATCAGCTCCTGTCTGCGTATAAACTCGTATTCTCCCAGATACCCGGAGACAATGCACTCAGTTATTTATCCGGGAAGGAAATCCGAGTGGATAATAATAAAGTTTTTGAGTATTTCAAGACGCTATAATAAACAAAATCTTTTTATTGTGTTTTTCAGATTTTCATCGCTAAAAGTATTAGAATTACATTTATCTTAAAAATTATCTTAAAAATTTATCATATTAATCTGTGTATTTTTCATTCTGAATTTTTATTTTATTGAAAAACATTATTTATTTGTTTTTTTTTTTTTTTAGTATAATAGTAATAAATTATTTTT
>CAZYZR010000001.1:33473-43561 GCA_964651945.1 uncultured Oscillospiraceae bacterium | reverse complement strand
CAAAATAGTTGAGTAGCATTATATCATATTTGTCATTGCAAGTAAAGTTATAAAATCAAGCTCCCCAAAAAATTCCAATGAGAATTTAGAAACTCCGTGTTTTATAAAGGCCATATCTGTGGGAATAAATAACGCTGGAGCTTGATGAATCATAATACCAGTTATTTTCGCTTTTTTAATTTTTCAAGCCTCTAAAAGGGTTTCAAATAAAAGATTTGAAAATAAGAATTTGCGCCGGAATATTACATTTCTGTGTTTACAACATAATATCGCCCCTCATTGCTTATAAACCCTTGGCTTTTAAGATTTATTATAGCCCTTGAAACTGAGACTCTGTCCGCGAAAATTATTTTCCCTATCAGTTCCTCCGTTAGTTTTATAGGAATAACAGTGCCTTGAGGCGAACTCATTCCCACCTTTGCAGCCATACTGTAAAAAAATGCAATAACCCTGTCCTCAACCTTTGAAAGAGCAAGAATTTCAGTCTTATAACTGTAAAGCAACCCTCTTTTGAACTCGCTGTACATAGCGGCTTTCAGGAATGAATCATCATCTCCCATAAGTTTTTTCAAGCGTTTGGCAGGAACCGAATAATATGAGCATTTGTTTACAGCCGTCAGTGACCCGTTATATCCATTTCCCAACAGACAAGAACGGAATCCGAAAACATATCCTGTTGACCCCAGGAAATTGGCTTTTTCATTGCCCTCTTCGTCGGAAAAAGTCATTAAAACAAGACCGCTGGCCACCAAAATCATCTTCTGGTCAGTGTCTCCTTGTCTTGCGATTATTTCCCTTCCCTTTGCAGCTTTCATCTGCCGCCCATCAATTAAAGGTTCCCAAATGGAGAGATCTTCCTCTATAAAAGGGGCATACTTTTCGTCAAAAAACCTTTTGTTTTTCATTTTTCCTTCTTCAAATATCTACAAAAATTTCCTAGGCAGGTCAGTTGTTTTGTAGCAGTTGATACAGAACTAACCAAAAAAATTAATTATAATTCGAAGAAAATGGTCCGAAAAGTTATTTAAAGAAGGATAGTTTTCCTAAACTTATTCTACATTAGTTTAAATAGCTTTTCAACCAGGAATATTTAAAGGAGGTAAAAATGCTTAAAGAAATCAAAGAGTACATCTCCTGCAACCGCGAAAACATCATTGAGGACTGGAAAGATCTGGTAAATCTTGAAGGGAGCCTGCGTGAAGCGGAGAACATGTATACTGTGGCGAATTTTGTCAAGGAAAAATTCACACAGGCAGGAGTCAAGTGCGAAGTCATCGGAGCAAAGCCCAGCGTGCCGCCTGTTGTGGCCGGAGTCATAGGACGGGACAGAAAAGGTGCTCCTGTAGTCTTCTCAGGTCATTTTGACACTGTTTTTGACAAAGGAACATTCGGTGACAATCCCTTCAGAATCGAAGGGGATAAAGCCTATGGCCCAGGAGTGCTGGACATGAAGGGCGGAATAATAATAGCCCTGTGGGTGATAAAGGCACTTGAGGAAGTAGGGTACAACGATAGGCCCATAAGGATCTGTTTTTGCGGAGACGAGGAGGGCGGAACTGAGCACCACTATGCCCGGGATCTGATTAAGCAGTATACACAAGGGTGTATTGCAGGATTCAATATGGAAACAGGACCTGTAAACAACCGGCTCTGTGTAGGAAGAAAGTGGGCAATGGGAGCTGATGTCACCATCCACGGAGTCAGTGCCCACAGCGGGAACAACTACGAAGTGGGCAGAAATGCAATTGTGGAGGCAGCCTATAAAGTAATTGCACTCCAGGATATGAACGATATGGAAAAGGGAACTAACATGAATCCTGCCATCATACAGGGAGGAGTTATGGTCAACAGCATCCCGGATCTTTGCACCCTCAAAGTCAGCGGGCGTTTTGCCTTGAGGAGCGAAATTGACAGAGTAAAATCGGAGATGGAACGGCTTTTCCAAAAACCTGACGTGGATGGCACAAGTATAGAATACAAAATAACGGATGCGGCCGGTGGATTTGAGGCAAGTGATGGCAATATGGCTCTGTGGTCATTCGTAAATGATGTGTGTGCCAAATATGGTATGCCGCCGGTAGGACACGTATTCCTGGGCGGGGGGTCTGATGCATCGGCCATGGCCCGGACAGGTGTTCCGGTTCTTTGCAGCTGTGGTGTAAGAGGCGAATGGAACCACACGGACAGAGAATACGCTCTTGTTGACTCTATGGAAGAGCGCGCTGTTATGTGGCGGGCGGTACTCCTGGAAATCGGTAATTTTAAATTTTAGAAGGAGGTTAACTCTGATATGTCAGAAAATGAAAAAAAGTCAGAAAAAGTCAAAATTCATGTCAAACCACAGGGATGGATTGCCTTAATAATAATGCTTTTGATGTTTTCCGGATTTTTCGGAAATCTTACAGGCCCATTTCAGTTCCTCAATGTGCTTGACCTGAACACTCTTATAGGTTCTTTCGGCACAATAGGTGAGACAGGTGCCAACTTTATGGGCACAGGGGGAACAGGCGCCAGAGACGGATTTATGTTTGCACTGTCTCTGGCCCCCGGATGTGTTTTTGCGATGGGCCTTATAGAAATATTCACTGAAATGGGAGTAATGGATGCATTCAGAAAACTATTCACTCCTATCCTCAGGCCTTTGCTTGGACTGCCAGGGTCATGCGGCCTTGCACTTGTAAACTCACTGAACGGTTCTGATATAGCAGCAATGCTCACAAAACAGCTTTATGACGACGGTGAGATAACTGACGACGAAAGATCAATTTTCGTGGCTTTCCAATATCCAGGTTCGGCTCCTATAGGAAATATGATCTCAACACAGGCTGCTCTCCTTCCGGTATCTGTCCTCCCCCTTGGGGCGTTGATACTTTTGACAATAATCTGCAAACTCATCGGTGCAAACCTTATGAGGCTGTACCTGAAACTTACTAAATCATCAAGAATGAAAAAGGAGGCTGCGCAATGAAAGAAGAAGAAAAGAAGCCGGGGATTATAGAACTTTTTATAAATGGAGCCAAAAAAGGCTGGAATGTTGCCATAAACACCATTATGCCTGCTATGGTTCTGGGATACGCCCTGGTTCAGGCATTTAAAGTCACGGGAATAATGGATCTTCTGGCAAAAATCGGAGGACCAATTATGTCTATATTCGGGCTTCCGGGAGAAGCAATTGCCGTGCTGATAAGTGCTTTCTTTGCCAAAGCTGCAGGTGCAGGTACGGCTTTGAATCTCTATCTGCGGGGCACTCTGACTGCTGCGCAGGCAACAATCTGCATTATGCCGTCAATGCTTATGGGCACTCTTGTAGGCCATTATGCAAGAATAGTGCTGGTAAGTGGTGCCAATAAAAAACTTACTCCGCTGTTCTTCGCTATCCCTCTTATAGACTCTGCCATAGGCATGCTTCTTATGAGAGCAATACTAACAGCAATGGGCCTGATGTGATGAGGCCAGGTCGGTTTCTCTGAATTTTGCCGGGCAGACATAAATCTGCCCGGCAAAATTATAAAACCGCTTCCTCAAAGTGGAATTTTCAGGCTGATAGAAAAATAAGAATATTAGAAAGGAGAAAAATGAGTACTGCACAAAAAGAAAAGAAAAAAGGCTTTAAAATGCCTCACTTGCTGATTCTGGTACTGGGTTTGCTTATGTTCACCAGCCTGTGCACCTACATCATACCTGCAGGGCAGTTTGCCACAGATCCCCGGACGGGCAAAATTCTAAGTGACCAGTTTAATTTCCTCGACCGGCAAACACCTGTCTCGCCTTATAAAGCTCTGGTTATGATACTTGACGGGCTTGAGAGCTCAGGAATGATCATAGGAATGCTTCTTGCGGCAGGTGGCTATACAGGTGTTGTTCTCGCAACTAAATGTATAGATGAGACCATAGATTATGCCATATATAAACTTAAGGATAAAGGGATAAATGTACTCGTTCCGGTAGTATTTTACATTTATTGCTTCATAGGCGCATTCGCCTCAGGAGATCATATAATCAGCATGGTACCCATAGGTCTTATGTTTGCAAGAAAGCTGAGGCTGGATCCGGTAATTGGAATGTCGATAATTATACTGGCTTATTTCGTGGGAGGCTTAAGCAGCCCCACAGGAGTAATGCTTCCGCAGCTCACTATGGGAGTTCCTCTTTACTCGGGCTTTTTTGTGAGATGTGTGCTGCTTGTCGTTTACAGCACAATAGCCATGCTTTTTGTGCTGAGATATGCCAAAAAAGTTGCGCGGGATCCTCAAAACAGCATATTGGACACTCGGGAATGGACCGGTGACCTAGAAGATGCCAATGACAATATGAAAGAAGTTAAGCTCTCAAAATCCTCCCTGATTGCAGTTATCCTTTTCCTGCTTCAGCCTATTGTAAGCCTTGTGCGGAGAAGTGTCCTAGGCCAACCCGACGGAGTCCTGGTAGCAATAATGATAGTCTTTGCTATAGCTATAGGACTTATCAAAAAGATGGACTTGAATGAAATCGGAAATTCATTTTCAAAAGGCTGCGGAGGTATGGCTTTTGTCAGCTTTATCATAGGCTGTGCAGCAACAATGAGCCTAGTTATGTCCCAGGGAAATATACTGCACACAATTGTCTATTTTGCTTGCCTTCCTTTGAAAAAGTTGGGAGTAGGACTTGCATCCGTGGGTATGTGTATAGTCATAACTTTGATAAACATAATCATACCTTCTGCTTCAGCAAAAGTCGCTATACTCTGCCCCATTATTCAACCGATGTGTGAAACTCTGAATATACCGCTGCAGATAGGTGTTACAGCTTTCCAGTTCGGCGACAAGCTGACAAACATTCTGTCACCATTCTTAGGAATTACTGTAGGATCTCTTGCACTTGCAAAAATTCCTTACGAGAAATATGCCAAATGGGTCTTGCCAATTGTTTTAATCCTCGCTGCAGTGGGCTTTGTGACCCTGTTTATACTTGCGAGCATAGGATGGAGCTAAAAAATCGTCATTTTCAAAGTTGATCTGATTTAGATTTTTTGAAAAATTATAAAAGGCCAGGTTAATGAACCTGACCTTTTTGCCTCTATGAGCTTATAAAAATGTATAATATATCCCTGCCGAGTCTATTGAGGATTTTATTAAAGTAAAATCACATATCTTTTGCGACAAGTTTGCGCCTTTGCTTGTAGAAGATCGTGACTTCAATCCATCCCAGACAATAAAGAAAAATATCGAAAAAGCAGGAGATTTTCAATTTCTGCCAACCTTTCGTTTAACATTTTTTATAAAAGATTTTATTGAACACAAATCAAATATATATTTATTTAATTTTATACAATCAGAATTAAAATAAATTTTCACTATTAGTGTCATAATAATGCAACTTATTGTAGACAATCAGCTGCAATAATTGTATAATGCTCTTAATAAAATGGACTGGGTTGTTGTGCTTTTCGGGAATGTTTGGCGCAGAAAAATATTTTGACTGTGATAAAACCCGGATTTTGAAAAGGAAAGTATAAAATTTCAAACAACAGTCCGGTTCAAAAAAATAATTTGACTTTGAGTCAGAAAGGAAAACTTATGGAAAAGAAGATGTCTCTGATGGATCTTGTTTTCATGGGTATGGGCGGATGCATCGGTGCCGGCATATTCTCAATGCTCGGTGTCGGGCTCGGCCTCACAGGGCGCAGTGTTGCCCTGGCATTTATTGTAGCCATGATATTCAAGATGTCGCAGCAGATAAGAATGATCATCATGTCGTCTATGTTCTCTCTTTCCGGCGGCATGTACTCACAGCAGGCGCTGCTTCTTACCCCCACACTGTCAGGAGCTTCTGGATATGTCACAATAATATCCTCTTTCAGCTTTTCAGTGTTCGGGATTTCACTGGCCAGCTACACTGCTACCCTCTTCCCATCTCTTGCTCCGTATCAGACTATTATGGCAATAGCCTGGTTGGCACTGTTCTTCCTTATAGGTGCCTCGGGAGTGAATATCTTTGCGAAGGTGCAGAACCTCTTGGGAACGAGCAAAATCCTTGCCCTCGGGTTGTTTATCGTGTTTGCAATTATTCATCGCAACCCGGAGGCCTACAAGGGCGAGCCTTACTTTATGGGAGGCGGAATAGGATTCATTACCGCAGTAGCGCTTATGTCATTTACATGCGAGGGTATCTCAAACATAGTGAATGTAGCGCAGATGGCGGAAAATCCGAAGAAAAACATTCCGAAGGCCTTTATAATAGCTTCTCTCGCTTGCGGCACCATTTATGCCCTTCTGGGCTTTGCAGGTGGCGGGATAGGATCCTACGCCGAAGTGGCAAACCGCAACCTGGGAGATCTGGCACAGATGGTTCTTCCCGGTGTGCTCTTTATTTTCTTCATAATCGGCGGAGCAATGGCATCCCTCTCCACTGCACTTCTGGGCGGAGTTACAGGATTTGCTCCCATGGTGCAGGGCGTTGCGCAGGATGGATGGCTTCCCAAGGTACTTATGAACAAAAACATAGTCTACCTTGTTATGTTCATAGGTTCGGTGCTGCCTGTGCTCGGCGGATTTACACTTGACAACATAGTTGCAATGATAATGGTTCCGCAGATGGTTCTCGGTGTGATAGTAAACCTCCGCGCAATGAAACTCCCTGAGATGTTCCCTGAGGAGTGGAACAGCACAGGGCTCGGAATTTCGCCGAGGGCTTTCAGGGTTATGATGTGGGTTTCCATAGTGGCTTCACTGCTGACAGGGTTCTTCTCACTCACATCCCTCACACTCCCGCTTGCCATAGGCACAGTTGTGGTCACAATACTTATATTCGTACTTGCAAGTTACCTTGTAAAGAGCGGAAAAGTAGATATCACATCCACTACAGACCTGGGCTAAGAAAACCAAACATAGCAGGTGTCGGCATCCGGCACCTGCTTTTATTATGCCGGGAATAAAAAAACTCCGGCGTGAAAGACGAATAAAGCTGCAGAATGTGAAAAAATATTAAAACGTATTTAAGGCATATTTAGGAGTATATTCAGTTCCATAAAGGCTGCTATACAATATTTCTTCTTACAATGGAAATTACTAAAATTTAAACTTGCTCTGATTGGTGCTTAGTGCTCTCTGCTGATTACCTTCGAAAAAGGCTTAAACAGAAAAAATTTTCAAAAAAATCTTTACAAAATTTTATTCGCATGTTATTATATAAAAGCAATAAACGATGGGGTATCGCCAAGCGGTAAGGCATTGGACTCTGACTCCAACATTCCCTAGGTTCGAATCCTAGTACCCCAGCCACAGACCCGCCAAAAGGCGGGTTTTGTTTTGCCTCAAAAAATAATATTTTTTGAAGATACGGCCAGAAATTTAATTTTCCGATATAAATTAAAATAAACAAATACTTTTGCAGGGTGTCTTTCGGCAATTGAAAAAATTTAGCAATGTGGTATAATATGTACAAATAAATACATTTTCCTGGAGGAAAAAATGAAAGAATTTTTTAAAGAGGTATTCGATCTCTATGACAAAAAGTGGGGTCTGCTGACTGCCGGGAAAAAGGGCAACTTCAACAGTATGACCATAAGCTGGGGAGGAGTCGGCACTCTTTGGAACAAGCCAGTGGTTACAGTTTATGTAAACCCCAGAAGATATACCCATGAATTTATGGAGGAAAACGAGTATTTCACCGTGAGTTTTTACGGGGAGCAATACAGGGAGGCTTTGGCACTCCTCGGGACAAAATCCGGGAGAGAGGGTGACAAAGTGGCTGAATCGGGACTTACTCCCGTTTACCTTGATGATGCAGTCACCTATGAGGAAGCCGAGATCACGCTGTTGTGCCGTAAAATATACAGGCAGGACCTTGAACGCAGGGCAATGGAACCTCAGGTAATAAAAGCTCAGTATGAACACGAGAAGCCGCACACTATGTATGTGGGAGAAGTGGTAAAAATACTGGAGTGAAGCAATAATATATTAAAGTAAATCCATAATTTTTTTGCGGTACAGAGCAGTTTTCCCCTGATGACATTTCAAATGCTGTTATAACTTGTAATATATATTTTTTTAAATCCATTATGGCCGATACCTTAAAATTAACTGAAATGTCCTTAAAAATCCATTTTTCAAAAAACAATTGACTGCTTCCGGATTTATGAATGTATCCTGACCGCAATAATATATCAAACTAAAATGGGACGGATTTCCGCCCCATTTTTTATTTAAGTAATAACAGAAAAAAACATTCCTGTGATTTTTGTCCGGAGAAAATATACCGGTATATAATGCTTTAAATGCTAAGCCAAAGTTAAAAAGCCTCGGCAATAATTCACTATTTATTCCGGTAGAAGCGGCAGACATCTTTCATAAGTCTTGCAAACCTGGGCTGGTCTACCTCGACTGCCACATGGCAGTTCGGAGCTTTTCCGCTCTCTCCGGCGTAGTCTATTACGGTCTCGCCCTCATTTTCCCGTGCAGGGTCAGCTTCCACATACACATAGTAGTCCTTGAATGTCACAATCCCCGGCTCTGCTAATGAAGCAACCGCAAGGGCATCATGAATAATATTGTTGTCCGACCCGTTTTCCTCGCTGTTCCTCTTTGAAAACTCAGACAGTTCCCTCATAAGCCATGCCTTTTTCCTCTCTTTGCAAATGCTTATCATCTCGTCGAAATCCCGGGATGTCAGGGCAGCTGCATGGGTGGCATTTAGTCCGACCATATACACTTCCATCTTTTCAAAAACTTCTTTTGCAGCAAGAGGATCTATCCAGATATTGAACTCAGCTTTCTTCCCTTCTCCCACATTTCCGAAAGTCCCGCCTCCCATAATGCAGAATTTGTCAATAAGTCCGGGGAGATCCGGGTGCTTTCCTAAAGCAATGGCTATATTAGTCAGTGGCCCTATGGCAAAAAGCACCAGTTCACCATGTGCCTTTACCGCTTCCTCGTATATTACATCCCAGGCGGGCTTTCTGTCCGGTTCCTTTCTGGGCCGCCGGAATACGATATCGCCTACTCCGGTTTTTCCATGAGTTCCCGATGCGTCCCTGATATACGGCTTTTCCAATGGCTTTTCCGCACCGAATGCCACTCTGCAGTCAATTCCGAGAATCTCGGAAAGGCAGAGAGCATTTTTCCTTGTGATTTCAGCTGCCACATTCCCTTCTACAGGTGTTATGGCAACAATGTCAAACTCTGGGCGGGATGCTGCGAGGGAAATTGCGTAGCTGTCGTCCACCCCAGGATCACAATCTATGATTACTGGTATCTTTTTCATTATTCTATCTCCTTACTATTCATATATTTTATTTTTTCAAGTCAAAAATTTTTTCTTCACACGTGAGGGCAAAGGAAAAAAGGTTCGGTTCCTGCGGACTTTTAATCAAGAAGTTCCTTTATCCGCCGGTTCATATCCTCATAAGAACGCAGGAAACTGCCATCGGGGCCGAAGTCAAATCCGGCTTTTTTCATAAGTCTCCTTATGGCTGATGTTATTCCCGCCGGGGAAAGGCCGGTTCGTTTTTCAATTTCCCGGGCAGTTACTGAGACTATCTCGTGAGCGGCAAGATTCCTTATATTTTCTTCCACATCCCTGATCATATCTATATCCTGCATTGTCTCTGCATCAGCTCCACAGTACTCAACCACCCGGGCGAGGGACGCAGAGCCATAAGCATTCTTGTTTATGTATCCGAATTTTTTCAAAAGTGCATTTTTTACGGTATGTCCTTCGGGGCTTTTCTCCATTGCATCAATATTCCATCTCACAGAACCTGTCCTAGATCTGGAAGAAAATTCAGAGATGTCAATTCCGAATTTATCCATCAGTAAAATTTCAAGCAGATCAACGGTAAGAGGAGTTATGGCTCTTACAAAATCGGCATAATCCTCCTGTTTTTCTTTGATCATAAGGTTGAGCACATATTCAAAAACGGATTTTTTGCTTCCCTCCCTGTAAGGCATAAAATCTACACCGGCTTCCCGGGCAGCATGATTATAGCCGTCAAAATCCAGCCGCAGTCGGCAAGATGCCGCTTTTATCAATGATAATGCCTTTGGATGTATAAACCGCCTTATTTTTTCGGCAACCCTCAGAGCAGCCGGATAATCATAAAAATCAACCAG
>CAZYZR010000001.1:4161-33373 GCA_964651945.1 uncultured Oscillospiraceae bacterium | reverse complement strand
TCAAAAAGCTGCACCCGGGCAAGCTCCGGCCTGTCAATTATCTCCACTGTTTTCAGAGTGTATCCCAGGGAATCAGCTAGTTTTTCTATACATTTTTCAAAAAGTCCGTCGGCATTTTTCCGGGATGCCCGGGGAGACAGATAGACACATATCCCTTCGGGGCGGTATGATCTTATCACATGGAGCAAGGGTCCGTCGTGAAAATTGTAAAAAGGGTCCTGCCGGCCGGCAGCAGTGAAGAGAAAATATTTCATGGCATATATCACCTCGATCCCGAAACTATGCATTTAATGACAAGATATTTGTATACAGAAACGGCGGCAGAAGCCGCCGGTGCAAACGATTTCAGTTATCCTGCATTATATCGCCGAATTCACAGCCGGGCCACAACCTCAAGTGCCCTCTTTATCTGGGAATCATCAGACGGCAGCAAAGTCTGAAACGGGACAGTACCGTCGAGTTCCCTCTCATAATCCGGGGAAATCCCCTCACCGTTGTAGGCAGGGCTGGAAACAGGGGAAAAAGTTGCAACTGTAAGCTCTATTCCGCTGCCATCCGGAAGGCGGAACATTCTCTGGAGAGTTCCCTTGCCCATAGTCCTGGTGCCTACAGTCTTTGCTCCACAGCCATCCTTGAGCATAACTGCAAACATCTCAGCTGAATAGCCCGTGTTTCCGTCAGTAACTACCACTATAGGGACTGAGACGCTGTTTTTGTCAGATGTGTACAGAACCTTTGTCTCTCCGTCTTTATAAATGGCGTTCATAGTGGTGCCCTCAGGCAGGAGGACATCGGCGGCTTTTGCGGCACTGTCATAATCTTTTCCGCTGTTGTCCCTTACGTCTATCACATACCCCTTTACTTCCTGGCTTGCGAGGTTGTTAACTGCATAATCCAGATCAGATGCCGTGCGGGACGAAAATCCGGATATTCTTATATATCCATAGTCTCCTTCCTTCGAATAGGAAACCCGGTTGTAGTCAAAAGGCCTGAATGTGAGATCAGCGGAAACTTCTTCGCTGTCGTGGAGATAGCTGATATTGACGGTATCACCGGAAACTCCCATAAGAGCTTCCCTGGCATCGTTTTCCGACATGTTCACGACGCTGACTCCGTTTATCCGGGTAATCATATCCCCGGAAACCATCCCTTGCACGTCTGCCGGACTCTCGGTATAGACATTGTAAATCTGCATATATCCGCTGTTTTCTCTGGATTTTACAAAATCAAAACCTATACCTATCAGCCTGCCGTCAAGCTGCTCCTGATACTCGGTCATCTCCCGGGGGCTGTAATAAACAGTGTCCGGGTCCCCGAGTCCCCGGGCGTAACCGCTGGAAAGTCCGTCCCGTAGGGCTTCCTCGTCTATATCTGTATAATAATTCTTTCTCACTATCCGATCCACGTCGGAGACCTTTTCGTACATGGCCTCCTTTTCGTTGACAGATTCCACCTTTCTTTCAAAAAGTCTGGAGGAGAGAACCATAGTAAGACAGAAAGTAACTGTCATTGCTATGAACATAAAGCTCAGAGCCGTGCCCAAATTTATCTTTTTCTTCATCTTGCTCCTTTGAATTTATTTTTATGCATCAGGGCCTTGATCCGGAAACATACGGCGTGGGATCCACAAAGCCTCCTCCTGTGTAAAGCCCAAAATGCAGGTGAGGACCGGTGGAAAATCCGGTGTTGCCCACATAGGCTATAACCTGTCCCTGGGTCACGTAATCTCCCACACCCACCGCAAGGGATGAGCAGTGGCCATACAAGGTATAGTTTCCGCCCCCGTGGTCCACCTCCACAACATTGCCGTAGCCGGAAGTGCCGTACTGGGCTCTCCTCACCATACCGGAGTTTGATGCAACTATAGGCCGCCCATGTATTCCACCGCCGGATATATCTATCCCATTGTGAAAATCCGAATAAGGGGTTCCGTAAATGTAAAAGGACCTGGGGCCGTAACCTGAGGAAATGTTCCCATAGCCCGGAACCGGCCAGATATACTCACCGCCCACGAACTGATCGGTATAGCTCTCGCCGAACTCAGCCTCAACTGCTTTTTTGGCCCGCTGGTACTCTTCATATATCACCTGCCGGTCCCGCCGGGCCGCCTGCTGTTTGGCCTCTGTGTCAGTGAGCTGATCATCAAGAGTCTGCATAAGGCCTGCGAGTTCCGACTGCTTGTCCTCCATAGTCCCCTGTTTTTCCACAAGTTCATTGAGGGAATCCTGTATTGAAGCCTCTTCCTCTTCTATTATCTTTTTCTGTTCAGACAGGTATTTTATCAGGTCTGTATCCGCAACGGAGATTCTCTGAAGGGTATCCGTGGCAGTGAGAAGCTCGGAAAAGCTGTCAACGGCAAGTATTGTGGAAAGATTTCCGCCGCTTCTCATTATATACATCGCCTTTAGCCTATCCTTAAAGAGCTGGTCGGTGTCCTCAATCTCAATTTTCTTGGCATCAAGCTCCTCCTGCTTTTTCCGCAGGTCTTCCTGCAAAGTGCCAATGTCGTTTTTGAGGATGTTTATCTGCTGCTTGACCAGATCCATCTGTGTATTGGCGTTTTTCTTCTGGCTCTCCAGCTTTTTCTCCTCATCGTTGAGACCAGCAATCTGCTCATTTATTGCATCCAGCTTCTTCTGGGCCTCAAGAAAATCATCCTTTGAATCAGCATAGGCAATAAAAGGTGACACAAGCCCTGCACTCATGGCAAAAACAAACACGAGACAGAGAATGCGGACTATAATATTTTTACTTTTCTTGTCGTTTTTCATATAACTTTTCCAATCAGACTTTTAAGTATCTTCTCATCGAGAGAGCGCTTCCAAGACCGCCGATAATCCAACCGAAGAGAAGAAAAACAACCGCCATATATGGGAGTATATCCGTATATGGGATTATGCACTGAGAAAGCATCGCAATAAGACCGGTGGCCTGGGATGTTATGTAATTGAACAGATAAACATATCCCGCACTGACTGCCCGGAATGTAATGACGGATGACACTGTGCCTATTATCAGCCCTTCCACTACAAAGGGGAAGCGGATAAATCCGTTTGTGGCACCCACATACTTCATTATGCTTATCTCCCTCCTCCTGGCGTATACTGTCAGCCTTATGGTGTTTGATATGACCACCATGCTGACGAGGAAAAGGGTGGCGAGAATGGCAATACCCGCATAAAACACTATATTTTTGAGGGTAATCAGAACACTGGCAATTTCAGTCGGAGTGGACACATAATCCACACCCTCCATACCCGAAAAACGGTATGATGCGCTGTTGATCCGTTTAAGATCCCGGACATGAACCCTGAAGGAAGCCGGGAGCGGGTTGTTTTCCCCCTGATAGCTCTCAAGTAAGCTGGCATACTGGCCCATATATCCCATCTGCTCTTTGAGGGCATCTTCCTTGGATACAAACACATAGGATGATACGTCACTGTCGGAAGAAAGCTTTTTTTCCATATTGCTTATCTGGTCCTCAGTGGCGGTCTCCCGGAGATATATCACGACCTCGTTCTGGGCGCCGAGGTAATTTACAAAACTGTTGACATTTAGGGCCAATAACCCGCAAATACCGGTGAGAATCAGACAGGAAGCCACCACGCCTACGGAGGCGACACTCATAAGACGGTTCCCTTTAAAGTTGCGGAAACCCTGGCCGAGAAGATATTTGAAACTCGAAAATTTCATTCTGCCACCGCCTTTTTAGCCAATGTATCCCCGATTATCGTGCCGGACCTCATTTCTATTATCCTCTGAGCATACCTTTTTGCAAGTTCTACTTCGTGGGTCACCACCAGAACAGTAGTACCTGTGTGGTTTATCGCCTTCAAAAGTTCCATAATTTCTATTGAAAGCTGTGGGTCTATATTTCCCGTGGGCTCATCCGCTATCACAAGGTCCGGATTGTGGACAAGGGCTCTGGCAAGAGCAACCCTTTGCTGTTCACCGCCTGAAAGCTGAGCAGGGAGCTTGTCCTCTTTTCCCTGAAGGCCCACCAGGTTCAGTATATACGGAACTCGTTTGTCGATCTCCTTTTCGTCGATGTTGGTCACTCTCATGGCGAAGGCTATATTTTCAAAGGCGGTGAGGTTGGGTATCAGCCTGAAGTCCTGAAAAACCACTCCAAGAGTCCTGCGCATATAGGGGATGTCTTTCTCCCTTATGTCGGTTACATTGTAGCCGTTTACCACAATTTTGCCGCTGTCGGCCTTCTCCTCGCGGAGCATAAGCTTTAAAAAAGTGCTCTTTCCTGCCCCGGAGTGGCCAAGCACAAACACAAACTCCCCCTTGTCCACGTGAACTGTGATGTTTTTCAGAGCGGTTATATTGGGCTCGTATTTCTTTGTGACATTTTTAAAATCTATCATCCTCTACTCCTGAACCCCGCAAAATAAACTGTTGAGCAAGCACATACAGCGATACCGGGAAAAGCCATCCCGGGAATGAATCCGGAGGGCAGACAAATTCAATATCTCTCCTGGGTTGACTGAAGATATTTCTTCACCATAAGGGCAACTTTAAATATTATTGCATCGTCAAACTGCCTTAAATCCAGCCCGGTTATTTTTCTTATCTTTTCAAGACGGTACACAAGGGTGTTCCTGTGGACAAAAAGTCCTCTTGAAGTTTCACTTACATTCAGATTGTTTTCGAAAAAGCTCTGAATTGTAAACAGTGTCTCCCGGTCAAGGCTCTCTATCGAACCCTGTTTGAAAACCTCTTTCAGGAACATTTCGCACAATGTGGTGGGAAGCTGATAAATGAGCCTGGCTATCCCGAGATTCTCGTAATTTACTATTGACTTTTCAGTGTCAAAAACTTTTCCCACTTCAAGTGCCATCTGAGCCTCTTTAAATGAAGTGGAGAGATCCTTTATGTTGTTTACCTGAGTGCCGATCCCAACGACAGCCTTTATATAATATTCCACATTGAGGGTATCGACAATGGAAGCGGCAAGTTTTTCAATATCTTTGGTCTCTATTCCCTTTTTGAGCTCTTTGATCAGGACTGTGTCGGTCTCACTGGTTTCAAATACAAAATCCTTCTGCTTGTCGGGGAACAAGTTCCGCACAACTTCATATGCGGACATCTCTTTCTGCTGCTCCACCCTGATTATCAAAACCACCCTGGGAACATCCGTAGCAAAATGCTTCTCCCTTGCCTTGGCGTAAATATCCCCGGGCATTATATTGTCCATCACAACATTTTTAATGAAATTGAGCCTATCGAATTTCTCATCATGAAACTGTTTCAGATTCTGCAGGGTGACTGCGAGCATAGCTGCATACTTGTCTGCCTGCTCATCAGTGCCCTCAACGAAGACATAGAAGTCATTCCTCTTTGTGCTGGTAAAACCGCGGTATGAAAATCCGTTGCGGGTAAAGGCAGAATTGTTTGCCATCCTCTCGCTCTGGACCCCGTTGCGGATTCCGTCCACCTGGCTGAGATCACTGCAGGCCACAACTACGCCCATTTCATCAGTAACTCCGATTGTCCTGCCTATTATCTCCCTCATCTGGTAAATAATTCCCTGAAACATCCTGTTTGACATAACTACTCCCCCGAAAAAACTTTGTTATTTTATACAACTCTTAAACTTAATAATTACTATTCTACACAATTATTCAACAAAATGCAACATTGATTTACAATTTTTCACCTATGTTTATGTGCAAAACATAAAATTATCGGGATGTCAAAAGCCTGTTGACATTATAAAGGGCAAATGTGCAGCATTCTTTAAAAATCGGGAAATTTCTTATAACCCGCTGCGACAAGATCCTCCGGACTGAGCTTTTTGTATTCCCCGGGAGCCAAATCCTGCGGGAGAACAAGCCCGCCTATTGAGATGCGGTGAAGGGAGTTTACGCCGATCCCATAGACACCGAACATGCGCTTTATCTGGTGATAGACTCCCTGAGATATGGTGACTTGGCAAGTAAGTCCATCGGGGCTGAGGGGCCTGAGTTCGGCACTTTTCAGCACTTCACCGTCGGGGAGTACAATCCCGTTTTTAAAACCTTCTATTATATTCTCAGTTGCGGGAGAGTCAATTGAGACTATATAGTTTTTTGCCACGTGCCTTTTGGGAGATGTGACAAAGTGGGCAAATGTCCCGTCATCGGTGAGGAGCAAAAGTCCTGTGCTGTCCTTGTCAAGCCTGCCTGCGGGGTAAAGGTTTCTTCTGGGAAAATCATCTTTCACCAGATCCCGGGCGGTAAGGCCGCCGGAATCTTCGGATGCACTCAACACGCCTATGGGCTTGTTCATCATAAGATATACAAAATCTTCTCTTAAAAGCTCTTCTCCGTTTCGGCAGACTCTGTCCTCATCCGAAACTGAAAAAGAGGAGCTTTTCTGCCTGATTCCGTTTACTTCAATCTCTCCGTGCCTTATGATCCGTGAAGATTCTTTTCTCGAAATTCCCAGGCTCTCGCTCACATATCTGTCCAGTCGCAACGCTGAATACCCCGGATAAAGCAATAAGCAATTACGGATAAACGTAATCACCGGATTCATTGTACCATAAAATATTGAGTTTATGGGTGGAAACAGAAAATTGTAAATATTCTGACATACCGGAATATGCCATAACAACATTTACCCCTGTTTCCTGATAACGACTGAATGTAGAATTTGTAAATTTGTAAAATTTTTTACAGTGAGGTTTATATAACAGCATTCTTGTGATAAAATAAATTATTATGTTGATATGTGTCGACGTGGGAAACACCGATATAGATATAGGCGTTTTCGAAGAAGGTATTCTGCACTCAAAAATTAAAATGGACTACGACAAGAGGCAGACATACGAAAATTTTCTGGCAGGATTTAAAACAAGTTTTCTGAATGCCGGAATCAGGGCGGAAAATACAGAGGGGTGTGCTGTCTGCAGCGTAGTTTCGGTTGTCACAGGCAAAGTATGTGACGCACTGAGGGATATCACGGGAAGAAATCCGCTATTGTTCAGGAATGATTTGTCCGGGATAAAAATCCTGACTGATGACCCGATGGAAGTGGGTGCTGATATAGTTGCCTCCTGTATCGCGGCAGAAAAGCTGCCCGCTGTTGTCACTGATATGGGAACTGCAACCTCTGTGACCCGGGTCGATGAAAACGGAGCAATACTGGGAGTATCCATTATGCCCGGCATACTCTTGTCCCGGATTGCTCTGGAAAATTCCACCGGCCTTGTTGTAGACAGGAAGCTGTCCCCTCCGGCAGTATCCATCGGAAAAAATACTCCGCAGTCACTGTCATCCGGGATAATTTTAGGCCGGGCCGGCAGTGTAGACAGGATCAACTTGGAATTTGAAAAAGAACTGGGATCCGGTGTGACCAGATACATCACAGGCGGCGGGGCAAAAGCCGTTCTTCCATTCTGCAGGGAAAAATATGTCTACGACCCCGACTTGCTTCTGAAAGGGCTGTACGGATATTACAATAATATAAACCGAAAATAATCACGGCGCTGCCGGAAGAAAGGATAAAAATATGGTAGTCATAACAATG
Organism: uncultured Oscillospiraceae bacterium; assembly: GCA_964651945.1. Taxonomy (GTDB): domain Bacteria; phylum Bacillota; class Clostridia; order Oscillospirales; family Ruminococcaceae; genus RGIG3102. The sequence goes on along the minus strand of CAZYZR010000001.1, from coordinate 25,855 downwards.
AACACAGGTGAAAAGATAAAAATCGAGCTTTACCCCGAGATTGCTCCGATAACCTGTGCAAACTTCGAAAAACTGGTGAAGAGTGGGTTTTACGACGGACTTACATTTCACAGGGTAATTCCCGGATTTGTAATTCAGGGCGGATGCCCGAAAGGTGACGGAAGCGGAGGCCCCGGATGGACAATAAAAGGAGAGTTTGAGGCAAACGGCGTAAAGAACGATCTGAAACACACCAGGGGAGTGGTTTCAATGGCAAGGACTATAGTCCCTGATTCCGCCGGAAGTCAGTTTTTCATAATGCATGCAGATGCACCTTATCTGGATGGCAATTATGCCGCTTTCGGAAAGGTGGTTGAGGGCATGGATGTGGTGGACAGGATAGCCTCCGTGGCCACCGGGTGTGCCGACAAACCCTTGTCCCCAGTTATTATGAAGAAAGTGGAAATAATAGAATAAAATATCATTCCTCGCTCCCAAGGAGCGGGGAATTTTTTCTTCAGCATAATTAATGTGTGACAAAGTTACTGAAAACAGGTGCAAGGGATGGGAAAATAAAATTGAAATAATCATATCAAATCAAATGCTATTTGACATCAAGGGATATATACAGGAGGAAAAATGAAAATAGCTGTAAGGTATTATTCACGCGGAGGAAATACCCGCAAAATAGCCGAGGCCATTGCGGAGGCAGCAGGGGTGCCCGCCTTGTCTGTGACTGAACCGTTTAATGAAGACGTGGATATTCTGTTCCTGGGCAGTGCGATGTATGCCGGCGGAGTGGACGGACATATTAAGGACTTTATAAAGAATATCAATGTAAAAGTGGGAAAAGTAGTGAACTTTTCCACCACACGGGCTGCTAAATCCACGTATAAAGTCATCTCAGGATTGCTCGGTGACAAAGGAATTCCTCTGGCGGAGGAAGAATTTTCCTGCAAGGGCTCTTTCCTTATGCTGAACAGGGGAAAACCCAATCAGGAGGACTGCCGGCTGGCGGCAAAATTTGCAAAAAATCTGTTAAGCGGCGAAAATTAAATTGTAACAAAAGCAATGAGGCGATGGAAAACCATCGCCTCATTTATTTTTTGTTTACCTGATATGTTCCGGAAACCTTTTTAAAACTTCCCGGTGTCAATAATCCACCAGAGTAAAGTCCTGCCTTGCCTCTACAATCACCGCCGCAGTCTGCTCCTGTCCGTACATACCTTCAAAATCTCTGAGGGCTTTTTCTTTTATCGCTCCGGCTTTCTCCTCACCCAGTTCCCGGCCTATCCGGGATGTCATCGCCCGCAGGAGATGGCCGGTATGATAGAGAAAATCCTTGATTTTTTTCGGGCTCATGCCCTTTGATTTCCGGACATAATCTGCTTTTTGTGAATCTGAGTCCAGGGAAAACCCATTCCATACAAAGCAGCATCTGTCTCCGCCCTGGGAAAGAATGCTCTGTATATCCAGTCTCAGCCGGCTGTTAAACCCCCGGACAAGGCTCTTGTCCACGTAAGTGCAATAATTTTTCCCGTACTCAAGAAGTCCCGACTCTTTCCAGGCTTCACACCATCCGCACTTTGATACAAGGGTTGTGTACCGTGGAGAGGTGGGGGCTTCTTCGCTTTGTGAACGATAGTTTTTGTCCTCCCATTCACCGTAGAGAAGATAGCTCTCCATATTGAGGGGAGCTCCGTCCCTTCTTGCTCTTTCCGCCATTCTCCGGCCTCTTTGTCTGCCATAGAGCTGTGTACCTTTATCTGCAGCTTCCCGTCCCGCACTTCCTGCCAGCTCTGCACTCCGCCTGTATATCAGGGCGAAAAGATTCGCATGCTGAGGTATGTCAAAGGAATCTCTTGTAACAGGGGAAATATCAAAATTTCTGGTCATATTAATGTGGGGTATTCCCTCTTCGTAGAATATTTCTTCGGTTGGAGAAAATCCCCGGGACCTGTAAAAATCCCTCTTATCGTATTTTGCCCCCAGATTAATTTTGTCGGCACCAAATAAGAGACATTTCCTCACAGCCTCATTCAGCAGGGCTTTTCCCAGCCCTTTCCCCCTGTGGGGTACAAGACAGCAAAGGCGCCCGAAATGCCATGTATTTCCCTCTTCCCTGTTTATCCTTGCCGCTCCGGTGGGAATCCCGTCTAGATATAGAACAAGGTGACAGGAGATTTTATCGGTTTCATCAAATTCAAAATCCTCAGTGAATCCCACTTCATCGCAGAAAACAATCTTCCTTATCTTGTAAGCGTCCTCTGCTCCCGGATCCCGCCGGGTATACCATCTGAATTCCATCATCCACCTCTGAATCAAATAAAATATTTTGATAATATATTACAACAATTTGCTCGCAATGAAAATATCCCAAAAACACAAATTGTCAGCGCGAAGATAAAGCCGAAGCCCGGACTGCATATTAATCAATGTCTCCTTTTTGCTGAATTTCCGGCACTGCCTTTTGTATTTCTTCCCGTTGATTTCGTTTTGCCGGCAGGAATTTTCTTGCCTGAATTTTTTCCGGTTTTTTCCTTGTTGTCCGCCACAGGCTCAAAATCAATGTTTCCCTTGAGAATATTTACAGAAGCAACCTTTACCTTTATATTCTGTCCTACTTCGTATCGCTGACCTGTGAGCTGACAAAAAAGCTGTCCGTCAGGTGTGATCTCAGGATCTATCAGATCAAGTCGGGAAACGTGGACAAGGCCTTCACAGGTGTTTTCAAGGCATACATAAACCCCATAATTTGTAACCGAAACTATTATTCCCTCGTATTCATCGCCTATGTGCCTGCTCATAACCTCAGCCGCATAGATATCCGTTGCGTCCCTCTCTACCGTCAATGAGCGGGCTTCGCCCTCATTTGCCCGAGAAGCACCTTCCTGTGCCAATAATTCAAAACCCTCCCTTTTCCCGGAAAGGTAATCTGACATGATTCTGTGGATTGTAAGGTCGGCATATCTGCGTATAGGACTGGTGAAATGTGAGTAATGCCGGGCTGAAAGGGCAAAATGGGACTTCTGCCGGGTATCGTAAACTGCTTTGGACTGACTGCGGAGAACCCGTCTGTGTATTACAGTCTCGTAGTTTGTTCCCCTTGCCGCATCAAGAGCCTCGCTCATGGATTTTTGCAAAGTCTTATCCCCATTTGCAGATACTGAAAGTCCGGCTTTCGCCAGGATGATATTAAGGCTGTCTAACTTGTCCTTGTCAGGTGCGTCGTGAACTCTGTAAACAAATGGGAGTCCATTAGTGACTGCAAAATCAGCAGCACAGAGGTTTGCACACAGCATAAATTCCTCTATCATTTCCTCTGCGGGACCGCTTTCCCTTCGCTTTATGTCCACCGCCCCGCCTTCTTCGTCAAATATTATTTTTGCTTCATCGCTCTCTATGTCCATGCTGCCTATGGCTTTTCTTCTGTTTTTCAATACTTCATAGAGCTGCTTAATATCCGGAATGACAGAGGAAACGCAGCTGTACTTTTCCTCTATTTCTTCTGACCGCTGCCCTTCGAATATCTTGTTTATTTCGGAATAAACTCCCTTGACCCTGCTGGATATCACTGCCTTGGTAAACTCATATTTCTGTATTTTGCCCGAGTTGTCCATATCCATAATGCAGGCAAAAGAAAGCCTTTTTTCTCCCGGATTCAGTGAACACAGATCATTTGAATACCGGACCGGAAGCATCGGTATCACACTGTTGCCGTAGTAAATGGATGACCCTCTGGCTTTCCGCTCCGCGTCAACCGGACTGCCCCGGGGAATATAATAACTGACGTCAGCTATAAAAACTCCGAGAATAAAACCATCCGGGGTTTTCCTGACATACACTGCATCGTCAATGTCCTTTGTGTCAGCGCCGTCTATTGTAAATATGCAGAGATCTGTAAAATCCTTTCTCCCTGCGGTCCGCTTATCAAAATCAATATCAGTGTAAGCGGCTTTTGCCTGTTTTTCCACCCGGGCTGTAAATTTCCTGTCGGCTCCGTTTTCCGCAAGGACGACTCTAACCGCACCTGCCCGGTCCCGGATTTTTCCCAGAGTCCTGACTACCGTTGCCGTGAGGTCCTCGTGCCTTGTTCCTCTGCCGTTTATAGTGACCATAGCGATGTCTCCGCCTGCAGCATCGCCACGATTTTTTACTCTGACAGTAATATCGGGGCAGGCTGAAAGGGCAGCCCAGCAGCTTCCTCCCGCGTCAACAATATACGCAGAGAAAGTCTCCTTCGGCTCCTCAAAGGACACCACCCGGCCCTCTTTTCTCCCCCCGCGGGAATGAATTTTCAGTTTCACTATGTCCCCAGGCAGGGCACCCTTCAACCGCCGGGAAGGCACAAAAATGTCCTCTTTTCCATTCTCCGGAAGGGCAAATCCAAAGTTGTTTCTTACTTTGACTATCCTTGCCCTGACGATACCATCATTTTTTTCTTTTCCCAATATTTCTCTGTTACTCATTTATCTCCTATATAGATTATTTTTTGTCTGCAATAAAAAACCGCCTCCACCGGGCGGTTTCTGTGGTTTCTCTTTCCTACTTTATAAAAATATTGATAGCACCCACTGCGACAGCGAGCACGAAGAAAGCAATCCCTACATACTTTGTAACTTTTGCCGCTCTGGCATCTGCGGAACGGGTCCGCATGTCGGAGAACATATCCCCGCCTCCGACCGTGCCCATTCCTCCCCTGGGCTGCTGCGGCATAATGAGAAGAATAAGTATCACGCCGCACACTATGAGCAATACTCCGCCTATTATTTCAAAAACGCCCATCTGAATCTGACCTCTTCACTACTAAGTATTAACAATTATACTCTTATAAAAATCTTTTTGCAATAGATAAAATAGTTAATTTGCTTTTGATGAAATTTGAATTCTGCTCCGATTCCGCCTGAAGGCCATTTATTTTTAACCCGCGGGTTTTTTAAATCCGGACATATCCGATTTGCAAAATGCCATCTGCAACAAATACAATTAAACAAGGGTTGTCTGCTCCCCTATATCCCCGTCCTTTAAGAATGAGCCGAGGGCAGGAATATTGCGGGTGCGGAACTTCTGAACATTTGCGATCCCACTGTCCATGGCTCTAAAAACCTCTTTCACCGTCTGATTCTTTTTTAGGTTCTGGACCTGGACGCCTATGCTGCTCTTTGTGGTTTTCTCAGGTATCTGCGCTGTGTTTACCGTCAGGGCCCTGTTTGCGGAGGAGACAAAAACAATATCCTCCTCCTCTGAAAATTTCAGCAATGAGACGAGACCGGATTTGTCGGAAAATGCGTTTATTAGTTTTCTGCGGTTCTGCTTAGTCCGATAGCTGGACAACGGGATCCTGGCAGCTTTTCCGTTATCGAAACAGAATACAAGAAAACCCGAATAGTCATCCGTGAGTACTGTGAAAAGAATATTCTCCCCTTCCTCCATTTCCAGTTTTGCGGGAACATACTCCCCCAGAGATGAGGCCCTGGAATCTGAAAAGGCGGACAGTGAAGACTTGTAAACCTGAGCTTTGTCGGTAAAGAAAAGGGCATCGGTGCCGCTGGTGGCTTCCTGCATCAGAACTATCTCATCCCCGTCCTTGAGTTTCTGCTCCCCTCCTCCTCTGAGGGACCGGGGCAGTATTTTTTTTGCGTATCCCTGTTTCGTAAAAAGAAAATGAACAGGATACTGGCTGTCTTCACTTGAATTTTCGTCCTCCCGGAGGGATGTGGTTCCGTAAATAATTTCGCTCTTCCTCGGAACGGAGTATTTTTTTATTACATTTTCAAGTTCAGAGATGATTATTTCCTTTACCCTGGATCTTTTTTTCAGGATATCTTCAAGGTCAGTTATCCGGGTTTTGAGCTCGTTTTTCTCTTGTGCCCTTTTCAGTATATAGTTTCTGTTAAGCTGGCGCAGGCGTATTTCTGCCACGTATTCCGCCTGGACCTGGTCTATTCCGAAACCTATCATTAGATTTGGCACCACATCTTTTTCATCCCGGGTGTTTCTCACTATGTCGATTGCCTTGTCAATGTCCAGAAGGATTGCCTCAAGCCCCTCTATAAGGTGCAGGCGCTCCCTTTTACCCTCAAGTTCAAAATAAGTCCTTCTTTTTATGCACTCCGTCCTGAAAGCCACCCACTCTGTGATTATGTCCTTTATCCCCATCACAGTGGGCACACCGCCAACGAGAATGTTGAAATTGGCAGAAAAAGCGTCTTCGAGAGGTGTGAGTCTGAACATTTTCCGCATAAACTTCTCAGGGTCCGTTCCCCTTTTAAGGTCAAATGTAAGCCTGAGTCCATTCAGATCGGTCTCATCCCTCATGTCGCTGATTTCTTTTATTTTCCCGGCTTTTACAAGTTCCGAAACCTTGTCCATTATGGCTTCGACTGTGGCTGTGGGAGGAATTTCACTGACTTCCACCATATTGCCATCCTTTATGTACTGCCACTTGCTTCTGACTTTTACAGAGCCTCTGCCGGTATCGTATATCCGGTCAATGTCACTCTCATCGTATAAAATCTGTCCTCCGCCCACAAAATCAGGGGCGAGAAGGGTATCCTTCACGCTGTGGGAAGGGTCTTTTATCAGTGATATTGTAGTTCGGCACACCTCCCGGAGATTGAAGGAACAGATGGAGCTGGCCATACTCACCGCAATTCCGAGAGTATTGTTTGTAAGAATATTCGGAAAAGTTACCGGGAGAAGCGTGGGTTCCTTCATAGTGGAATCGTAATTGTCCACGAAATCCACTGTGTCGCTCTCTATATCCCCGAACAGTTCTTCACAGACCGGCTCAAGTTTTGCCTCGGTGTATCTTGCGGCCGCGTATGCCATATCCCTGCTGTATGCCTTGCCGAAATTTCCCTTGCTGTCCACAAAGGGAACAAGAAGGCTCTCGTTTCCCCTGGCCAGCCTGACCATCGTCTCGTATATCGCAGCGTCCCCGTGAGGATTGAGCTTCATAGTCTGTCCCACTATATTGGCAGACTTCGTCCTGGGCCCTTTCAACAGACCCATAGTATACATGGTGTAAAGCAATTTTCTGTGGCTGGGCTTGAACCCGTCTATCTCAGGCAGTGCCCTGGAGATGATTGAACTCATGGCATAGGGCATATAGTTGTCCTTCAGCGTCTTTGTTATTTCGCTGTCCACCACTTCCCCTGCGTAGAGGATCTCCACATTTTCGTCGAGAGCCGGCTTTCTGGCTTCCGGCGCTTTCTTCTGTTTTTTCTTAGGCATCTTGTCCTCCCCGGGTGTCTGATTTAAGAGATATCAAGCTGATCAAGGTAGTCGGCTCCATAATCCCGGATATATTGTTTTCTTCCGGAAAGATTGTTTCCGAGGAGCAGTTCAAAAGTCTCCCGGGTCTTGTCAACATCTGACTTCTGTACCCTTATCAGTCGTCTGGTGGCAGGATTCATTGTGGTGAGCCACATCATCTCTGCTTCATTTTCGCCTAGTCCCTTTGAGCGCTGTATGGTGTATTTTTTGTCTCCAATCCTGCCCAGCACATCTGTTTTTTCAGCTTCGTTATATGCAAAATATGTCTTATCGCCGCAGTTTATTTCATAAAGCGGGCTTTCCGCAATGAACACCTTCCCCTCATCTATAAGGGCAGGGGTAAGGCGGTAAATCATGGTGAGTATAAGTGTCCTTATCTGAAATCCGTCCACATCAGCATCCGTGCAGATTATTACTTTGTTCCACCTCAGATTATCAATGTTGAAAGTGGATATTCCGTTTACTCGGTATTTGGCAGGACATTCCACGCCGCACCCAAGAACTTTGATGAGGTCTGTTATGATATCGCTTTTGAATATTCTCTCATAGTCGCACTTGAGACAGTTCAGTATTTTGCCTCTTACGGGCATCAGGGCCTGGAAACTTGCGTCCCTGCTGGTCTTGCAGGAACCCAGAGCGGAGTCACCTTCCACAATATATATTTCCCTCTCGCTTACGTCCTTTGAGCGGCAGTCCACAAATTTCTGCACCCTGTTGGTGATATCCATCTGGGCAGAGAGAGTTTTCTTCAGCCCCTGCCTGGTTCTGTCCGCCTGTTCTCGGCTCTGTTTGTTTACAAGCACCTGGCCTGCAACTTTCAGGGCCTCATCGGGATTCTCAACAAAATAAACTTCCAGGCTTCTTTTTAAAAATTCGGTCATAGACTGAGCTATGAATTTGTTGGTTATGGCTTTTTTCGTCTGGTTTTCGTAGCTCGTGACAGTTGAAAAACAGCTGGAAACAAATATAAGACAATCCTGAATGTCCTCAAATTTTATTTTGGATTCGTTTTTCTTATAAAGCCCTTTCGTTTTCAGGAAAGCATCAAACTGACTGACAAATGCACTTCTGAGGGCCTTGTCAGGACTGCCGCCATGCTCCAGATAGCTGGAATTGTGGTAATACTCAATTACATTTGTCTTATTGGAAAAAGCATATGCCACATTCATTTTCAGCTTGTATTCGGGCATATCCGGCCTGTCGCGGCCGGTGTCCTCGCCGGAATTCGTTATTATCTTTGAAATCGCATCATCCCCCGCAAGCTCCCGCACGTAATCCCGGATCCCATTTTCATATATAAACTGCTCCGTCTCAAATCCTTTTCCGGTTTGATTCCTGAAAACAAAAAGGATCCCTGGGTTTACAATGGCCTGTCTCTTAAGAGTATCAGTAAAAAATTCAGCGGGAACATCGATGTCACTGAAAACCTCATCGTCTGGCTTCCACTTTACAGTGCTGCCGGTTCCCTTCTTAACGGTGGGTTTCTTTGAAAGGCCGCCTATGTTCTCGCCTTTTTCAAAATCAAGGTGATAGTCAAAGCCGTCCCTCGTTATGTCTACTGTCATATAGCTGCTGGCATATTGTGTGGCACAGAGGCCCAGACCATTAAGTCCCAGGGAAAACTCGTAGTTTTCCCCCAGATTGTTGTTGTATTTTCCCCCTGCATACATCTCACAGAATATCAGTTCCCAGTTGTACCTTTTCTCTCTGGCGTTGTAGTCCACAGGTATGCCCCTGGCCATGTCCTCCACCTGAATGCTCCCATCCTCAAAGCGGGTAACCGTTATCTTTTTCCCGTACCCCTCTCTGGCCTCATCTATGCTGTTTGTTATCACTTCGAATATTGCCTGCTGACAGCCCTCAATGCCATCTGAGCCGAATATGACAGCAGGGCGGAGCCTGACTCTGTCAGCTCCTTTTAACATAGTTATACTTTCATTTGTATAATCCTGTTTTTTTGACGCCATCTGTACCTCTCATTAATATGTGAAAATGCAGCTTGAATAAATATCTTATTACATTAAAAGCTTTTTTGTCAAGTTTACAAGGTCCGTGCCGTTTCAAATGAAAGGCAGGGCTTTCCTGCCCTGCCTGTTATCTGAATTTAAAAATCAATTATCCCGTATAAAACTGCAGATGATCTTTAAAGCCTGCAACATTTATTGCAAAAAACTTAGGATTTGCTCATTTATTTTCAGATCCCGGCCGTCCGCCATCTTCTGCAGTATCGGACTTCTGGGCAGAAACCTGTGTATCAGGTGAGGATGCCTCAGAAATTTCTTTTTCTGAAAGCCCTGCCGCTGCAGAATGCTTTGCCGAAAGGTCAATGTCAACCGCATTTCCGCCGTCCTTTTCCGGATCGTAATCGTCAGCCATAAGCTGAGCAAATCTCCGGCCGGAAATTCTCTCTTTTTCCATAAGTTCCCGGGCGACTATGCGCAGTTTGTCCTCGTGCTCGCTGAGAATGTCCATACATTTCCGGTAGGCTTCATCCACTATTTTGCGGACTTCCACATCGATTTCACCCGCTACGGCCTCTGAATATACTTTGCCCTGACTGTAATCACGGCCGAGGAATGTCTGGCTCGGGTCGCTGCCATAAACCACATTTCCAAGTTTCTCCGAGAACCCGTATCGAGTCACCATGGATTTTGCCAGGTCAGTGACTCTTTCAAGGTCGTTGGACGCTCCGGTTGAAATGTCATCAAGTATAAGCCGCTCAGCACAGCGACCTCCCAGCAGGGTGACAATCTGTTCACTCATCTGGGTCTTTGTGCGGTAGTTTACATCGTTTTCAGGAAGTGCCATAGTGTAGCCCCCTGCCATGCCCCTGGGTATAATGGAAATCTCCTGCACTTTGTCAGCAGTGGGACAGTAGTAATGGGCAACTGCATGTCCTGCCTCGTGGAAGGAAACAAGGCGTTTTTCCTGGGGGGTCACTACCTTTGATTTCTTTTCAGGGCCGGCTATGACTTTGATTGTGGCCCGGTCAATTTCAGCCTGGGTTATGGCTTTTTTGCCCTTCTTTGCTGCCATAAGAGCAGCCTCGTTCACCAGGTTTTCAAGGTCCGCACCTGTAAATCCGGGAGTAGCCTTTGCCACAGCCTTGAGGTCTATATCCGGTCCCATAGGCTTGCCTCTGAAGTGGACTTTCAGAATCTCTTCCCTACCCTTTATATCAGGGGTACCCACATATATCTGCCTGTCAAAGCGGCCGGCACGAAGCAGAGCCTGGTCCAGGATATCCGCACGGTTTGTAGCCGCCATTACAACAACCCCTTCATTTGCGGTAAACCCGTCCATTTCGACAAGCAGCTGGTTTAAGGTCTGCTCCCTTTCATCCTGCCCTCCGCCGAGGCCTGCGCCTCTCTGACGACCGACAGCATCAATTTCATCTATAAATATAATCGAAGGCGAATTTTTCTTGGCTTTTTCAAAGAGGTCTCTTACCCTGGATGCGCCAACGCCTACATACAGCTCTATGAAATCAGAACCGGAAATTGAGAAGAACGGGACTCCGGCCTCACCTGCGGTTGCCTTGGCCAGAAGAGTTTTACCTGTGCCGGGAGGCCCCACAAGCAGCACGCCTTTTGGAATTCTGGCCCCCAGGGAATTGTATTTGGATGGGTTGCGGAGGAACTGGACAATCTCAACGAGCTCCTCTTTTTCCTCGTCCGCACCTGCCACATCCCGGAATGTTTTCTTCTGGGCGCTTTCAGAGGCATCTTTGGTCTTTACCCTGCCTACAGCGGCACCTCGCCCTCCCCCTTGCTGGCTGTACATCATGTAGAACATAAAGCCAAGGAAGCCGATCATTATAATATACGGAATTATGCTTACCCAGCCCGGAAGCGACATAGGCACTATCCAGTTGTAAAGCATCGGGTTGTTGGGATGCCGCTCATTGTACTCGTCCACATAAGGGTCTATCTTTTCAAGGAAAGAGTAGACATCTGGGACCTTGTAGATAATATTTTCGTCACTGCCGGCTACATCAATTTCAATATTTCCGTTTCCGAGATTCAACTCATAAGCAGTCACCTGATGGTTGCGGAAAAGGTCGATGACCTCGCTTGTCCGCAGATCAGTAGTCTGCGTCGGCCTGCTAAGTATGACAGCCAGCACTATAAGCAGAAGCAGTAATGCTATAAAGGGAATCTGGCCCCTGTTTCTCTGTTTGGTCAAAAGAAGTTCTCCTTTGCTCTGTTTAGATTTATTCAGTATAGACTTCCGGTTTGAGAACGCCTATAAACGGAAGATTGCGGTATTTTTCGTTGTAATCAAGCCCGTAACCTATGACAAATTCATCCGGAATCTGTTTTCCTATATACTTGGCATTTACATCACAGGCTCTGTGGCTCGGCTTATCCAGAAGAGTGCAAATTTCCATACTTTTCGGATGTCGGCTGGCCAGAAGGTCCATAAGAAAGTGAAGAGTCAGCCCGGAATCCAGTATATCCTCAACTATAAGAACATCCTTGCCCTCAAGTGGAACATCTATGTCCTTTACAATCTTCACGTTTCCGGAGGATTTCGTCCCGGACCCATAGGACGAGACAACCATAAAATCCAGCTCGCAGTGACATCCTATGGACCTTATAAGATCAGACAGGAATACCACTGCACCTTTGAGGACGGTTATGAGATAAAGGTTTTTGCCCTCATAATCCCGGGTTATCTGTCTTCCCAGGTCCCGAACAATCTGTCTGATTTCTTCCTCACTTATCAGAATATTTGCCACATCTTCCAGCATTTTGCCCCTCCGCATTTTCCTTTTCTTCGCTGATTATAAGTATTTTAGCAGAACCTTTGCCGGGAAGAAAGTGCCTGTCAGCACCGTAGCCCGAGACCCATAGAACATTCCCGCGACTGTCTGACAAAACCGCTGTTTTTGCCCTTTTCTCCGGAGGAATCCCATCCTCGGAAAAAAGTTTTTTAAGGGTTTTTGTAACATTCCTGCGGGGGAGAGTTATTTTATCCCCTGGTTTTCGCCGGCGAAGTAAAATGCTGTCTTTTATTTTATCACAATCCACTGCATTTGTGAAACAATTTTTTCCTTCTGCAAGGATTTCCTTGTAACGGGAATAGTCCACAAAACAAAAAGAAAAAATTTTCTGTGCAAAACAGACTTCACAAGGAGGGCATACAGCGACAGGTTCTGTTGTTTCAAGGGATGATTCTGCGCCGTAAAACCAGAGTCTGCCGTTGCGGACGCGAAAATATAAATCCTTGGAGAGCTGTCCTCCCCCGCCGCAAAGGTGTGAAAAAACAGCTTCAACTCCATCCCTTGAAAGACACCCGTTTTTCTCAAGATAGTTTCTCAGAAGGTTCTTTGTCACTGCGGGATGTGCCCGGATCAGCAAGGAGGTGTCGAAACTCCCGCAACTAAAAGATTCGTCGTAAAGTTTATCACTTAATTGTGTCAAAAGTGTATATATTTCCCGGCTTTCAGAGGCGAAAAAGTTTATATTTGACACAGCCCGGCTGTTAACCTGTATGAGTTCCGGAATCACTTTAAGTCTTATCCTGTTGCGGGAATAATCGGTTTGAAAATTTGTTCTGTCATTGACAAACGGAATACCGTTAAGTTCGCAGTACCTTTCAGTATCCCGCCTTGTGCATTCAATGAGCGGTCGGATGACATAGTCCCTCACAGGGGGAATACCTGCCGCTCCTCTTATAGAAGAACCTCTGGTGATATTGAAAAGAACCGTCTCCCGCCTGTCGGAAGCGGTGTGGGCGGTGGCAAGCAATGTCCCGGTATTGCCGATTGAGGAAGTGAAAAATCCGTATCTCTCATTTCGTGCCCGCATCTCAGTGGACATCCCCTGAGGAAGCGGTTTCTCCCCCATTTTTGCCCTGTAGATTCTGCATTCCGCACCCAGAGTCTGACAATAATCCCTGACAAAAATTTCCTCCTGCCGGCTCTCCTCTCTCAACCCGTGATTTACATGCAGGACAAGAATATTGATCCCAAGGTTCTCTTTTTCCGAATACAAAAGGTGAAACAGTGCCATGCTGTCCGCTCCTCCGGAGAGACATACGGCAACTGTATCGCCTTTTTTTATCATATTGTACTTTTCTATAGTGTTTAAAACTTTATCTCTCATCCCGGTGAATAAAATCCACATCTGAAAAACGGGTGTGGGCGCCATCCCAGGAAAGCGGTATGGTTGCGTTCTCCCCATGGCGGTTTTTGGCTATTATGCACTCCGCCGAATTGGGATTGGCGCTCTCATCCTTGTTGTAGTATGCATCCCTGTAGATAAACATTACCACATCGGCATCCTGTTCTATTGAACCTGAATCCCTCAAGTCTGAAAGCTGGGGTCGGTTGTCCCTGCTGCCTATCCTCTCCACACTTCTGTTTAACTGGGAGAGGGCAATGACCGGCACATCCAGCTCCTTTGCCATTATTTTGAGATTTCGGGTTATCTCACTTATCTCCTGTACCCTGTTTTCAGTCCTCCTGCCTGTGCTCATAAGCTGTATGTAATCCACTATCACCAGCCCTACGTTGTCAATTTCTGGGTTCTGATTGAGACGCCTTATCTTGGCTTTCATATCGGTTATTGTAATGGCAGGTGTGTCGTCAAGGTAGATGGGGTAATCCGCTATTTTCCCTATTGCATTGCTTATTACTTCCCAGCCTGCGGGCTGTATGTCCCCCGTGCGGAGTTTGGTGCTGTCAATTCCGGCTGTTGAGGAGAGAATCCTCTCGGTCAGCTGTTCACATGACATTTCAAGCGAAAAAATAGCTACGGGAATATTGGAATTTTTAGCGACATTTGTGGCAATATTCAAAGCAAAGCTGGTCTTCCCCATTCCGGGGCGTCCTGCAACTATTATCAGATCGCTTTTTCCAAGTCTGCCGAGTTTGTCGTCAAGGAATCTGAAGTCAGTGGCCACGCCGAGATATTTTGCACTGTCCTTGCCGGAAAGTTTCCTCAGTCTGTCAAAACTCTCAGCGGCGGTTTCGCTTATGTGTCTGAGCCCCACAGTGTCCTTTCCCTGCCTCAGTGAGTATATTTTCTGTTCGGCACTCTCAAGGAGGAGGTCCGCATCAGAGCTTTCCTGGGTCTGCCTGAGAATATCCTGGGCTGTCTCCATAAGGGAGCGGATGAGGTATTTGTCTCTGAGAATTTTGGCATAATCCCGCACCCTTGATATACTGGGGACAGTCTCAGCCACATTCGAAAGGTAAACTTTTGCCTCGGTCTCATCAGAGAAAATCTTTGCTGAGATAACCGCATCCACAAGGGTAACAAAATCCACCGGAGTATTGGACATAAAAAGGCTGACTATCTCGGAAAAAATCTGCCTGTTCTGCTTCACATAGAAATACTCCGGCTTTACAATCTCTATTATTGTGGGTATTTGCTCGGGGTCAATTATTGATATCCCCAGCAGCGCCTGTTCGGTTTCAATGGCATAAGGGGGCTTTAAATCCACTCCCCCGAGTGCAACGTCCAGCTCCGCCATATTATGCCTCTACCACAACAGTAAGTTTCGCCTGGATCCCGGGGTAAATTCTTGCCTCACAAAGGGTGCTGGTGTATGATTTGATGTCGTCCATTACAAGTTTTTTCTTGTCAATTTCAAATCCAAGCTGTTCTTTTATTGCTTCTGCCACATCCTTTGTGGTCACAGCGCCGAAGAGCTTTCCCTCTTTGCCGGCTTTTGCTTTTATGGTTACGGTCCTGCCGTCCAGGTGCTTTTTAAGTTCTTCGGCCGCCTTTTTCTCCTCCCGGAGGCGAAAAGCCTTTGCCTCTTCCTTTGTCTTTACGTCATTGAGAGCCGCTGCTGTTGCCTCCCTGGCGAGTTTCCTCGGAAACAGAAAATTCCTGGCGTAACCGTCCGAAACATTCACCACCCGGTCCTTTGCCCCGAGATTCTTTACATCCTGCAGCAATACTACTTTCATATTTGCCTCCTGTTTTTTTTTATAAGGTTTTATCCCCGATAATTGTCTATGGTCTGTTTTATCATATCTTCCGCCTGAGCCACACTCACATCACTCAGCTGAGCACCGGCCATAGTGAGGTGTCCTCCGCCGCCCAGCCGCTCCATTAAAAGCTGGACATTCATATCCCCCAGGCTGCGGGCAGAAATATTTACCCTGTCCCCCATTTTGACAGCCACTATGGATGCCTTAACGTTGTCAAGGGTCAGAAGATCATTGGCAGCCTGAGGAATGGCCACATACAGGTCATCCTGCAAATTGTCGGACATAGCTATGGCTACGCCTTTATATATATTGGCGGAATTTACCAGGTTTGTCTTTGCCTTGTAAACTTCCTTTGAAACGCTGAACATCTTGAGCACATCAACAGAGAGTGCTCCATGTCTGCGAAGATATGCGGCCGCCTCATAGGTCCTCACTCCCACGCTCTCAGAAAAATTTCTTGTGTCAAGCATTATTCCGGAGAGAAGGGCAAGGGCCCATATGCTGTCCATTCTGTAGTTTGCGGGAAGAATATACTGGAGAAGCTCAGTTACAAGCTCACTGGCAGAGGAGGCATAGGTCTCATGATATGAAACGACTGTATCGCTTATATATTCCGGTGACCTGCGGTGATGGTCTATCAGAACTCTTCTCCTGCATTTTGTCACAAGCTCCGGGAATTCAGTCATCCGGGTTGCATTCGTATCGACGATTATCAGCAGCGTATCACTGGCTGCTGCATACCTCCGGGCCCTGTCATAGGAAATGAACAGGTCTATATCGGTGGAAGATTTTATTTTTTCAATGAGGTTTCCCGCCTGGGTTACCTCCTCATTTATGGCAATATATGCTTTCCTGCCCAGGCTCCTGACTGCTTCGGCCATGCCGGCTGCGGACCCGACTGCATCAAAGTCGCTGTTCTTGTGGCCCATTATCAGCACGGTCTCGCTCTGGATAATCACATCTCTTAAAGCATCCGCTATTATGCGGCTGCGGACTTTGCTCCTTTTTTCGACTCCCCGGCGGGTGCCACCGAAAAATTCATACCCGTCTTCACCTTTGATGACCGCCTGATCACCTCCACGGCCAAGAGCCATGTCAAGGGCTTGTTTTGCAAGGGCATCAGATTCCCGGAAGGTCTTGCCTCCGCGACCCGCACCTATGGAAACTGTCACGTTATTCCCGTCAAGTCCTCTGGCTTTTGACAGGATTTCAAACTTGCCCCGGCGTATCTTTTCAAAATACCTGTCCTCCATTATCACTCGGTAACGGCTGACTCCGAGTTTCATGGAAATGCCGTCTGCCCGGGAGGCGGTATCCTCCACAAGCTTGTCAAGCATCGCCATTATTGTGGCGCGGTGGCTGTCACGGAGATTCATAAGGATCTCATCGTAGGTATCCACCACTATCTCCATTATTACCGGTCTGGAGAGATGATATTCAGAAGCCTCATATTTAAGCAGGGTGTCGTCCACGAAATAACACACCCACAGGGTATTGTCATCGGATGCCCGGGCTGAGTAGACGGTGAACCGGCTCTTGTCAAGAGTTATTGACAGCCCTTCCCTCCCGGTGGAACTTGAAGGGTCGAATCCGGGGATTATCTTTTCCACAGGCGTCAGGTAACAATCCTCGCCCTGAAGGATTTTATCCCTGAAAGCGTCGTTGTACCAGACAACTCCGCCCTTGCTCACAATTGCAAGGGGCAGGCTGAGATTTTCAAAGCTCAGCTGCTGTCTGGCAGCCCCCTTTCCGTGGCCGAAGAAAACCCCTCTGATGGCCCTTCTGATGGCACCTATGTTTATCACCAGAATGAAAATGAGGAAAAGGAACCGGCCGAATATGTACAGAGCTTTGTCGGGATTGGTGAACATTGCAATCCCGGCAAACAGCGCCGTGGACAATGACAATATCACAATCAGTACGTCAGTTCCCCAATATCTGTTTTTCATAACCCTTTAAACCTTTGTACGGATAATCACACTTCCATGACTATGGGAAGAATCAGCGGGTTCTTCCTCGTCTTTTTGTAGAGGACGTTTGCAACCTGGTCCCTCACTTTGGATTTGACAACTGTCCAGTCAATATAGTCGTATTTGCTGTATTTCTCTATAACTGCCCTGGCTGCCATCTTGGCCTCGCTCATAAGGGCCTCATTTTCCTTTACATAGACAAAGCCCCTGGAAACTATTTCAGGACCACCCAGCAGCCGGCCGGTCTTGCTGTCAACGGTGAATGTAATCACTGCAATGCCATCCTGGGAAAGGTGGCGTCGGTCACGCATGACTGCGCTCCCCATATCCCCCACTCCGAGTCCGTCAATCAGCACCCGGCCGCTGGCAACCGTACCTTCAACGGCAATTCCGCTCCGGTCTATCCTCAGTACATCGCCTATGTTGGCGAGAACTATATTTTCCTCTTTTACTCCCACGTTCCTTGCAAGGGAGGCATTGCGGATCAGATGCTTATACTCTCCATGAACCGGAATGAAAAATTTTGGCTTTACAAGGCTCAGAATCAGCTTTATTTCTTCCTGACAGGCGTGACCGGAGACGTGGACATCGTACATGGACTCATAGATTACTTGGGCTCCGGATTTAAGAAGCCCGTTGACTACCTTTGTGACAGTTTTTTCGTTTCCCGGAATTGGCGTAGCGGAGATAATGATGAAATCCTCTCTTCCCACCGAGAACTGTCTGTGCGTTCCCCCGGCCATTCTTGCCAGGGCGGACAGCGGCTCCCCCTGGCTGCCCGTGGTGATGACGACTATCTGACCGGGCCTGTACCTCTTTGCCTCTTCAGGATCGATCATCACATTTTTAGGAACCTTGAGATATCCCAGATCAAGAGCCATCTGAATGTTGTTGACCATGCTCCTGCCGGACACACTGACCTTTCTCTTGTACTTTACCGCAAGATCCAGTATCTGCTGTATCCTGTATATATTGGAAGCGAAAGTGGCAATGATAATCCTCTTGTCCCGGGCCTGTTCAAAGAAGCCCGCAAAACTTCGTCCCACGGTCTCTTCACTGGGTGTGTATCCCTGCCTCTCCCGGTTAGTGGAGTCAGCGAGCAGGGCAAGAACCCCCTTCTGCCCGTACCGGGCAAAGGTCGCAAGGTCGGTAGTCCTGCCCCTGGGAGGAGTGTAATCAATCTTGAAATCCCCTGTCATAAGGACAGTCCCGGCGGGGGACTCAATGGCAAGGCCCACCGCATCCGGAATTGAGTGGTTCACATATATAGGGACCACGGTCATACACCCAAGGACAATTCTGTCACCGGGTTCTATAACATTTACCTTTACTTTTTTTCTGAGCCCATGTTCGTCAAGTTTGTTCTCAATCAGCCCTTTTGTAAGCCTGGTAGCATATACGGGTAGATTTAACTCTTTGAGAAGGTAGGGCAGCGCACCAATGTGGTCCTCGTGCCCGTGAGTTATCACTATGCCCTTTATCCTGTCTTTGTTTTCAAGCACAAAAGTAAAATCGGGAATGACCAGGTCAACCCCGAACATTTCATCGTCGGGGAAAGAGTTTCCGCAGTCAACAATCATCATGTCCCCGCAGCACTCGAAGACTGTCATATTTTTCCCGATTTCATTGAGCCCCCCGAGAGGTATCATTCTGATACACCGGGGAGGGTCCCGGGGTTTTGTTTTGCGCGTGTAATGTCTTTTTGCAGGTGTTGCAGTCTGTTTTTCTGTCTTGTCGCTCTTTGGCATTAAAAATCCTTTCTGTTGTAAAATTTAGATACAAAAAACACACCATTCTCATCAGATGGCGAAAATTTCAGTTATATAATATATTTTCAAAAAGCCAGTGGCTTAAAAGTACAAACCCGGTGTGTTGCCTCACCTGCCCTTTATTTTACTAATTCTGCACACAATTGTCAAGGCCCGGTGGCCGGGCTTTATTTACACATTGTTTTTTATGGAGTATAATGGAGGCCGTTCTCAGATTTTTTCAGCGAAAATACTCCAAGCAGGAGGACATATTTGAAAGAAGTAGAAATATTCACAGACGGAGCCTGCAGTGGCAACCCGGGTCCGGGGGGATGGCGGGTACTTTTGCGCTATAACAGCAAAGAAAAACTGCTTAGCGGCGGGGAACGGAAAACCACCAACAACAGAATGGAACTTACTGCGGTTATATCCCGGCTCCGTGCCCTGAAAGAACCCTGCAAAGTCAAAATTACATCCGACTCAAAATATGTGGTTGACGCAGTTACAAAAGGCTGGGTATACTCCTGGGAGAAAAACAACTGGAGAAAAAGCGACGGGAAATCCGCCCTAAACCGCGATCTCTGGGAACTTTTGCTGCCTCTTTTAAAGGAACATGATGTGGAATTTATATGGATAAAAGGACATGCGGGGCATTCGGAAAATGAACTTTGTGACAAAGAGCGGATGGCACAGGCTGAAAATTACAAAAACCAGATAAACTCGTCGGTCCCCGAGTAAATTCGGTTTCTGACTGTGGCAGATGACTGCTGTTTTACAATTTTTAAAAAATTCTCACATACCAATGAAAACTATAAAAAATAATGTGGACTTTCCCTTGATTCCGGCTGCTTTTTCAAAAGCAAAAAATATGGGAATTTTTAAATGCTGTGTAATTGCCGAGTATATAGCTGTAGTGTCGAGAATGTTTACCGTACTGCCAAATTGTGTTTTGTGACTTGGTCACAATTCTATTGCAGATTGTGGCTGTTGTAGTTAAAATATAATCATACCAAATAAGTAGGTTTATAGCCTGCAGATAAAAGAAAGGAGGACGGTTTCGTCCAATAGACTTTATGAGCAAAGTTATTTATGTTGACAATGCGGCCACTACGCCGGTGAGCAAGGAAGTCCTGGAGGAGATGCTCCCGTTTTTCACTGAAAATTACGGGAATGCCTCCACTGTCTATTCCGTCGGCAGAAACAACAGGAAGGTTATAGACAAGGCAAGGGAGCAAGTGGCAAAAGCCCTCGGAGCATTGCCCAATGAAATATATTTTACAGGCAGCGGAAGTGAGGGGGACAACTGGGCCATCAAGGGAACTGCGTGGCGCATGAAGAGCAAGGGGAAAAACCACCTTATCACCACCACGGTGGAGCACCACTCGATCCTCAACACTATGAAGCGGCTGGAAAAGCAGGGATTTGAGGTCACCTACCTTGACGTGGATCAGTACGGAATGGTGGACCCACGGCAGGTTGAACGGGCTATCAGGCCGGAGACTGCCCTGGTGTCCGTGATGTACGCAAACAATGAGGTCGGCACTGTGGAACCCATTCCAGAGATCGGCGAAATCTGCCGCCGCCATGGGGTTATTTTCCACACAGATGCCGTGCAGGCAATTGGGTATGTGGATATAGATGTTAAGCGGCAGAATATAGATCTTCTGAGCCTTGCTGGTCATAAATTCAATGCTCCGAAAGGGATCGGAGTGCTGTATATAAGAAGAGGGGTCAATCCGGAAAACCTTATAGAAGGCGGAAGCCAGGAAGGCGGAAGAAGGGCGGGAACCGAAAACGTGCCCGGCATAGTGGGCCTTGGCGTGGCAATTGAGAATGCAACCAGAGATATCCCCGCAAAAGCCGAAAAGCTTCGCGAAATGAGGGACATAGTTATCAGAAAGATACTCACCCTGGAAAAATCCTATCTCACAGGGCACCCGGAAAAAAGGCTTCCCGGGCATGCGAGTTTCTGCTTTGAGGGCATAGAAGGCGAGGGGCTGCTGTTAAAGCTTGATGCTATGGGAATATGTGCGGCTTCCGGTTCGGCCTGCACATCCGACAGCCTGGAGCCAAGCCATGTACTCCTGGCTATGGGAATACCCATTGAAGTGGCTCACAGCTCCCTCAGGCTGACATTTTCCACAGAGAATACCCCTGAGGAGGCCGAATTTGTGGCGGATGCTGTAGTAAAGGCCGTAAAAGAGCTGAGAGAAATGTCCCCGGTATGGGATAAAATAAAAAATTCTTGAAACAGTGAAAAGGAGATAGAAAATGGTATACAGCGACAAAGTTATAGATCACTTTATGAATCCGAGGAACGTGGGGGTAATAGAAGAGGCCTCCGGCGTGGGAGAAGTTGGTAACCCGGTCTGCGGGGACATAATGAAGATGTACCTTGATATAGAGGACGGGGTCATAAAGGACTGCAAGTTCAAAACATTCGGATGCGGGGCTGCCATAGCGACCTCCAGCATGGCCACTGAGATGATAAAGGGAAAAACTGTGGACGAGGCTTTGCAGCTAACCAACAAGGCAGTTATGGACGCTCTTGACGGGCTTCCGCCGATAAAAGTTCACTGTTCGGTGCTGGCTCAGCAGGCAGTGAGACGGGCTCTTAGGGATTACTATCTGAAGCGGGGCATGACCCCTCCTCCGGAGTGTGATATTCCCGAGGAAGAGGACGCAGAGGGCTTTGTGTACGGGGCCCGGAGCGAAAACAAAAATTGACCCATTGTGCCATTGACCTCCGATAAGGTCGGGCGCCCGCAAGG
>CAZYZR010000001.1:0-4061 GCA_964651945.1 uncultured Oscillospiraceae bacterium | reverse complement strand
TCCGCTGCCTTTTGCCGTTTTTCATATAGGAGGAGTATTAGATGTAAGCTGGTTTAAAATTTTAAATCACATCAAGACCGCAATGTGAAGTTATGTAAATTCATTATTGAGTGTAAAAATCCAGGAAACATTAAAGCGATATGATGTGCCGGATAAATTATTGATATAAAGCCTCACTGTGATATAAAATGTCGTCTCTTATTTCTTGTAGATGACTTTGCCTCCGAGGACCGTCATTACAGTGTTGACATCCTTGATCTCATCATCGGGGACGGTAAAGAGATCCCTGTCGAGGACTGCGAAATCCGCAAAATAACCCGGGGCAAGTCTCCCCTTCTTGTCCTCTTCAAAACTGGTGTAGGCACTGCCTGCGGTGTACTGATCCACAGCGTCGTATATGTCAACTCTCTGCTCAGGACCATACTCCGCTGACCCGTCGAGGCGCTTTCTGGTCACTGCGCAGTACAGATTCTGGAAAGGATTCAGATCCTCAACAGGGCTGTCTGTGCCGTAGGAGGTGTGGATGCCCATGCGGTACATATCACCGAAGGCGTAACTGGTGGAGGCGAGCTCCTTGCCCACCCTGTCAGCCACTACGGTCATGTCGTAGTGAATGAATATCGGCTGAACCTGGGCCAGGACATCGTTTTCCTTAAACCTCTCAACCAAGGGCTTGTCGGTTATCTGCCGGTGGATTATGGCATGGCGGTTTTTGTTGTTCCCGCCCTTTATCACTTTGGCGTAGGCGTTGAGAACCATCTCAATTGCGGCGTCTCCAATGCAATGGACCGCAATCTGGCAGGAATTGTCGTCGGCGAGTTTTACCATCTCGTCGAACTGCTCCACCGTCATTGTGGAAATTCCCCTGGTGGTGGGATCATCAGCATAGGGTTGTCTCATATAGGCCGTTCTCCGCCCAAGGGATCCGTCCACAAACATCTTGAGGGGGCCGTACTTGTACATATCGTCCCCTGCCCCTGTCTTGTTGCCTGCGGCAAGAAATTCTTTGTACATTGCCGGGTCGTCAAATGTAGACTGCTGGTATGTCCTTATGGCGAGGGGGTTTTCCGCATAGAGTTTCTTATAAGCCCGATCCACTACCCTCCAGCCGGTCTTTGACAGGTCGCAGGTCTGAACTGACGTTATTCCAAGGCTCCGGGCGTATTTCATAGCGACGCCTATGTTGTCTGCCACTGAGTCCACGGTGACGGGGGGAACTATGACCTGAATCTGGGCCTGAGCGTTTTCGGAAAACACTCCGTTGGGCTCCCCGTTTTCATCTTTGTATATGGCACCGCCGGGAGCCGGAGGGGTGTCACGGGTGATGCCGGCCACTTCCAGGGCTTTGCTGTTGGCGACACACATGTGCCCGCAGGTGCGGGTGTAAATCACTGGGTACTCGGTGGTTATCCTGTCCAGGTCGTACCTGGTGGGGAGCCTGTGCTCATCCTCAAAATAGTCCTGGTTCCAGCCCCTTCCTATCAGGACCCGTCCGGGCTGCAAAGGATTTTCCCGGAGAAAATCCTTCCCCCGCTGGATTATGCCCTCAAGGCTGTTGACATTTGCAAGCTTTACGCAGGAAAGGGCCCGGCCCACACTCCGCAGATGGCAGTGGGAATCGTCAAAGCCTGGGATGACTGTGGCGCCGCCAAGGTCCACAGTCTCACATTCCGGGATTCCCCGGGTGACTTCCCGGAGGGTTCCGACGCGCTCAATAAGATTGTCCTTCACGAGAAGGGCCTCGGCAAATTTTTCTCTCTCCAGGTAAAACTTTCCGTTTTTGTAAACAGTGTACATTTTTCTCTCCTTGAATTTTAAGTGTAAAAAATAAAAGGCTTTCCGCTAACGAAAAGCCAGGATTTCAGCATTCCGATAGCGCCTCTGTAAAAACAGGAGTGCACAGGGTATTGTCCCCTGCCCCAAAGGATAAGGATGCCTCCCGATCCCTTTCGGCGGCTCTGCCTTTACACCGGGTCAAAGGGTGCCCCCTCACCGGCTTAGTCATCTCGGCCGCGCCTCTATCTTCAAATGTAATATATATCATTTTAACAATATTTTGTCAATAGCATTAAAAGCAAATTTTATGGGTTTAAAACCAGAAAATGTAGATTTGCAGTCTTCCGGGCAAGAAAATCAGGGTCAAAAATCCGAAAAACAAATAAATTGCACAAAAAGCGGATTGTTTCGGGGGATTTTTTAAAGATTGTGCCGGGAGCAATTTACGGTATGGCACAAATCGGAGCGGGAATAATGGGCTGTTTTTGGATTTATATACAAAATTGCGGATACCTGTTGACAGAGGTGCTGTGTTTTGTTAATATTTTTTGCATACCTTGCAATCTTTGAGTAGAGGTTGCGCTTGCCATAAGTAGCTGTGAGGAGGCCGAAAGCCGGAGATACACAGTGAAAGGGGCCGGCGCCGAAATCCGGAGGTCATATCCCGGGTTGGGGCTGCACAGAATATGTGCAGAACTGTCAACACAATAGTTTGTCGGCTTTTGTGTTGGAGAGCTATTAGAGAAGTTGTATTAAGGGTGTGCTCTCTTTTTTGATGGGAAGGGTCGGTGCATTTTTAATGCACTGGCTCGTTTATTTTATCGGAAAAGAGGGATTTTTTATGTCATCGACAAACACGGCAGCAGAAACGCAGGAGGAAGTAAAGGAAAAGGGAGGATTTCTCTCAAGGATAAAAGTTCCCAACTCCTTTGTGCTGATTTTCATTATGATTTGCCTTGCGGCGATCATGACCTGGGTAATTCCCGCGGGGGAATTCGACAGGGTCATGGAGGGAGGCCGCGAGGTGGTGGTCCAGGGGTCCTACCACAGAGTAAGCGGAGTAAAAGTGGGGCTCATAGGGGTATTCCAGGCTGTGGTGGAAGGTTTCACCGACGCCGCGGATATAATATTCTTCATAGTATTCGCCTATGGGTTCGTCCATGCGCTGATGAAAAACGGCACCTTTGACGCCATGATGGGGGCCGTTATCAGAAAATTCGAGAATAACAGTCTGCTGTTATTCCGGGTGGTGATGATCATCTTCGGTGTGCTGGGGTCCACAATGGGACTCACGGAGGAGACTTACGGGATGTTTCCCATATTCATTGGCCTTGCCACTGCACTGGGGTATGACGCGATAATAGGCGGGGCAATAGTCAGTATTGCGGTTTCCACGGGCTTTGCATCCGCCACTCTGAACCCCTTTACCATAGGAGTGGCACAGGGAATTGCCGGAGTGGAGCTTTACAGCGGCATAGGATTCAGAATTGTATGCTGGTTCATATTTATGGGAATAATATTCGTATACATATTCGCATATGCGAAAAGAATAAAGAAAGACCCCACAAAGAGTCTGGTATACGGGGAAAAACTGGGGATAACGATCTCCGGGCTGTCGAAAGAGGAACTCATGGCCCTGAAAATGACTGGCAGGCACAAGGCGTGCGTGGCGGTGTTCATAGCCACAATAGCACTGCTGGTGTGGGGCACCACAACGAGGGGCTGGTACATACAGGAGATAGCGACCCTCTTCCTAATAGCAATGGTGGTGGTAGGACTCATCGGAGGCGCATCCCCGGATGAGATTGCGGAAAATTTCGTCAGCGCTGCGAAGGACATGATGTTCGGGGCACTGATGGTGGGAATGTCCAGGGCGATACTGATAGTTTTGCAGAAAGGCGTGATAATAGATACAGTGGTCTGGGGCCTGAGCCAGATGCTCAACGGCACATCCGGGGCACTGGCCGGGGTGCTGATGTTAGTGGTGCAGAATCTGTTGAACTTCTTTATACCCTCCGGGTCCGGGCAGCGGGCGGTGTCAATGCCCATAATGGCTCCATTGGCGGACCTGGTGGGGTTGACGAGGCAGCAGGCGGTGCTGGCTTTCCAGTTCGGGGACGGGTACTCAAATATGTTCTGGCCCACAAGCGTGTGCATGATATGCGGACTTATGGGTATACCGGTAAACAAGTGGTACAAGTTCGTAGCCCCGCTGTTCGGGATTATGTTCATAGCCGAGGTGGTGCTGATGGTAGTGGCCGTCTCCATAGGATACTGCTGATAAA